>DGKJ01000117.1:0-2221 GCA_002387735.1 Bacteriovoracaceae bacterium UBA4573 | reverse complement strand
ATTGTTTGCACAAATTCTGGAACGAGATCCTGAAAATCCGACCGTCGCACGCTTAAAAGACGAAATTGAGCAAAAAGAAGAGCAAAAACGGGTTGCCGAAGCCGCGCGTCGCGAAAAACTAGCTAAAAAAGAAACGTTTCAGGCCTTATTAGACGAGGGCCAAAAGTTACTTCGACAAAAAAAATATTATGAAGCAATCGACAAAATGAACGAAGCGCCGCTCATGGGTTATCAGGACGAGGGCATGTTGAATGAAGCCAAACAAATAGCGAGCGAAGCGCGCAGAAGGCTTCGGGAAGATGTTAAACCATTTCTCGAAGACGCAGTTCGGGCTATGGCTAGTGGTGACATGGCAAAAGCCCGAGACGGTTATATGGCAGCACTTCGGATCGACGCGCGAAATAAAACGGCCCGAGCGGCGTTAGACGGAATCAAGAAAATGCTTTTTGAACGCGCCCGACGAATTTACACTGAGGGGCTAATTGCCGAAGGTGTGAGCAGCTATCGCGAAGCTCGTTCGAAATTTAAAGAATGTCTGGATATCGCAATGCCAGATAGCGTTTATCATGGGCGATGCTCCCGAAAATTTAAACGATTTGAACTTTTGGATCGCCATGTGGCCGGTGGCTCCGACACTTCAAACGTAGAAATTGAAGGCGATGGAGGCAGCGATGAGTAAGACGATCGTTCGGGCCTATGGGAGCGTGTCGGACCCAGGACCGAGTAGAGATTTAAATGAAGACGCGGTGATCGCAGTACCCGCACACAAACTCTTCGGCGTGGCTGACGGATTTGGCGGTACTGGCATTGGAGATGTGGCCGCTACTAAAACGCTCGAGGACGTAAAGTATTTCGTAGAAAACGGCCTAGGCGACTCAGAAGTTACGCTACCTTTTATTTATCGAACCTATTTGAGTGCAAGCGCCAATCTTATTTTCAATGCGCTTCTTTATGCCAATGAACGTCTCTGTGCCGAAAATAAATCGAAGCCACTTAACTTGCGAGCTGGCGCCAGTCTGTTGTTTGCCTTTTTTTCCGGCGATCATATGACGTTGGCCCACGCTGGTTCCTGTGCAGCTTATTTAGTGCGCCGCGGTAGGGCCATGCAAATTGCCAAGCCCCGTTCGTTTAACGCAGTCAAAGGGGTGTTTCCGGGGTCTTGGAACGGTAAATGGGCGTTTCCGCTCATGGCATTGGGCATTGCTAAGGACATTGAGCCGGAAATTATTGAGTTAAAGATCCAACGAGGCGACCTTTTAATGCTCGCCACCGACGGGGTACATGGTCGTTTGACTGACGAAGATTTTTCCCAGTCTTATTCAATGCTTAGCGAGAAAACCCCGCTCGACATACTAATTCACAAAGAAAATCAAAGGCTTATAACGACCGCCAATCAAAAGGGTAACCATGATAATCAGGCAGTCATTACAATGGTTTGCGCATAAATTGACAGGAATAGACAATAAACCCTATAATTTTTATAGGGAGAGTCCGATAAGGGCTCTGAGGGCTATCTAAATATGAGAGCATTGGTGTTTCTCAAAAAAAGCAAAGACTACGTTCGACGCGAGCTTCGAACCCTAATTCGGGATGAATCGGGCCAGACCACGGCCGAGTACATCTTTTTGCTGGTGATCGTCGTGATGGCCGTAAAAGTATTGGGCGGAAATCTGCAGGGCAGATTGAAGAAAATCATGGATGCCGCTTTCGACACAATGGAAGCAGAAGTTAGCGGCAATTAGTCTTACAACCATTGGTAAACGGCTCAAGGATGAGACGCAGCAACTATCTTACCTCTAAATTAAAACACAGGGCGCAGCTCGGTCAGGCTTTGACGGAGTACGTACTTTTATTGGTACTTGCCGCCGGAGTTTCGATTACCTTTTTTACGGTGTTTAATGGGTTCCTTCAAAATGGATTCACGCGATTCAATGCGGTGTTGGAATCTGAAATACGCGTAGGTGGGTTCCCTGAAAATCGCGTGATGTGGGAGAACTGACTCATGTTTCAAATGAGTTGGGACTATTCTCTGCTCTCAACTTCTCCTCGAATTATCTGGGGGGTCCTGGGGACAGTTTTTTTTCTGGCCGCTTTGACGGACTATAAAAAAGGTAAAATCTACAATCTATTAACGGGTCCGGTGCTTTTATTTTCAGTCTTGGTGGTCGCCGTTGCCTCGTTTGGTGTTTTTCGCGTGCCGGTGTGGTGGTTACCTCTGGCT
>DGKJ01000107.1:6184-15752 GCA_002387735.1 Bacteriovoracaceae bacterium UBA4573 | reverse complement strand
TTATTGACGTTAGCGTTCGGCAAAATGATTCGAATGCCGCTGGTCTTGACTACAATCGTGCTGCGGTGACAGTCGGAATGACTTACCGCCTATAAAGAGCGGGTAAAATTGCCACCGCTAATCACGCAGACAATGTCGCGGTGAAGACAGCTGTTAAAATGTTCAAGCATGGCCGCTACGCTCACTGCGCCGCCTGGTTCGAGCGGACCGATTTCGCCGGCGCTTAACAAATTTTCAAAACAGTGAGTGATGGATTCCTCGGTCACACCAAAAAAGTTGGCACAGTGAGCCTGAATAATTGGGAAGGTGCGCGCTCCCGGAACCGAAGCTACAAGTGCGTCGGCGATTGTCTTGAAAGGACCTACGTTTACTGGGGAGCCGCGTGCCAAGGAACGTACGATGGCACCTCCCACTTCTGGTTGGGCTCCAAAAATTTCGTAGACGGGATCTAAAGCCTTCAAAGTTCCCGCAATCCCGGAAACCAGACCACCGCCACTGGCGGGGCTGAACAGAGAAAAGGGAACTTTTAGCTGATCTACCAACTCTAGTGCAATGGTTCCATTCCCGGCAATTGTCTCGCTGGAATCAAATCCGTGTAAAACCAATTGTCCTTCTTGTTTTTGGATTCTTTCGAGCGTTTCAAAACGACTTTCGAAGTGATCTTCACAAAATACCACGCGTGCGCCATGGGCTTTGGTTTTTTCAATTTTTATTGTGGCAGTCGAAGGGGTCATGACGATGGTGGCGTGCACCCCGAGCAGTTTAGCTGCGTAGGCTACGGCTTGAGCATAGTTTCCCGACGACGTGGTAATGACGCCCTGGTTTCTGGCTTGGGCTAAATGACAGAGAATACCATTAAGGGCCGGACGTATTTTGAAGGAGCCGGTAAGTTGCTGGTTCTCGAGTTTTAACCAAATGTTTTTTCCGGTTCTCGAACTCAAGGGTTCCGAAAGCTGCAAGGCCGTAGAGGTGACGAACGGTGCTATGCGTTCACGGGCGGCTTTGGCCTCGGTCAATAAGACTGTTTTTTGCATGAGTTAGTTTTAGCGAACCGAATCGTTCGGCGCAAGGTCGAGTGGACTAATACCAGTATAACGACTCAGTCGCCCGTGGCGTTGTAGACCAGGTGCAATCGGAGAAACATCAAAATCTTTTTCGGGAGTATCAAAGTTTTTCAAACTCGCGATTCGTCGCGATGGTTGCAAAAGTTCCTCTCCGGTTGGTTTATTTGCTAACGCTTTAAAGTCCGGATACCTCCGGGCTTGCGCGATGTTCGAGACTCCGGTTCCTGGTACGTCGAGCGCTCGCGGGAGCACGGCAGCATAAGTGGCAAGGGCGTTGACCAGTGGGCTCGTGGACTTTACTGCTTCGCGGAGCTGCGCCGGATTGAGTGCTTTACTCATGACTTCTCGTGTGAGCCCATTGTGCCCCTCGGTCCGGAACCTAACGCCTGGATTCACCACGGCAGTCTGGTGGTAGACTAGGCCCTTGGTGGTAGGCTTTGCCAGATCAACTGAAACCTGACCGTGCAGACAAACAACGTCAGTTTGCGAGAGACCTTCTTTGTCGGTGAATACGTTTACGATAAATTCAGTACCACGCACATTCATCATGGTGTTGGGAGTGTAAACCTTAAAGGTTTGGCCATCGCGGAGTGGATCGGCCACAATAACCCGAAATTTTCCATAGGCGATTCGCAATTCAACGTCGCGTTTTTTACTGAGGTCCTGATCAACATCGAATTTCGCTATTTCCAGAGCGGCGCCGGGGCCCATGTCGACGAGCGAATTGTCGCGAAACAATATTTTGGTGAACCCTTCGCCAGCTGTCAAAAGCACGTCGCCCGGAAAGACAAGTCCGTTTGGTTTTAAGTAACGTTGGGAATCGGTAGCGAATTTCACAAATACCGGCATGGCGGGAGCGTCTTGGTATTGGCCAAAATCATTGACTTTAATTTTGCGTCCTAAATTCGGGCGAGTGTAGTGAACCGAACCTCTTTGAGAATATACCGTTCCATCGGTCAACACTACTACTCCGGTGAACGGGGCTTTTGCGGAGGGCGATTCCGACGCTGGTTTGCGGCCGGAATTGGCCAGAGAAGAACTGCTGATGATAAACAACAAAATATTTAGTGTTAAAAAACTTCGGCCCATCTATTTAAAGATAGCGTAAACCGGCCGCGAGCGGCACGGGCAGATTTTGCCGTTTGAGTTTCATTTTTGCCTGCCGGACTAAAACGGCAAGCCGCCACCGATTAGGATATTGAATGCGCTCTCTCCACGATGTGCTCGGTGAAGACCGCGGGCATACTGAAATTTAAGGTTAAATGGCACGTGGTAAAAAGCCGTGAGGTTAAACACCAGACCTCCGCCGGCTCCCGCAGAATAACCGCGCCACTCGTCATCGGTTTCGCGAACTTTAGCAGCATCATAAAACACGAAGGCTCCGAAGTTACGATTGAACATTGGAAAAGTGTCGGTACCCCGAAAAACCTGTGAAATTGGAATGCGCAGCTCGAACTGCACGGCCGCGGCTCGATTTCCCAGCAATGCATTGGAAGGATAGCCACGCAGAGGTAGATCTAAGCGTGAAGAATCGCCGCTGCCTCCAACCTCTATAATAGAGTCAGGAATGTCGTAGGATGCTTCGTGGGCGATGGCGCCAAAAATCTGAGTGTCTAAGACCGTATGTTGAGACCAGAGTGAAAAAATTTTTCGCATTTGCGCGTAAGTTTTCAGAGGTTGGTCTCCAGAACTCCAAAATTTACGGCCGGACAAGACTGCTCCGAAGCCTTCGTCGGGGCCAATCGAAAAATCAAAAGACTCGATACTTGATAAACGAAGATCTAAACCGGCCCGATAATCTGGTTCAAACGTGCGGTGAAGAAAACTACCGCCGAACGAAGCCTGATTGCGCTCAAAAACTACGGTGGGAGTGAACTGCCATTCAATCCAGGTCCAAGGTCGCATTAAAGATGCACCGAACGTGGTATCGATTGAATAAAATTCGAGCCCACTGGCAAATGAAAATCGATCAGTCACTTCGCGCTCGGCAGAAAGGCCAAGATAAAACGTACCGATTCTGTGGCGAGTAGAGGCGTTCCCCATGGGTTTTTTTGAAAAAGAATCATACCAAGGGGTCAAGGAATATCTCAGTTGATCGAGGTCATCCCAACCTAACAAACTAACACCGGCGGTCCAGTAGCTAGAGGAGAATTCACCAACAGGGCTCCAAATTCTTGGGCTCAACGAGGAAAATAGATGGTAGTTCCCAATAGTGGTGTTTTGGACAGGGGGATTGGTTGCAGCGTTCAACGGACTTGCGGGTTTCCAGACGGCGCTCACGGCAGGGACAAGCTGGGCCGGTGCGATAATTTTTTTAGTTTCAACAGTCGCGGCCCGTAATCCCCGTGAGGTTACAAGAGTCAATGCGACTGTGCCTTTTTCAACACTTGGGAGCCAATAGCCGTGCTTTGAACGTGCGATTGTTTCGGGTTCCTGTTGGGGCTTTTTGCGCGCGAATTCATAAAACCCATCTCGAACTCGAGTGAAATATATTCCGTCGCTCGAAGGTTCCGGAAAAATAGCGCCCCACTCGTTGCCATCACCGATGCTGAATGGAAGTAGAGTGTTGGCCTTTAAGTTTAGGCCTCTAATAAGATCGAGTTTTCCAGGTGCCCTCTGGGAAAAATATACGAATTCGCCGCTGTCGTCGCAACGTGGATTAGAAACGTGGGTGTATGCCGGCGCAGCATATACGATTTTGTGCTCTCTGCTATAAAGGTCGAATGTTTCTAACCTAGAGAATCGACCTTTTTGGGTAGCGTAAACCAATTTGTCGCCACAAAGATCGGGGTCTTTAGCCCGAAATCCGTGGGTTAAGCGCTTGTGTTTAGCGCGCGCTATTTCGAATTCGTAAAGATCGGCATGTACGCGATGTTCTCCGACATATTCCAACCGAGAGTAATATAATTTACTGCTGTCTTCAGAAAATGCGACACCTGGAGTCGAAAGCCCTTCAAGAACAAGAAGCACTTTTCCAGAGCGAAGATTTTTAAGTTTTAGCTGATAGTCGTGGTGGCCCGATTGCACGGAGTAAGCCAGCAGCTCGGCATTAGGAGACAGACGAGCCCCTATGGCGGAATCTCCTTCAGTTGAATGTGTGCGAGTTACGAGTTCGGAAGAGGGTCGTTGTTTGAGCCACTCCAATTCCGAACCAAGCCGATCTCGTTCTCGTGAAGTCCAGGCGTTCCAAAGACCGCGCCATTCGTTAATCGCCACGGTTCCGACATGTTTTTCTACTACGTTTTCTAGCGTTCCGTTTAAAAAATAGGGGATGCGAGCGGAACCTTCCTCGACAAGAGTACCAAGGGCCTCGGGGCCATTGCGCTTTACGAGTTCGTCGACGATTCCGTAGCCAGCGTAATACGCGCTATCTCCAAAAGGAAACTCAGGGCGCGGGTTTGCCGATATTAAATCAAAACCTAAAAAATCGTCGCTGTCGATATCACCTCGGGCAAGTGCGTCGCGAGTGATGGTATTAAAGTAAGTGCCGTGTCCGCGCCCCTGCCTCGTGTAGTTCGACTCTACCCACACGGCGAGTCCCTCGGACAACCAAGAGGGCCAAGCGTGATTCGGAAGAAGCGCATGACCAAGAAACACTCGAAGAAACGAAAATAAACCGCGAGTTTGCACGAGCGTCAAATAGTGAGTGTATTCATGAAACACTAGCATTCGTAGCCAATCGTCGTATTCGCCCACCGGGCTGTAGGGTTCGGGCGCTTTGAGGTAAAGCACTAACCCTTGAAGTCCGATGGCACTCGCCACGCCATTGGCGCGATCTTCTGTGTCTGCCAATAAAACGGTAACCTGGTCGCTGCGATTGTAACGAAAGCGTTCTGCTAATTTCTGATGGGCTTCTTCAAGTAAAACTATAGTTCGCTTGGCTTCTTCTTCATATTCTTTCGGATAAACGACCGAAAATCTTTCGTTTTGAAGTTGTTGATAACTTGCGTTTGGGGGCAAGTGCAAAAGCTCGCCAAGAAAACCACTCGCTTTGCTAGGGGTAAGTAACAACCACGTAAAGGCGAATAACGACAGTCTTAGATTTCTTGGGACGATCACGCGCGTTTAGCTCCTGTGTCCACGAAATCGATTGTGACCGGCGCCCCGTTCTGCAGGGTTCCGACGGCATGTTTTTTTCCCTGCGCAAAGAGGCGGGAAAAGTAAGCGAGGCCCACCCATTGCGAACTATTTGGGGCCTGAGCGCTACTTGTTAGTGTTGCTACGACGGCGGCGCTGTCAGTATCGCCGAAAATGTTCATTCCTTTGGTAGGCCGCGTTCCTGAACCGCGAATTCGGCCCAGTACCCTTGCGGTTTGCCCAATGGATCGAATGCGCTCGATGACCTCTTGACCAGGATAACAACCTTTATTTTCATGCACAGCCTTTGTTAGGCCCGCCTCGAGAGGAATAGTGGAACCATCCAGTTCAAGACCGGATGCCGGAAATGCACTTGCGATTCGGAAATATTCCGAAAGGTCTTCGCTGGCAAGCTGAGGGGTCACGTTTGGTTCATTGGTCAAAACTCCAAAGTCCCGAGTAGGAGCATCGGGGTATTTAAGTTCGAGCGGCCAGTGGTCGACAGTCCACTGGTTGAGCTCCATGGTTATTTGGCGATCGAATAAATTCGGCAGGTCGTTCAGATTAGTCAGCACGCGAAAAAAGCGCCACTCCGGTCGGGCCGATCGTATCGTGACATTTTCTGCAAAATGAAGTTTTTCCAGCTCTACCACCGCACTGCTTTCGGAAATTCGTGGTGAAACAAGCATATAACCGTCGCGTCGGGCATTGGGGGCTGCGTCAAAATAAAATAAAATCTTTCCGAGGGCAGTGAGCATGGTGCCCGACAGTGGGCCGTTTCCCAAATAGTTTCGAAAATCGGCCGATGTGATTCGGTGCAAGAAATCTTTTGCATCGGGACC
This sequence comes from Bacteriovoracaceae bacterium UBA4573, assembly GCA_002387735.1. Taxonomy (GTDB): domain Bacteria; phylum Bdellovibrionota; class UBA1018; order UBA1018; family UBA923; genus UBA923. The sequence goes on along the minus strand of DGKJ01000107.1, from coordinate 9,769 downwards.
ACTGACCTCGACAATTTCCCAGTGAGGGAACTCAAATACGTAGGTATGATGCTTCATATCGGAAAACCTATGCGATTCGTGGCACTTTGACCAGGCCATGCTATAACCGGACCCGGAGGCTCGCTATGAATTTAAGCACCTTAACTTGGACTGAAGTTGAAAGTTATCTGAAGACCAAAAACTCCCTGATACTACCCATAGGCAGTACGGAGCAGCACGGGCCGACGGGTTTGTTGGGCACCGACCATCTATGTGCTGAGGCAGTGAGCGCGGGGGTGGGAGCTAAACTTCAAATGATGGTCGCACCGAGCGTAAACTACGGTATGGCAAGTCATCACATGGCCTTTAGCGGAAGCGCTACATTGCGTCCGTCGGTGTACCAAGCCATGCTGGCTGATATTTTTAGAAGTTTCTACGCCCATGGGTTTCGTCGTTTCTATGTCGTGAATGGGCACGGTGGAAATATTAATAGTGTCGGTGCAGTGTTTCAGGAACTCAAACACGAGGGCATGCAGGGCGCATCGTTTGCGTTGTATAACTGGTGGAAATTGCCGGAAGTAGAAGCGGTTTCAAAAAAATATTATGGCGATAAAGATGGTTTTCACGCGACTCCGACAGAGGTTTCTTTAACCTTTCACTTAGCGGGAATAGATCATCGTCCGTTCGAGGAAACCCCTCAAAAGGGAAATGCTCCGTGGCCGATGACTGCTCAAGAGGTACGCCAAGTATTTCCGACCGGTGCAATGAAGTCGGATCCTGGTCTGGCGCGAGGTGAGCATGGAAAAGTGTTTTTGGATCTAGCCGTACAGTCGATCGCGAATGCCATTCAACAGGCGGCCGTAATCGAATGAGTGTATTCGAAGAAAATGTTTCGAACATTCGATTTATTGCCTGGGATACCGAAACCACAGGGCTTTCGCCGCGGATCGACGAAATCGTAGAAATTGGAGCGGTCGCTTTTGACGAGGATTTCGAACATCGCGTGTTTGAATCGCTTATTAGACCCAGAATGGCTATTCCAACTCTGGTTTCTTCGATTCACGGAATCACGGACTCTATGGTCCAAGACAGCCCGACTCCGGACGTCGTTTTGCCTCAATTTGTAGATTTTTTAACTTGGAGTGGACAACCCCGGGTGTTGGTTGCGCACAATGCTTCGTTTGATGTTGGAATGGTGCACGGAGAATGGATTCGCCAGAAAACATCAAGTGGCCGGCGTGGTGCTTCGGATTTATTACCTTCACCAGAAATATGCATTGATTCCTGCCAGCTAGCGAGGTCGTTGATCGACGATGCGCCTCGCCACAGCCTTGAAGCGCTCGCAGAATATTTTGGAATTTCTCATGCCAGCAAACACCGGGCTATGGGTGACGTGAAAGTTTTAAAAGAAGTGTTTCTCCGACTATTGGGCCTTGCTTCAGATCGTTATGCCGACGCAAATGGGCTGCGACTTGAACGCCTGATTATGCTTTGTGGGGGATATTACGAACTGCATACGAACCCTGCATCTGTTTCTATCGAACTCATAAAGGGTGCCTTTAAGTTCTCACCGGCGTTGGAACGCATCTCGATTCTGTGTGGCGGTTCCAGTTCGATTGCTATTTGCTATGATCGTGACGAAGAGTGGCGTTACGTGACCCCAATTGGAATGAAAACGAAAAATTCGCGAGTTTATGTAGAAGCCTTTTGTCACCGTGATCAAATGAAAAAGACATTTCGAGGCGATCGCATTCGATCTGTGGGGAAGGTACTGGAAACTTGAAAAATTATTCATTGATAAAAAAATGGACAATAATTTTGGGGTTAGGCTTGATCAGCAGTTTAACGAGTCATGCGCAAACGAGCCCGTTTTCTTGGGAGCAGTGTTCGGGAACAGCAAAGGCAGTTGGGTGTGGACTGACGTTTTATGTCGATCAGTGTCGCGCTCGTTTCGAATTACGGTGGCCAGAACTGGCGATCCCCGGCACTAGTGAATGGAATCGCGATAAACGCAATTGGTGTACGCTTTCTTGGTACCGAGGGGAAAAAAGAATTCAAACCCACAAACAGACAGCCAAAGGATGTGTTCGGATATTTCAATTGTTCTCCGATGCTGTTCGAAACTTTCCCGAAGTGCCGATGCAGCAAAGCCTATGTTCATTAGCTTCCCCGAGCGAGGGACTATTAGTGGTATCAGAGTCCAAGAATAAAAAGGCCAATATGGTCCCTCATGTCGGTCGGTGTCAGGTCGAAACTTCGAAAAGTCGCAGCCCAATTCAATTAAATTGTCCACTTGTGGATGATCGAACCGAAGTTTGGTTAAACGAACTTGGACGTCAGGCGAAGATAACCGTGCGATTTTACAATCCAGGGGACCAAGGTCCATTGAGCACACCACCCCCGAATCGAGTATTACGCTGAGGTTTAGAAATGATTTCACGTAACGTGTTGCTCGGAGCGCCTTTAAAACTAACTCCATGGCGCAAACTAGCAGTCGGGTCTTGGAAAAATGTATGTGAGGCCAGTATCTACTCTACGTTAGAGTTAGAAGTGGATCCGGTATTGGCGAGAATTGAAGAACTCCGACAACAAACAGGCGAAAAAATCACTCTTACTTCGGTCTTGGTTTATGCGGTCGCCGAAACTATGAAAAACTATCCTGCGCTTAACGTTTTGCTACGACTCGGTCGACTTTACCCTCGAAAATCAGTTGATATTTTCGTTCATGTCGCAGTCGACAAAAGGGGAGATGATCTGACTGGCTTCGTAGTTCGCCAAGCGGATCAAAAGAAAATAACTAGAATCGCGCAAGAGTGTGCTGGGGCGGCGGCTGGTGTTCGCGGCGATGGTGGCCGCGATGCTTTTTCAAAGACCAAGAAGCTTTTTGGTCTTTTTCCTGGTTTTCTAGCGCGCCCGCTTTTGGGACTTTCAAGCTTTATACTGTACACCCTTAATCTATGGAGTCCCTTAATTGGAGTACCGCGAGACTCCTTTGGGAGCGCCATGGTGACCAACGTTGGGGCCCTTGGAATCTCTACTGCCTTTGCTCCGATCGCCCCTTACACGCGGGTTCCATTAGTGATCGCCGCAGGTTCTACCGAAAAACGAGCAGTAGTTCGCGACGGAGCTGTCCGAACGGTAACCATTCTTCCGTTAAGTGTGACCATAGATCATCGGGTGATCGACGGGTTGTACGCAGGACTGATGAGTCGTCGACTTAAGGAAATTTTTAGTAATCCTGCAGCGCTACACTAGAAGAATTTCGTGTGCGCGCGGTGGTTTCGCAAAATTTCTTTTCCAAATTGAGCCAGCGGTTTTGCTTTCAGTCTTTGAAACTGCGCATTGGAAAAATTCTCTATGATTTCACAAAGTAGCCAATAAAGGCCTTCTACGTCATTTGTTCTTACGATTTCTGGTTTAGCTCGCAGATGTGGATCAATATTGTGGTAGTTTCCAAGTGGCGTCGACACCCCCGCGACTTCGAAACCAAAAACTCGAAACGCAGAAGCTTCGCAGGCCCCACCGTCCATGACGCGCTTTTGATAAGTGAAGTCTTTATTTTTCTTTTTAAGCGCGATCGCCATAGATTCAATCTGTTCTACTAAG
>DGKJ01000107.1:0-5994 GCA_002387735.1 Bacteriovoracaceae bacterium UBA4573 | reverse complement strand
GATTCAATCTGTTCTACTAAGGAGTGATCGAAAAGACTCACTCGGTCGCCTTGGCGTACTACAGGGCCTTTGCCGAGTTCAGCCCCCGCTCGCCAAGCGCTCGTTTCAATTGAGATCATTTTCGTTCGCGTGGGATTTAGCCACTTCTTGTTCAGAATTTCGAGGGCTCCGTGAAATCCGGACTCTTCAGCCCTTGTTAAACAGGCTGCTACGCGTCGTGCCGGGTTAGAATCTAAAAATGCCGCAGTAATGGCACAAGCTCCGACCAAATCGTCGGCTGCCTTGGTGATACACTCGCCGTTGCTAAACTTAACTCCGTCGGGGCATTCCTTATAGTTTAGGCACGCACCCCAGGGGCCGAGGTCTCGAAGGCTTTGTTTGGGAGCTGCAACGATACTCGATATCATTGGGTTTCTCTCGGGCGAATCTTCGAGCTCTATCAACGCGCGACCGATCGAACGTTTGGCTTTTTCGGCTTCTACGATAGTTCCACCAAACTTAACTCCGGCGTGAAAATCCGAAAAAATCGTAACCCCAAAGTTCCTGATCTCCATTGGGCCGCCGCCCAACCACTGGGCCTCGGCATAACGGCGTGTTCGGTGCTTGGTTTTTTTCTCGAAAAACCTATTAACTACGAAACCGGGATGATCCAGGTGCGCAACCAATAGGAGTTCTGTGCGTTTGGCTTCAGACAGGTTTTCCACGCCTAACCAAAGGTTACCGATCGGGTCCAGCCAGTGTTTTAGGGAATGTTCAAGACAGGTATGTAGGAACTTTGCGCGGGTCCAGGTTTCGCGAAAAGGGGCGGTAGGTTGTCTTAGCACTTCGCTAAGGAGCTTTTTTAGAGTGGGTTCCATATTTCGGTACTTTCGCATATCTTAAATGCCAATGACACAGCAAAGCGCCTATGAACACCTCGAAGAAGTTGCGCGACTTATGGAACTTGCGGGGGAGAACCCGTTCAAAGTTCGGGCCTTTCAAAAGGGTGCCGACGCTGTGCGGGGTACCCAAGAAAAACTCGAGTCCATTGCCTCGGGTGAAGTGAAAGTCGCGGGAATTGGTGATGGAATTAGAACGACCTTGGGGGAATTTTTAAAAACTGGAGATTCGACCGCTAGAAACGAACTGTCGGCTAAAGTGCCGGCACCTATTTTGGAACTTTTGAAGTTGCCGGGACTTGGGCCGAAAAAAGCACGGCAAGTATACGAAGAACTCGGAGTTCAGACACTTGGGGAGTTGGAATATGCCTGTCGGGAAAATCGACTTCTGACGCTCAAAGGGTTTGGCAAGAGCACGCAAGAAAAATTGCTAAAGAATTTAGAACTTCTTAAAGCCTCACGAGGCAAAGCCTTGTTAATCGAAGCGTTGGACTACGCGGCTGAAATTGAGACCTTGTTCGGGGGTAACTCCGTGCGAGTGGGGCAGTTGGCCCGCCATTGCGAGGTTGTTAGTTTATTTGAGTGGCACATTACTGACGTACCTAAAAAAATTCATTTCGAAAAAAAGTCGGAAAAAAAAGTTTTTGGCATGTCTCTTCAGAAACTTGAATTTCTTCACAAAGAGCTCGCGTGTGTGCTTTGGGTTTCGAGTGCTATCGACGAAAAGCTGCGCGTTTGGTTGAATTCTTCAGAGGACCTGCGAAAAAGGCTGGAACAAAGTGTTGCACTAGCCCACGAAGTTCAGGATTGGGAGCCTAGTTGGCTTGAAACAACCTGGATTGGTCAAACGGAATTGCGTAAACCCAATGCTGAGACCTATCGAGTGAGGCGTGACGGAGGAGTGCGAGGAGTTTTTCACAATCACACTACCGAAAGTGACGGTACGGCCAGTCTCGAAGAAATGGTTACTGAGGCAGCAAAGCTCGGGTACCAATACATCGGAATTTCGGATCACAGCCAGTCGGCGTTTTACGCGCACGGTTTGTCGGTAGATCGCATTCGAGCACAACGAAAGGCGATCGCTTCTTTGCAGAAAAGGTGCGGCATTCGAGTGTTTCATGGCATCGAGAGTGACATTTTGGCCGACGGAACGCTCGATTACCCGGACTCGGTTCTTGCGGAATTCGACTTCGTGATTGGTTCTATTCATTCGCGATTTCAAATGGACGAAGCGGCAATGACAAACCGAATTCTCCGAGCGATGGAAAATCCATACATGACTTTTTGGGGCCACCCATCGGGCCGTTTGCTACTCGGACGCGAGCCCTATAGTTTGAATTGGAACCAGGTGTTCGACGCCGCAAAGGATAATGGAGTAATAATCGAGTTCAACGCCCACCCCAGTCGCTTGGATATCGATTGGCGATTTGGCCGAATGCTCGAAGAAAAAGAAATTCAAGTTTCTCTTAATCCCGATGCGCACGATCTTGAGGGGTTGGCACATGTGCAGCTCGGTGCGCGCGTATTAGAAAAGGCTATGCTGTCAAAGAGTTTGGTTTTTAATTTGAGATCGGTTGAGGAAGTGGAGAAAAGTTTGTGGGAACGAAGAAAAAAAGCTCAGAGCTAAGTTTGCAGTCGCGCATGTTGAGCGTTCTAAAAATTCTAAAAAGTACTTATCCCAATGCGCACTGTTCGTTGAATTATAAAAACCCCTATGAGTTAGTGGTGGCTACAATATTGTCGGCACAATGCACTGATGACCGCGTCAATAAAGTTACACCAAATTTTTTTGCTGCATTTCCCACGGTTCAACAATTGGCCAACGGAAAAATTAACGAAATCGAACGCCTTATTCAAAGTACTGGATTTTACCGCAATAAAGCAAAGTCACTGCTCGAGTGCGCGAAAATGGTGATCGAACGTCACGACGGAAAAATTCCACGCACACTGGAAGATTTAGTTAAACTGCGGGGAGTGGGTCGAAAAACTGCGAACGTTGTGTTGGGAAACGCATTTGGAATTCCCGGCCTGGTGGTCGACACACACGTGGGTCGTCTGAGCCGCCGTCTCGGTTTTACTCGAGCGACTGATCCCGTAAAAGTTGAACACGAATTGGAGCGTGTTGTACCCAAAGAAGACTGGGTACAGTTTTCTCATTTACTAATTTATCATGGGCGAGCCCGTTGCATGGCGCGTAACCCGGATTGTGCTGGTTGTGAACTATCGAAACTCTGTGAGATGCGCGGAGTGTCGCCCGCAACTAGAAAAAAAGTTGCGTCTCGTAAACCAGTTCTCACACGTCGTGCATTGATGCGAGATTTGAGTACGCACAAATGAAACGGTTGAGAGCTGAAAAATCGATTTTTAATTGGTCGCGTGTTTTCTTGGTGCTCGTCTTGTTAGGTTGCAATAATCAACTTATTCGTCAGAGTCCGAGTACCGATCTTTTTAGCGCCGTTCCAGAAGGTGGGACACCCTCTCTCGACGCGTCTTTGGGGTTTCATCCTAAGCGGTTGTGGCGATTAGTGCTTCGGTGGGATCCTTTTATGATGGACCGCAAGCAGGCGTGGGTTCAAAAAGACTTTCAGCTGTTTATTGAAGATTCCCGTGAACGCCAACAGTTCGAGAAGGAAATTAACCTGATCGGCGGAGAAGAACCGTATCTGGCGTGGCTTCAGACTCGTCTTGCTCCAATCGGTCGATCGGATCGATTGCTCGAATCTAGAATATCGCGCCTTAGAGACTCCACTATTGTCTCGCTGATCTACCGCTCGGAAAATCCGGTTCCGATAAAAGGCGCGTTTTCGGTAGAGCACGTAGAGTTTCCCGGAATGCCGACTGCAGTGCGATCACTGGGTTGTGCGAGCAATGATGAAAGTTTTATGAGCGAAAGTATTGAAAAGGATTTGAATATCGCATTTGAGATTGTGTTGCATTCGAGGCGAATTGCGCTTTTGAACAATACCTATAGCGCCCAGGTTGCAGAGAGCTCATTGCCTCTTTACGCGAGTTTGTGGGAACAAATGAGGTTTCGAACCGACCGGGTTCAGGTAGCCGAGCGATCTCACGTACTTAAAGATCGAGTTGTTTACCGAACAGGCATTCGTATTTCGCCACCCTTTGCAAAGTGTCCGATTCGACCGGAGGACATTTCGCTTCTTACGAAGCTGCGTTTCTGGCAGCCAATGGGGGTAGAATGGTAAAGTTTTTTTTGCAGGCGGCTTTTGTCGCGCAGCTAGTTAGTTTCGGACTATCGATAGGCGGTAAACGCGCATTAGCGCAGGACGCTCTTTCATTGAGTGCCGTGGATCAAAAGGCAAACGAAGCGATGCGTGAACTAAGCGATACGTTGCCCTACACGCCAGCAGCGCTCCCACTCGAGAGTCTTTTTGCACATGCCGTCGAGCAGCTCTTAGTGGATAATACTTTTCCGAAATTGAGGCCGGTTATCCGCGTCGTTAACCTTGGTGGTCGCGATATATTTCATATTGGCGGCGGAAAAGTATTACTTTCGGGCGGTGTTTTTCGAGAGCACCCTACGGAGGATTCGTTCATAGGGCGGTTTTCCGAGGTTCTGGCTCAAGCGATTGTTCGCGACCGTTATGCGCCGACTGGGGCGCCTTCGATTGATGTGTGGCGGCCTCATTTTGAGAAATGGTTTTTTTGTCGGCAAAAAGAGATACGAGATTTGTCTACCCCGGACGATGGTATTAATTTTGCCTCGAATGCAGAGGCCGTAAAGGAATTCGAACGGTTGCGAGATAAGTTTTCAGAGAAATTGCGGGCGTCTGGGGCACTGCACCCATATGTAGGGCTCCGTAAAGCGTTTCTTGCTACACCTCACCAAATTTACGGTGAACTTTGTGACGACGATCGCGTATTTGTTGCCGAAAACTTCTACAAAAATAGTAAGTGGAAAGAACTGTTAGACTTTTGTCGCGCCGAATTACGGCGGAGGCCAAAACACGAACTGTGGCGGTGGCTCGAAGCCGTCGCGATAGCTAATTTGGGTCAACCAAAAGTGTGTGTATCGCTCACGAGTAGTCGTTGGACCCATTTCGACGAGCGACGCCAGCACTTGAACAATGCGTGTGTGGGTCTTTCTGGAAATTGGTCTCGAGCCATTTCGCAGGCCGACGAAGTCGCGGTTGCACGACCTCGCGATTTTCAGGCCCGTTTCTACAAAGCGTTCCTACGAGGACGCGCTCGATTACCGATTCGCGATGAAATTACCGAAATTGAAAAACTCTGGGGCGACCGCCCAGGACTTCGCGCTCTTAAAGTAATGTATTTTGCAGCGAGCGAGAAACCCAAAGAAGCAGAAAACAACGTGAACTTTTTTCCTGAATTTGACCAGTATGAAGCTTGGGAATGGGGGGCGTTGGCACTTGCCAACGCCTGGCTCAAACAAATGTACGCACCGGAATTTGGCGACGAGCGAGCTGAGCAAAGGCTGAACGAAGCTGCGTCAAAGTGGGCACTGGCCCGCGCATTTTGGCCACATTTTGGACGCACTCGAAATTAATCGCGGTAAGATTGCGAATATTTTTTTAAGACGAAGCGTCGAGCAGGCTCGATTTCTCGCGCTTTTTCTATGATCTTGAATTGCGCAGATATTTGTTGGGCGCGAACCACTTTTTCAGAACCCAGCATTTCGGTCGCTTCTTTTAATTGGTATTGTTGCGCTGGTTTAAGGCAGCGTTTGAACTTCGTCGTAATTTCTTCGCTCGCATTATAAAGCGCAAAAGCTAAGGTTCTCATTTCAGTGAGAGCGGCGGTGACTTCTGCCAATATGGCATCATCTATTTTAAGAAATTCATCGAATTCGAATATACAACTTTCAACTTCCAATACGAAATCCGGATCCTCAGTTCGCATGGCTTCCAAAATTTTTTTTCGTTTGTCGTGCGCCGTGGTCTCGAGCGAATGAACAAGTTTTTTAAAGCCACCCGGTTTTTTATGTCGGTCGGTGATTCCCATTTTGAGTTTGTGCCCCTAGCGAAGAATGCGTTCTATTTAGGATTGTATAAATAATTTGAAAAAAATGAAGAGGGCGTTCTAATTGGGGCATGTGGCCTGCTTTTTTTACTGGATAGAAATCCAATCAGGCCCCCTG
>DGKJ01000014.1 GCA_002387735.1 Bacteriovoracaceae bacterium UBA4573 | reverse complement strand
ATGCTTGGGGTCAAAACTCTACGTCATTCTTGTGGCAGTTGGGTGACGCTCACGGCAACTCGATCGGTCACCAACACGGCGACTACGGCACGTTTCAAATCTGGAGAAACGGCCGCTTTATCTCACGTGAAACTGTGGTGTACGCGGGCTCCTCGCGCGATTATTTAGTTGGATACAACGGCTCCGGCAGCGTGGACGGGGCTGGTCCTCTCGGACACAACACCGTGCTAATTGACGGCGCCGTGCCCGGTCCGCAGTACTCCAACCGCCGAGCAACTGTTGAACGACTCGAATCGCACCCTGAGTACACATTTGCAGTGGTAGATTTGGTTCCACCTGCCACACAAATGCAGGAGTGGAGAAGAGAGTTCGTATTCTTACGAGACATCGAAACCACTGTAATCCTGGACCGTCTGCAGACTGCTTCTGCTACGGCGACCAAAACGTTCATCAACCACTGCGAAACGGATCCAGTTGGCAGCGGCAACGACAGCAGAACCTGCGTGGTCGGCAATCAATCGCTCGTGATGACAACATTGTTGCCAGCGCAACGAACCTATCGCGAAGTAGACGAAGGTTCTAACGTACGGCACCAATACCGAATCGAAGTTGATACAACTCCGGGCGCTTCTCAAAGCTACATCCTAACTGTGTTACAAGCCAAGGACGCAGCAGCTCCGTCGCTCACTCCGACCGTTAGTGACTCGAACCCTGGCAGTTTCACCGACGGAACCATTACTGTTACGCTCGACGGCGCAAACAGCGTTGTCTTCCGTAAAGGAACCGGTTCGATCGACGGCAGCATCACCGCCAGCGGTACGACTTACAATCCGAGAAACACCGTTCAACAGATGAACGTGACTCTCGAAGGTCCACAATGGCAGTAACAATTAGCTGTTAGTTAGACTTTGAGGAAAAAACTAAGTCATATTAGAGCCTTAGCTCGTTTGCACATCTCGTATGAATTTGCTACGACTCTTAATTGAGTGGAAAACTTTATCCTTCGCTGGGGACTCCGGTTAAGCGTCTTAACCTTGGGTCTCTTATTACATAGCTTCGTCGTGGCAGCTAACGGGAAGTTCTCGCATACCGTGGAATTCACGACCTTTAATCTTGCCCACAGTAACGCTGTTGGCTTTTCCCTCGTTCGCGACATCGGAGAACGTTCAATTCGAATTCTTACAGAACTCGAAAAGAAGCTCGAACACCGCAGAATATTACTGAACCTCGACCCCACCCTGCACCACGACCTAGTTTTCGCATTTCAGGAATCAATCATTCGTAAAACTCATCGCCGCCTTATTCGGTGGGCGGAAAACCGCGGGCTCTACATTGCTGAGAGTGATTCTCAAGGTGACTTGCTGTTTTTTTCTACTGCTCCAATCGTAGGCTCGCGTTTTAAGAAATTTAGCAAAAATGAAATCGGTCGCAATTTTGGCGTTCAAGAAATTCTGGTCGAGCTTTCAGAGCCCGACAACCCGGCGAATTCGCGACTAATTCGAGTGGTTCAGACACACACTTCCTTTAGCACTCCGGGCCAACTGAAACCCGAGCACGGCATTCACCTCAAAGAGATAGCTGAATTCATACATTCGCCACCGGCGGTCCTGCCCGAAAATACACCTGAAGTATTTTTGGGTGATATCAATATGAGCCGTAATCTTCGGTACCGCAACGGTATGGTCGATGGAGCCACACCGGCCTGGGGTAGTTTCGTAACTTCACTAAAACCCAGACTGGAATGGATCCCAAACGACGACCCAACGTGGGATGAAATTAACAATCCCCTTGCCCGAGATCCGGCCGTTATTTTGCGAATCATCGGTTTGGGTAGCAAAGGCAAAGGCTGGGGACTGCAAAATACCGTGCTTGATCACATTTTTAAGTCCGCTCATTGGACAACTCAGTCTATTCAAGTCACTTTTAAAGAGCCTGTTGAAGTTCTTTCTGCTTTCGAACCTGAAGAAAAAGCCCGTCGTTTTGTGCAGTTGAGTGATCATTACGGGTGTTCTGCCATCCTGAAACTCTAAATAGACTACTCGCGTTATTTTCTTTACTAAAACAATCGGAAATAATATAAGACCTTAGACTTAAAGGGTTTTATGTATTTCTTGCGCCTCATTCTCATAGCGTCTATTTTCGTGACCCATTCTTCGGTCGCGCTTGCCCAAAAATGCAAAGACATCTTAATCGTCAAAGATCAGCGGCTCGCCCAAAAACTGCTTATCGAAAAACTTCAACAATACGTGCAGCCAAACTTTATTGGCCTGAGCGTGGCAACATTCCCCGGCGGGGCCTACGAAGTTGAATATGAGTCCACCCTACGCGAAATGAACGTGGACTTGATTGTTATAGAAAACCCGCTCGCGAATTCATCAGAGAAAACGCAGCTGGGACCAGAAAATGGCTACTTCGAAAAACCAGAAAAGGTCCACTGGACTCTGCCCGTGCAACCATTTTCAGAATACCTCACCACGCGCTCCGGAAAAGAACGGCGCCGTATACTATCGAAATTAAAAAAAAGTGAATCCGTTCACGTCGTACTCGCGCCATTGAAAGTAAGTACTTTCGATGAGTGGTACCAAATCTACCAAAAAGAGGTCGTGGGCAAAACACGCGGCCGGCGAGCCTTATTACCCCAGTGGGCCCTGAAACAGGGCGGCGATCTTGGAAAAAAATACCACGGACTTTTTTTTCGTGATCCTTCTAACGGACAAATGTTGGGCGGCGCACTTCTTTCGCTCGATAAACGCAGCCACACTTTGATGATTTCATATGCGGCTTATTCTAGTGACTCCAAACAATTGGAACTATCGGTACGAACCGTTGAACAAGCTATGTCATTTGCCGTTCGTTCGGGCTTTCTAACTCTGAGCTACGGTTATGATTCTAATTTTTATGGACATCATTTGACACCTGGTCTCATGGAATACAAAGCCGGAATGGGTTTTACGCCGAATGCGGCTGGTCGCACAGAAGTTGTAAAGGTCCTGAACCCAGTAAAGTTATTAGACCCATATGCGTTTTTCACATTTTCTGACCGCGACGGCTCACCTGCGTCGCGCTTAAATATATTCTCTGAGAGTGGAATCAGTCTCATTCCTCCGGCTAACTCCCAGCTTCAACATTTTCCCAGAAGCTTCGGCGTTCCTGCAACGACTGACAAAATTCCTAACGCCCACGTCCCCTTTACTCTTTTAAGCCAACTTCAAGATCGCGCTTTTTTTGAGCTTCTTCGCGACGACATCCTGACCAAAAAACAATCCCATTGGATCATTAAATTTATTGAAACGTATTTTACTGGAACTGAACCGTTTGACCCCATTTTGACGCCGCTATTTTTTATAAGGTCGTTACACCAGGGAGTATCCAACGAAGAGTTGGGCGCAATGTACCGCGACGTCCTGAGCAAACAATTTACTAGCACCAACTCAATTGCGCACGCAAAACGACCCAGCGTAGCTCATTCGCCCGAACTACTTACCAAACGCCTCATCGATAGCGCGAGTCCGCTCGCGCATTTCCTAGTTTCACAACTGTTGTATAGCCAGTTTTCAAGTTTAAGAGCGCTAGAAAATGTGCTTTTCGTCACAGACGAACATCAACCAGCATACAGAGAAGTATTTGAAAATGTCCGTCGCTTGTATGGTGAAGAACATTACGAGTTGTTTATCTCAAGACTAGACGACTATCTTCAACCGATAGGCGAGCCTGGCCCAAAAGCTGTCGATTCTAGTTCGACAATTTCCAACATTGGCAGCACGTCACACCGCCCATCACCAATTCGATTACGCCACTTAAGACTAGAGCAAATATTTCTATCTAACGATCGCACTGAGGCCCGAGAACTTTTAACAGAGCTACATCGTATTTTGATCGACGAAGTGAGTATCCACCCGACCTTAAAACGTTGGGCGGTACCTCGGCACACCGTTACACCGCCGGCCTCCTCCGTAGTGCTTTTCTTGCGGCACTTTCTTATGTCCGGACCGCTTTTTCAGGAATACGTAGTTGAAGATATTGCTAGTCGCTCAACCATCACAACTCACAGCTCTGCCGCTATTTCGACCAGGTTAAAACGTCTCTCGGAACTGGCCTCGAACAGATCGCCCAAAAACACAGATCCCGAGCAAGAATGGTCCTTTTTAAAATTTTGGAACTTACTGCTACAGATCGACGTAAACTATTCGCACCTTCCATCCTACGAAGATATCTTGATCACTGCGGGAATTAAGCCCTTTGATATCTCATTGGAGTACCGAACTCTTCGCGACATTTGGGAGGAGATTTACTCCCGAGCCACTGAGCAACAGCTGACGGCTATCCTCACTACTGTGTCCAACTTCGAACAGTTTCGTCAAAAGAAAGATTTATCTCACACTGTCCGCAGTAAATTGACCGCAACCGCAACCCTTAAAAAAAATAATCTATCGAAACCGTTTTCCGAGTTCGCATCACCGGTTTTAATAACTTTGTTTACTTATTTAAGAAATAGCCTCGACGAAATGACCAGTCACTTCATTAGCGCTGCAAACCCTTTTCTCGAACAATTGGCGCAGTGGTTAGAAATTAAATATTCGCCAAGAACCCACGATATCAATCAGATTTTTGACGAAGCCATGGAAATTGTTCGAAAACGCATAAAGCTAAATGAAACACTTCCGCCGGCGGGGGCGATTTTACAATGGACGAGCTTTGTGCACCCCAACAAAATTCATTTACTCGGCAAGGAACTGCTCGACGGCGCTTTCCCCAGGCTTCCACCGCGCTCCGAAACCCTCCTCGCCATGTTAGAAAACTTCACGGCGCTCCATCAAAATAAATCGGTCGGGGTCTATTTAGATCGCGAAATTTTGGCAGTTTTCTTGCTTGCGTTGGCACGTCCTGATTCCCGCGAAAAAGCCATAGAGCTATTTCTTAAACTAATCGAAAATAGCGATCGAGTAATGGTCAGTGGGTTTTACGATGCCGAAGGTGAAATAAACGTTTTTTTTAAAACCCTTTTCGAAAAAATAAAAAAAGACTCCGCCTCTCATCCAGGACTCGCCAAAATAGCTCGCACTTTGATTGAACGGGATACTTATAATCATTTACACCATGATCTTCTCTTATTCTCGGCTGAGCTTTTGAGTCTATCGGGGTCCGACAGTTCGCTTTTTTGGAATGGTTTGATCTCACTCTGGAATAAAAATAGAAACAGTAAATTTTTCGGTGCTGACCTTTTAATTACTCGAATCGAAAAGGTCGCAAAAAAAAATCCGAAGTTGGCGACATTTCTTTCCGACTCTCCTGCCGCTTTTTTTTCATTTTTGGAATCACTCTCCGATAAGTGGATCGAACTAACCAAGGAACGAAGTAACACCTTAGACTCACGCAGAGCTTTTTTCCTGGAAGAGGCTATACGAAACTTAACCACCACGATTTCACGTTTCGCTTGGGTAGCCCCCAAGCTAGGAACTTCGACGTTTGGCTACCCTGCGCCCTCAGTACCAACCGCTATTTGGTACCGCTTCCATCGCGCAGACTTTAAAATTGATTTTTCTAAGGAACGCGCTTTGTTGGCGTCTTGGATAGAACGACATTGGGAAACATTAGATTTGTCGTTTGTTTATTCAGTTTGGGTTTGGACCCTCGCTCCCGATACCGCTCTAGTTCCGGCTATTATTTTAAATTTTCATCGATTGGCATTTGAATCCCCTGAAACTTTCAGATTATTTATACGGTTATTTGGTCCTAATCAGCCAGAACCCGTCGAGGCCCTGAAGTTTCAAACCTACGCAAATCCTCTGTTCGTAAGAAACCTGGTTACCAACCCCATTTACTCGAAGATGCTCGCGATAGACGAGAGCTTCGCAAAAAAAATTCTACACTTTATAGAACAACCCGACTTTACAACCCACTATGCAGGCGCCTTAGTTGCATTTTTATTTTCGACCGCCGAATCACCCCGCGGCATTTTATGGCGCGACGGCCTTTTATCGGGCGTATCGGAGCAAGGACTCCACAATTTTATTCGACTCTTTCAATACTGGAACAACTTAGATCGCAATAAACAGATGGAATTTCTGAATGATCGATTTCAGGAATACGAGGCAGAACTAATTGGCCGAACAGCGCGATTGGCCTTCCAAGGCCCGGCCAACATTGATTCCAAAGTTGCCGCTTTAAAAAAATCGGGCGCTAACATTCCGAAAGATTTATTAGACCATCGCGAACGCCTAGTAGAGATTCGTAAAATTTTGCGTCGATTTTCGCAGGAACAAAATCCAGAGGCCAAAAAAATAATTTCTGACGAGTTACTCAAAGAAATTCACCAGGGGCGATCTGTCACATTCAACCCTGAGATCGAACGCGCAGCCATTTTAAATTTTGAAAGCAGCAATATGATTTCTCGAATCAATCTTTCAAAAAGCGAGCGTGAGCAAATTTTAAAATTTCTTGAACAGCACGCCAATTACCTGCAAAAAAGCGGCATTTTACATAGACTCGCGGCTTTTTCCGGTTTTGCCGATGAAACTGGAATTGAGCGGTTAAAGCAGCTTTTATTGGCAATCTCGGATCGAGATCTAAGTCAGATTCGCGACGACAAGTTATTTTTTGACGGTAAATTCCTCAAGTTGCCCGACGCGCTGACATCCGCGGGATTAGCTCCCAACCTAGCGACCACTTTGGTCGACGTTTGGCGAAAAGAGTATTCGATACGAGAAAATGTTTCCTCTAAACAAATCTCCTTCAACGCCACGCATGAAATCCAACGATGGGTTAAACACGGCGAAGAGCCCGTACTCACCTGCCAAAGACTCGACAGTATGGCCGGCCCGATGCGAGACACTAATTGGAATCGTCAGTTTGGTGCCTGCGCCAACGCTGATGGTCGCCCAATTGCACGCATACTACTACCTCAACTCAAACTTGCGGAGTTGCGGGTCAACGGGGAGTTAGTCATGCGTTCAGTGCTCGAACTTACTGTTGATATCAACAAGGACTCACAAACCGTTAAGCCAGCATTGTTAGCGGAATTCGCCCACGCGGACATTTCGCTCGACGAAGGAACCCGCCAAGAATGGGCTGCGATTTTGCGCGCGAAAATTAATGAATATGCAGATTCGATCGGTATAGCCATCGACAATGTTTATCATGCAGAAGATAAACCCGAAGGCGATGAGCCGTTTATACATCCGGAACCGCTGCCGGCAGATTACCGAATTTATCGAGACACTTTTCGAACAAAAAACAACTAATTTAGATCGTTACGATCCGAAAACACGATTTGCAAATAGTGGGTTGTACCCTGCCCTTGCGGTTTACGAAAACGACGCATGTCTAAAATGAAATTATCTATAACTGTTTCAAATGTTTCTCTTTCCTTAGGATCGAGTGAAAGAAAACGAAAGCGCGCATAAGGGTGATTACGTTGATCCCCAAAACATTGATCAAATTCTCGACGCATCAATAGTCTCGTCAGACGAGCTCCAATTTCACGGCGAGGTATGATGTAAGCCTGTTGGGTCACCAAATAGCGCCCGCTATCGAGCTGCTTTAACATGCCAACTCGGATAAGCTCCGATATGCGTTTGCGAGTGGATTCAACTCCAGAATCAGTTTTTTCGGCAATCTGTTCAAGCGAAAGCCCCTCGTCGCCTATCGAAATGAATAGATTTACTACATCCCACGCGACTAGGTCTGTTTCCAAATACTCTATCTGCTCTTCCGAAAGTTCATACTTCGACTGCAGTCGATTAAATTTAAGCAAATCATTGAACTTTTCCCGATAGTCACTATAGGTCTCGCTTCTTAAAACCATTGGGGTGACCCGCCCCTCTCCCAGTTCAAAAAAGGATTTTAAGATCTCATTTGGCATCTGGGTCCACGCGTAAGCATAGGCAAACCCCTTCAAATTCTCAATTTCCAGAGCTTCCGCCAGGACTGGTAACTTTTCCGCTGGGGGCAGATATTTTCCCGCCTCTATATTGGCGTAAGACTCATAACTCATTGATAATATTGTTGATTTCGCCCTAAAAAACTCTTTGGCCGAGGAATATCTTAAGGCCTTACGGGCCGCTTTAATGAACTCGTGAAAGGTCGTCATAACCACCGACTTTCTTGGTCGGTTGTATAAATTTAAAAAAATTAAATTTCCAGAAAAAAATA
This sequence comes from Bacteriovoracaceae bacterium UBA4573, assembly GCA_002387735.1. GTDB lineage: Bacteria > Bdellovibrionota > UBA1018 > UBA1018 > UBA923 > UBA923. Next base: position 13,521 of record DGKJ01000014.1, on the reverse strand, counting down.
CTTCAATTTTTAGGGGTATTTCGTTGACTCGTGGTGTCTTTGGGCCTTATACAATGCATCGCAACTAACGTTCTGCGTTGAAAGCTAACTGGGGATTTAGCGAACAGTCATTAATTCCCGAAATCAGTTTAGTGAAACGCGATCGATGTTTGAAAAATTTTTCATAGTTACGCTTGTGGCTGCACGGAGATCCAGGATTTTTACACGTGGCAGACTGTTTGGAACCTTGGCTTCAATCCCCCGAACGATAGGTTCGATTCGCAGTTTGCTTCCATTTGAACCTGGAGCATCCCCCTAACCCCCTAATCCCCCGTAGTCACAAGCGTACGGACGGGGCCCACAATTTATTTGTGGGCCCCATCCCTATTCAAAAACCAAATTAAAATAATTATCTAAAGACCACCGACAACACGAGCGGACCATTTAACGATCGCTAAAAATATTGCGGTGTATACGAGCATCACAAGAATAAGTGAAAAATCGGTTCTTAAAAAAGGAACATAATAGAGAAAAGACCGAAATTTCTTTTCCACTTTCTCTCCGGCAAAATAACGTTCTACCCAGGGAATCGTTTCATCTAACAACACTGCAACGGCACTTTTTGCAAACGCAGGCCTCGCTAAGCTCGGAAACCCCAGATACCCCAAGCCAGGAGAAATCGTCTTCAAACTGTGTTTTCGCATTTTCCATACATTTTCAAGCACAGCGGGCGAAAGCGTTTTGTAACTTTGATTCACAAGTTCGGGCCGCGCAAGAAGCATGAGTGAGGTTTCGAAAAATCCGCCGTGAAAATCTTTTTTTACCGCGGATCGCTCCTGGTCGGTCATCGCATCCCCTTGGGATTTCATATGAGCCTCGATACGTTCAGCAAAACGACCGCGCAATACGTCGGTTATAATTTTCGATGACGCACAAATCACTTTGGCCCGCCACCGCCACCGCGCTCGGGCAGCTACTTCTTCGAGTACTACCATGTGACGAGGCCCACCATGCGCGCCAATCAAAACTATATTTTTGAACCCGTTTTTAGCCAAAGTTCCCACGACGTCGCTTAGGACTGCGCGTAAGGTTCGCGGTCGAATTTCAAGCGATCCTAAATGAGAAAATACGTCGGCTCCCAAATAAATGGTGGGATAAAGTATAAAACTCCACTGCGAATACTTGGGCGAAGTTTTCATGCGTTCCGCAGATTGTTCTGCAAAATATTGGGCAGAAAAGGCATCAACACCTAACGGCAGATGCGGTCCGTGTTGCTCCAAAGGACCACATGGAATGAAAACAATGGTCTGCCCTCGATTAAGGCCACTAATTTGTTCGTAATTAAGATTTTCGTAACGAAGGATCATTGCTAGATCATTCTAAGTCCGAGGCGCGCGTTCTCCAAACAGAATTGTTCCTAATCGCACCCAGTCAGCGCCTTCTTCGATGGCGACCTCAAAATCACCACTCATGCCCATGTTTAAAAGCAGTGGTTGGTTAATGCCTTTATTCTTTAGGTCTTCCTGCACTTTGTCTCGCAACAATCTCATTCGCACGAATGATTCCCGAAGCTGGCCCAGACTTCCGTCTGCTCGGGGAACGCACATGAACCCCAACAACGAAAGGTGGCGGTCGCCTAAAACTCGCTCAACTAAACTAAAGGCCATCTCGGGGGAAATTCCCGCTTTCTGGGGCTCCGCATCGATATTCACTTCTATAAAAACAGGCCAAGGTGCCCAGGTGGGGGTCTCCTTTAATCTCTTCGAAATCATATCGAATAATTTTTCAGAATCGAGCGCATGAAAAACATTCGCAATCTGCAACGCTGACTTCACTTTATTGGACTGCAAATGGCCAATTAAGTGCCAGCGAGCATCGCTTAAGTGGGCTAGAGTAGAGCGTCTGTCTTCTAAAGACTGGACATAATTTTCAGCGAAATCGCGAAGACCTGCTTGATATGCTTCTTCGATTAATCCGGCGGTCTGAAACTTGCTCACCGCCAGCAATTTGATGTCTTCGACTTTTCGGCCTGCCCGAACACAAGCGTGTTCAATTCGAGTACGTACCTCAGCGAGCCTTTCGGAAACACTCATGAACCGATGCTCCAAAATTCTTTTCAAATGTGTCAATAGCCTGAGAGAGGGGTAATCCCACGACGTTGGCATAAGAGCCGCTCACCTTTTCGATAAACGACACTCCGATCCCCTGTGCCGCGTAGGCCCCTGCCTTGTCCATTGGTTCACCAGTGGAAACGTACCATTCCCAAAACTCGCTATTTCGAGGCGCGAAGGTCACCTTTGTTCGAACTGAGGCAAGCACTTCACGGCACTTTCCTCGAAAGGCTCCAAGCCAACAATACCCGGTCAATACGTCATGAGTTCGACCCGATAGTTTCTTTAACATTCGCACTGCATCAGCGTGATTCTTGGGCTTCTCGAAAACTTGGCGATCTTGAATAACCACGGTGTCGGCGGCGAGGACACACCAATCTAGAGAACTACGTCCGAACAAACCTCGTTTTTCAGAAACGGTTCGGGCTTTATCGAGTGCTAAGCGTTTTACGTAAATATCAGCAGGTTCGCCACGAAGGCGTTTTTCAATAATTCGCGGAATATCGACTTCAAAATCGAGCGATAAATCACGTAACATTTGCTGGCGGCGCGGGGAGCCAGAGGCCAGGATCAATTGCATGGGCTCACAAATACATGAACGTCGATAAAAAGCGAAATTGATCTTTGAATTCTTTGTAAGATTTTGCCTTGCGATAAAACAGCATAACTTCGGTCTTGACGCCCATTTCACAGCAGAACACCATGCCGCCGCAGGTATTAAATACATTGGCAATACCTAACCCCGCACCCGCGACAGAGGCTTTAACCTTGAATTGATCGTTCTGATAAGATTTGGCCAAATGCCCTAATAGTTTCTTTTTATCGAGTGAACCATATTGATCGAGCACGGACAGTCCGAGAACCGTGCCGTCAAACATGATCTTAAAGCTAACTCTCGCGCGTTCACTTAATTCCATTTCAGTGCTTCGGGCGGTTTGCGCATACATGACTCGACCAGTATCGTCTGTCGGGGCATCAAAAATCGCGTTCATAATAATTTCATCGGCAGCAGTTGCAATCGAGGTCGCGGCTCGTGAGTGAAACCCTACTTCGAGTAGTTTCATCTTGAGCGACTCAACTATCGTTTTTTTTTGGGACGCCTTCGTGACCATTATTTCTTGTATTTTTACATTTGGTCCGAAGTAGCGTTCTACCCCGAAACCCCGGTCACTAGCGGCCACGGAGAACAAGCGAGACGTACGCGCCTGGTCCTCAGCGATCGTACGCTGGTCCGGCGCGGCTGAAACTTCGCGCGAGCCGGGACGCATGATTAAATGTCCAAAAAGATCGCTTTCCGCCACGTAATTGAGCGTCTGCAAATCTTCGCCGGCTACAAAAAACATACGATTTACATTAACCGTATCGCTGTAGAGCCCAACTTTCTCGGCGACCACTGTTTCAAATTTTTTATAAATTTGTTCTGTAGAAACATCGACAACAAGTAAAGCTTCGGGGTCTTGGAGCAACGATGCACAAAGGGACTCGGCGGTCCCTGCGTTCACAAAAGGAAGATTTGCCAGTCGCGCGACCGGCTCAAAAAAAGCACGATCTTCAGGTTTTTCCGAAAGCAAAATGATTCTCATCATCGCATCAAGAAACCAAAATATTCTTCTGGTATATCATCAAAGGTGGCTTTGCCTCCGCACTTTGAACACTTAAGATCGGGAATGGCGAGATTGATCTTTTTTATATCGTCCGACTTAAAGAGCCCCAAAAGTTCGGTGCCGCAACTGGTACAGCAAAACGGAACATATATAGATTCAATTTTCGCACCACAGGTAAAGTTCGAGATCAGATTGATTTGTTCCACGATGGCCGTCGAACATTCCAGGAACTTTAAATTAACGCCTTTTGCTGCGATGGATTGAAAGTATTTTACCCACGATTTTACCCCCACCGAATTCATGCGGGGTACTTCTTTGAGGTAAACATAGACGTTTGGCACCGTAATGTTGCCAATGATTCCAGCGAAATCGACGTTTTCCTCAATGCTACCGACAATCTTGATAGCTAGAATATCGCCCTTAACTTCTTTGTGTACCTGAATCAATTCGCACCTCTTGAGTAAAAGAATCTCTCTCTATATAGTTTGTCCTAACTCAAAGGGGAAATCGATGATTAAACTAGACCGAACCAGGCAGAAATTGACGACCTTGGCAGTTTTGCTGCATGTAGTTACTTTCGGGTTTTCAGCGCATGCCGCGCTTGTTGCGACTTCCCCATCTAAAACAGCCGACTTCGACCCGAGTTCCCTTTCCAAAGAAGAACAGTCGGATTATTTGCGATTTCCAAATCTCATTCGGTTTGCCCGCTCGATTTCGACCGACACTTTGATTGCAACTCCTCCGGGAAACCAGCACTTGATAGCCGCTAAAGAGGTGTTTCAACCATCTCAGACGGTTTGGAATGATTTTTTTGCTGCGGCGGTGGCTGATAAAGCCACTAACCTGCGCGCTTTCGCGATTATAGCCAGGGAGGTTAAACGTCGCGGAATAACTCTTTACGGTCCAGGTAAAGACTTCGAACGGGCCGTTTCTGACAATAAAATCGATTTGGGTCTAAGCCTTCCGGCCACAAAGATTGGGCTCGGAATTTGGGCGCCCAACCCCGCAAACACTGACCCAGAGTATCAACTGAGCCTTTCCGTTATCTACTCGGAACGTTACATTCACCAGTTCCCAGACGAAGTTTTGCCGGCAAATTTGAAAATCGGATTTGGGGACCAAGTCGAATATGAAATCGATGGCCAAAAGCAAAGTGGCTTCATACTGACTGCAGACGTATTTAATGGACCCAACGGTATCGGGTTTAAGAACGTAAAGGGTGTCGGCGGCCAAAAGCGAGGTCTTTTGGGTTTCTTCCAAAAAGTTTTCTTTTTCCTACCTGATGCTGTGCACAGCATGACCATTAATGAAAAAGAAAACACCATGATCACAGAGGCGCTCATCGACACGGTCGTAAAAGACTTTGAAACACGCGAAGTTTACCGAATACGCAAACAACTATAAAAAAAACAGGTTAGGACCTCCCTAGCTTTAGCTTGTCTAGGGCTCCGCGTTGGTGCTAGATTGCTCACAAATATGCAATCAAAACAGGCGCTTCTGTACACGAATAACCGTATCTTCAACAATGCTCACAAGCATAAGATTGCGGTAGATATTCTAGAGCGCTACACCGGCTCCGAAGCAAGCATGTTTCGTAAACAGGTGATCCTTACCAATTTCGATTACTACGTAGAAACATTCAAAAAAATGTCCGGCACGGTAGCAACAAAAGGTAGCGCAATGAACGCTGCTCATAACGCCCGTCTCGACGTTTCAATTGTTGATTTTAGCATTGGCAGTCCCAACGCTGCACTTATTATCGAAGTATTGAGTGTTATCGAACCCAACGCAGTATTATTTCTTGGAATGTGCGGAGGTCTTCATCGATCGCTTAAAGTCGGTGATTTTATTTTACCGATGGCCGCGATCCGGGATGAAGGTGCGTCACGCCACTTCATGCCTTCCCAAGTTCCGGCACTTCCAACGTTTAAAGTTCAAAAATTCATCAGTCAGATGATCGTGGAAAAAGGACTAGATTATCGCACCGGCGTGGTTCACACGACCGATTATCGTTTCTGGGAATTCAATCAACGATTCAAAGAAACTCTTTACGAAGAACGTGCGCTCGCCATTGAAATGGAATGCGCGACTCTTTTCGTAGCGGGATTCGCTTCAAAGGTCCCCATTGGAGCGCTTTTACTGGTGAGTGACCTGCCGCTCCGACGCGGTGGAATTAAAACAAAAAAATCGGCTAAAGCAGTATTTAGGAAATTTACTGATGTACACCTGGATCTCGGCATTAAATCCATGAGTCAAATTGCTGGACGCGGTGAACACATACGTCACTACAAGTGGTAGGCGGAGAGAGTTTATGTTTAAAAAAATGTTCGACTGGTTATCAAATGATCTCGCAATAGATCTTGGCACTGCAAATACGTTGGTGTTCGCCAAAGAGCGCGGCATTATCATAAACGAACCGTCAGTGGTCGCTGTGCATAAAAATGCTCGCGGTCAGACCAAAGTTTTAGCCGTCGGCAAAGAAGCTAAAGAAATGTTGGGGCGTACGCCAGGAAGTATTGTTGCGATTCGGCCCATGAAGGACGGAGTTATTGCTGACTTCGAAGTCACTCAGAGCATGCTGAAGTACTTCATCAATAAGTCCAATGACAGGCATTCATTTTTACGCCCGCGCATTATTATCTGCATTCCATTTGGGATTACCCAGGTAGAAAAACGGGCAGTAAAAGAATCCGCGCAATCCGCGGGGGCCCGCGAAGTATATCTAATTGAAGAACCAATGGCGGCGGCTATTGGGGCTGGTCTTCCAATCACCGAACCATCTGGCAATATGATCGTTGATATCGGCGGCGGCACAACTGAAGTGGCCGTGATAAGTTTGGGCGGAATTGTTTATTCTAAATCAGTGCGTGTCGCTGGGGATAAATTTGATGAGGCCATTGTAAATTATATTAAACGTAAGTACTCGCTTCTCATCGGAGAACGCACTGCAGAACAAATAAAACTGGCCATAGGTAACGCATATCCGTTCGAGGAAGAAAAAACCTATGAAGTGAAAGGTCGCGACTTAATTGCAGGGGCGCCAAAAACCATCGAAGTTAATTCGGAAGAAATCCGTGACGCTCTAGCCGATCCAGTCTCCGCCGTAATTGACGCCATTAAAACTGCCCTTGAGCGCACTCCACCGGAGCTTGCCGCTGACATTGTGGACAATGGAATTATTCTCGCAGGTGGCGGCGCTTTGTTGGCTAATCTCGACATTCTCATCAAGGAAAAAACTGGATTACCAGTGGCGCTCGCCGAAGATCCTCTTACTTGTGTTGTGCGAGGTTCTGGCAAGGTTCTCCAAGATATCGATCTCTTGCGTCAAGTGACCATCATGTAGTGTAATAAAAATTAAAATGTCGAATAATTCCTCGAATCAAGATGGCAAGTCTACAGATAAAAAGAATGACGTCGCCTTTACCCTGGTAAAGGACGAAGCGCTAATAGCAAAACTGCTTGAGGCTTTAGGCCGTCATAAAGTTCCACTGACCTTTTGGTTTAAGGAACAAAGCTTAAGATTCGAATCTGATTTTTTCCAATACCTGCAACACTTAAAAAAGTTACTTATTCGTCTTCCAATCGAAGTGGGCGAAGCTGCGTTTTCTGGTGCCATTAAAGCACAAGGTACTCCGCAAATATTTGCCTCGTTTCAAATTGATACGGTTAATTATTTCTTTAAGACCGATGTGCTCGAACTAATGGCCCCTGACGCCTTTCGCATTGAAATTCCCAAAGAGATTTTTAAGCTACAAAGAAGGGCCAATTTGAGAATTCCGTTTAAGCGGCACGAAGCGCCCAAGGTGAGTTGCATTCACCCGGACGCGGCCAATAAGAAGGCTATACTGGACTCTGACCTCATGCAGTTTCGAATGCTCGATATTAGCGCTGGCGGCATCGCCTTAGCAGTACCCACCGAACAACAAGAACACATGGGTTTGGGGCGGATTATTAAAGATTTGCGATTCCAACTAAAAGGAACCGAACTCAATTGTACCGCCATTGTCCGGCACCACAAGGCTGCCGAGAACGAACAAGGAAAAACATTCATTCGAGTCGGGCTTCAATTCACGACTCTCAGACCTCAGAATGAAAAAGCGATTGCCCAATTTGTCTTAGAAGAAAGTCGCAGAATGTTTTCGATTATGTATTAGCGTCTTCCAGAAGACGATTTACTCGCCCCAGAGATTCAAAGGTTCCCGCGTCGCTCCACCAACCCTTAAATTTTCCGTAGGTTAATTGCCCCTGAGAAATATAATGATTGTTTACATCAGTGATTTCGAGTTCGCCACGTTTTGACGGCTTTAGCGTTCTAACGATATCGAATACCTGTGAGTCATAAAGATAAATACCAGTCACCGCCCAATCCGCTTTCGGATTTTTCGGTTTCTCTTCAATACCGATAACTTTTTCACCGCTGATTTCCGCTACTCCAAAACGCTGCGGGTCGGGTACCTGCTTTAATATAATTCGGGCGCCCTTACCCTGTTCTTCAAATCGGCGAACTTCGGGGCCAAGGTCGTCTTGAAAAATATTATCACCCAAAATTACGGCACAAAGACCACCATGAACAAAATGCTCGGCCAAGCCAAGAGCCTGCGCAATTCCACCTGCTTCGTCTTGCACTCGATAGGTGAACCGACAACCGAAGTCCTTACCACTGCCAAGTAGTCCGACTACGTCGCCCATGTGTTCAACCCCAGTGACGATAAGAATCTCATCGATACCGGCCGCTACTAATTTTTCAACCGGATGAAAAATCATCGGTTTGCGGCCAACGGGCAGTAAATGTTTATTGGTAACCTTGGTGAGCGGAAAAAGTCGACTTCCGGTACCACCGGCTAAAATTACGCCACGCACTTTCATTTTATAACTCTCCATAATAATTCTTATAAAAATTTTGGTATTCGCCGCTCTTCACTTCGCGCCACCATGATTCGTTCTCCAAGTACCAGCTGACGGTCTCAGCTAGCCCGGACTCAAAACTATACTTCCGCTTCCAGTTCAATTCTCGCTCTGATTTTTGGCAATCTATCGCATAACGCCAATCATGCCCTTTTCGATCTTCCACGTAACGAATTAGGGATTCGGGTTTTTTTAATAATCGTAGAATTGTCTGCACGACTTCGATGTTCTTTTTTTCCGCTCGTCCGCCGAAATTGTATACTTCTCCTGCTTTTCCATTTTCACAAGCAAGCAGCACTCCATCACAATGATCGTGAACGTGAATCCAATCCCTAACGTTTAAACCTTTTCCGTAAACGGGAAGGGGTTTCCCTTCGAGTGCATTGGTGATCATTAAAGGAATAAGTTTTTCCGGAAACTGATACCGGCCATAATTATTCGAACAACGCGTGATGACCACGTCGAGTTGATGTGTGTGAAAAAAGGCGCGAGCGAGAAGGTCGGCTCCAGCCTTGGAAGCGGAGTATGGGCTATTTGCTGCAAGCGGGGTGTCTTCAGTAAAGGCCCCTTCATCACCCAAAGTACCGTAAACTTCATCGGTCGAAACTTGTACAAAGCGCCGGACACCTTGGGACCTGGCCGCATTGAGCAAAACCAGGGTACCTTTTACGTTAGTCTCAATGAAGGCACCTGCATCAACAATGCTTCGATCAACATGGCTTTCCGCCGCGAAATGAACCACTCGGTCGACACCGGTCATGGCACCTGAAACGATGGTAGTATCGGTTATACAGCCGCGAACAAACTGGTAGCGATCGCCATACTGTTTGTCCAACCCCTCGAGATTACGAAGATTTCCGGCATATGTAAGTTTATCTAAGCATCGGATTCGCAAGCCGTCTCGCACGTTCAGCGCGTGTCTAATAAAGTTAGATCCTATGAATCCGGCGCCACCGGTAACAAGCCAGGTTTCTTCTGAAATTCCCATAGTTTGATCATCTACACCACGCTTTTACAAAACTCAAAGCCCAGATCACGCGATCTTATGCTATAAGGCAGCAGGTCAATTATGGCGTACAATCCAAAAGATTTTTATTTCAAACAGGCTAAGGAACGGCATTTTGCCGCTCGCTCGGTGTTCAAGCTCGAAGAAATCGATACCCGATTCAAGATCTTTCGGCCCGGCCAGAACGTTGTCGACCTTGGCTGTGCTCCAGGAAGCTGGTCTCAGTATGCTTCTCAGAAAATCGGTCAAAAAGGCTTTTGCATTGGTATTGATTTGGCGCGAGTTTCCCTTGTGATCCCCAATTGTGTCTTTGTTCAAGGGGACGCATTTAAAGAAGAAACCATCAGCGATCTGTTGCGAGAAAAACAAATTGAACAACTCGACGTAGTGTTGAGCGACATGGCACCCAAAACTACGGGAATTAGAATTCAAGATCAGCGTCGTTCGTTCGAACTCTGCAAATTAGCGCTGGGAGTCGCGAGACGCTCTTTGCGGCCGGGCGGAACGTTTATCGTAAAATTCTTTCAAAGCGAGTTTTTCGATGAATATATGAAAGAAGTTAAAGGTGCCTTCGACAAGGTTGAACTTCTGCGCCCAAAGAGCACTAGAAAAGCCAGCTACGAGATCTACATTATCGGACTTCGAATGAAGTCTAATATCAAAGAAACGCCGTTAAATCGTCCAGTAACTTCAGAAACGACATAAAAGCCTTAATTCCTGGATTTTCACTTTCACCCAGCTCGGCACCAATCAAGGGTTCGTCTTCACCGGTTACGCGACGAATAGTTAATGGAATGGGTATTCGGAGTGTTGGGTTTAAATAGAAAAAGGATTCGACAGTTTCGCCTACAGCGAATTTATCGACTGGATCGCCCACGAAGGAAACTCCGTGTTCGCTTACGTCTTTAATTTGTAATCTTCGTAGGCCGCGGCTCGGAACCACTAGAAATACTTGGAAGGTTTCGAGCACTTCCTTGCGGCTGGAGCGACGTCTTTCTTTTGGATTATTTTTGCTCATATTCCTCAGTTTGGTTTTGCAACTGCAGTTTTGATTTTGGTAATTACAGCGACCAGTTGACCCGCTAAATTGCGAACGCTGGCCATTACATCTTCTCCCCGAACATTTCCGGGTGACGTAGATCCGAGATAGGCGTTTTGAGCATGATGCAACTCTTCGCTAAGATTTAAACCTGCTTTAAGTGAAGCGGCGACGCTCCTGAAGCTACTTTTTTCGATTTCACCTGCAGTGCGCCCAATCGCCAACGCCAGTTGATCAGAAATTTTGCGATACTTTGCAGAGTACTTTCGCCACTCGTTCACTCTCGCGGTGCCGGGGCGCATTTTATTCAGAGCAAAAAACTTTGCCGCGCTTTCGTTGGCCAGACTTTCCAATGTGTTGGTTATTTGCAAAATTTCTTGGGCCTTCGTTACACGCCAGGCCGCCATTCGGGCGTTAAACTCTTTTAAACGATCCTGATATGCGCTGTCGTTTTCTCCACCCAAAAATGCATTTTCAATTAACACCGACTCCTCACCATTTAACACCGTAAATGTGTACTCTCCTTGGGGCAAAGACTTAGTATCTTCAAGGTAGAACGGTTGAGAAATCGCTACTCTGTTTCGAAGTGTTACGACTTGCTCCGAAACATATTCACTCGCGTTAAGTAAGGTTCCCTCTTTGCCTCGCAGAACCACCCGAAAACTCGACCCGTCAATATTCGAGGCCAATACAAATCGCGGATTCATAACCTCTTGCCCAATCAAAGCGGCGGCAGCTCTTCGGCCCGCATCGGGATTGGCTGTAGCAGCATCCCGTAAACGTGCTTCATCTTTTTCATTTAATCCCTCAGGCAATTCGACGACCGACAGATACTCTAAAATTGGCCCTGGAATATGGTCTGAATATTTTGCTAAGAGCGGTTCAACCTGTCTTCGCAAGAAATTCCCCGCATCACTTATGTACTCCACCGGAATAACGATTTTAGGTACGGGAACTGGCTTTAGATTTGCTCGCCGCACAGTTTCTAAAATCCCAATTTTTTCGAAAACCGGATTCAATAAACCCATGGCAGTGACTTGATAAAAACCTCCGAACACCAAAAATGCCAATACTAGCCACTTTAAAATACCCCCGAAGGAAAACCTTCGCTTGATGCCCATTCCTGACCTCATCATTCCCAGCGCCTGCGCTGAGGAAACTTTATTTTTTTGTGATGCCCCGTCGTGAATGCGAACCATAAATTCGGAGAATGATGAAATTGGAACAAATCCAGTCCAACCTTCTTTCCAAATCGTATCTTTTGATGTGGCTTTTCCCTCATTGATCAATCTTGTGATGGTGCGCAAAGAATGAGGTCCGGTGAAAGTGCGGTTTGAGTTCAAACACCAGACCACGGCGGTTTCAGAGATTCCAGATATATCGGGAACGTTGCCTTGGTGCGCAATTGGTAAAGGACCGCCGACAGAGGCGTCAGACGAGCGCGGTGAAAACAAAACGGGACTCTCTTTTTTTCCAAGAATAAAAGCTGCGGGTCCGTGTCCTTCCCCAGAAGGTCCTGCTACGCCAAATTCCGAAACTTCGGACATCATCATCCAATCTTCAAACCCCTCGCGCCACACATAACTTGAACTCTTGGCGTCGCCTTTTTTAACCAGACTTTGAATTTCACTCAGGCTAAACGGGCCTTCGTGGTGATCAACGACATAGAGAAACCATTTTTTCTCTTCCATATTCCTCCCAGGGTCGAGTTCAATTATAGTCCGAAGCTATGAAGATGCAAAAAATCAAAGAAATCTGGCAAGTTAACAATGACTCTGCGCAAAAAAACAAAACCGAACAATCTCAACGTTCCGAATCAAGATCCTTGTTGCCCGCAATTGAATTAATTGGAGCAAGCGATGATCGCGGTGTTCGCAATGTGGGTGGTCGTCTCGGGGCTGCTCACGGACCGACAACAATTCGCAATAGCCTGGAAGCCATGGCCATCGGAATGTCGCTCGACACTTTAAATTTGCTGAAAGGGTACGACGTCCCAGCCGGAAAATCGATCGAAGAAGGACATATGGCATTGCGCACCGCAGTCACCCAAAGTTTGAAAAGCGACCGCACTCCAATTGTTCTAGGTGGCGGCCACGACTACGGGTTCCCCCATTTGGCCGGGGTGGTCGATTTCAAAAAATCGGATGTAGCCTTAATAAATATCGATGCCCACCTCGATGTACGGCCACCGAATGAACACGGCATTACAAGTGGATCACCCTTTTTCCTGGCGATCGAATCGGGAGTCCTTAACCCGAAACTTTTTTTCGAGTTGGGCATTCAGGATCACTGCAACACAAAGGAGGCTCAGGCCTATCTCACAAAACGAGGAGCTACGGTTCACACGTTGAGAAGCATGCGTAATTCAAAATCTGGCGTTATTTCTACTTTTCGAGAAGTTCTGAAGAGTCTTGCGCATAAAAACATTGCTACCGTCGTTAGCTTTGATCTCGACGCAGTCTCTATGGCCTGGGCTCCTGGTGTGAGTGCGCCGCAAATTGATGGCCTCACTGCCGGTGAAATGATCGAAATGGCGCGAATTTGTGGCGAGTACTCAATAGTTCGTTCGATTGGTTTTTTCGAATTGGCTCCACCCCTCGATGAATGCGGAAAAACCGCACGCCTTGCAGCTACCGCGATTCATCAATACTCTTCAGTTCTTACTCGGGGCGTCGCTTCTGGCCGGAAACCCGGGGCGAAAACACGATTGCGTCGTCTGCTACGCGTGCCAAAAGCTCGTCGAGGTCTTTGATCTGTTCCATTAATTCTGGAGCTGGTCTACCCATTTTTTCTAACTCTAAACAGAGTTCGCGTGATTCAGTTACCGTTTTACCAATTTCATCGAAATAGCGCTGAAACCTTTTTTGCAGTTCTGGA
>DGKJ01000027.1 GCA_002387735.1 Bacteriovoracaceae bacterium UBA4573 | reverse complement strand
GTGTGGTGGTTACCTCTGGCTTCGGCGATCTTGGCGTTTTTTCTTTCGGCGCTGTTGCTGTTTTCATTATTTGCATTGCGTGTTTTAGCAGGCGGGGACGTAAAATTGCTGGTTGCGGTGTCGCCGGTATTTGGTGCGAAAGCATTTTTAAATTTCTTTTTCTGGAGTTTAGCCATCGCAGCGATCGGAAGTTTTGCCCTGATGCTTACGAATCGTAGATTAATTCCGTTTTTTAAAGAAATCGTTTCGTTTTTTAAAAGCATGTTGGTGCCTAACTCTAAAGTCGAGTGGCCCAAGCTGCGCAGTGACATAAAGGCGCCATTCGGTGTTGCAATTTTTGTCGGGTACATCGTGCACACTTTTTCGGAAGGAATTTTCTAATGCTTGCACCAAAAATAAGGAACAAGCGTCAGAGTGGGCAATCGTTACTCGAGTACGTGTTTTTGTTGCTCGTAGTGGTAGGTTTAGTTTCGATTGTCTATGGTCGCTTGGGTGGTACGCTCGATCTGCTAGAAACACCGCTGACACGTGATTTTCCTTACACCTATCGCTACGGTGATCCCAAAGCGCGGGGATTTGACGATGGCGAACCAACTCGACATCCAGGAATCTACCGAGCCGACAATTTTAAATTCTTTGCGAGAGGAAATTAGCCCATGGTGCGCTCGCAAAAAAATCGACGTTCGAACGAAGCGGGACAAAGTCTTATCGAACTCATTGCCATGATCGTGCCGTTTTTCACGATTCTGTTTATGTTCGTACAGGTTTCTTTAAGCTTGGGCGTGGCCAATTATTTTCAATACGCCACCTATATGGCGGCTCGTGCACTTTTGCCAAGCCGTACTACGATGCAAGATCAAATACGTGCCGCGCGCGAGACGTTAGAGTCGCTGGTGATGGTAGAAGGCAGAGACCGGTTTCCGAGTATCGCGCGCGCGGAAGGTGAGGGGGAACCTCCTGGTTCCACGGTTGGTCCTTCTCCGAGGGTGCGGCTTGGCGCCGAGGACTCGCGTTACTTTGCGTGGGAGCAAGGCGTAAGTTATAAATTTGCAGTTAAAATGTACATGTTGCCGATATTGCGACGCTCACGCTCCAACAACAAAGTGATTCTAGAAAGCGAAAGCGTTCTCGGGCGAGAACCCAGTGAGGCCGAATGTCTGCAACAAATGGCCGCGAAACGAGCGCTATATGACAATGGCTGCTAAATCTGCGCGGTTAGGAGTGGGTAAAAATAAATTAAAGCGAGGCGCAAGAGGGCAGAGTGTCGTAGAGTTTGCCTTGTTGTTGCCGGTACTGGTGGGGCTTTTTTATATTTTGATCCAGGCAAATTCCGCCATCACCACTGCGATCGTGCACCAAAAGTATGTTCGAATGCGATTGCATTTTATGGCGCTTAATCACCGATATTATCCACAGTTGGATACTTTGTCGGGCCGAGCGAGTGATAACGTGTTCCAACGCTGGTGGATCGGTATTGGCGATCCGGTTACCTACGGACTTATTGATCCCCCAACCCGAGCGCCCGAAATATCGATCGGTCGGGTGAGCGTAGCAGAAGATCAAATGCCAAAGGAGGAATATCCTTCCATCCAGCGCCGGCAAAAAGTGCGCGTTCGAGTTGCAGCATTTACCTGTTTAGCCCCCACTGCCGCTAAGTTTGGGCAGAATTACTCCGAAGGGTATCTAGGAGAGGAAACGTTCGCGGGCGGCAACTATCGGTATTGTCAAAGATAGTCTTTTGGCCCTGCCTTCGTTTTCAAGTACTAGATGAATAACAAGGCATTCACATTTAGTTTAGCACTCGCGTTGCTTGCAACGGTGATGGTCTATAGCTACATGACCTCGAAAGAGGAGGAGTGGCAGACCAAGTATGGCACCCCTACGGCAGTCGTAGTTGCTAAGGAAGATATTAAAGAACTCGAAACAATTGATGAAACCAAAATCGAGATTCTAAAAAAACCACAACAGTACGTCGAACCAGGTGCCTTGACCTCGAAAGATGAAGTGGTTGGATTTATCGCATCGGTGCCGCTCAAGCGCGGTGAACAGGTGACACTTTCGAAGGCAATGACACCGGGGTTGCGCACTGGTCTCGCGCGGCAGGTGTCGCCCGGCAAGCGCGCCATTGCTTTATCAGTGCGCGACGACAACGCAGTTGGTCGCCTGATCAAGCCCGGCGACCGAATCGACGTGTTGGCCATTATTCAACCGCCCGGCCAAAGGGGCTCCGACATTGCCAAACTCGTTTTACAGGACGTTTTAATTCTCGCGGTTGGCGAATACATAACAACCCTTCCAGCTCGTAAAGTTCAAAAAGACGAGATGAGCGGTAAGGTGATTACAAAAAATTTAAATCTTGATCGTAATTTCAATACGATCACACTCGAAGTGGACCCCAATTCCGCACAACAAGTTCTGTTACTGCAAAGTATGGGAATGGGGTTATATGTGATGTTGCGTAACAACGACGACACGGAACGAGTCGCGTTGGGAGCGTCAACTCTTCCTGAGATTTTAAACAGTGGTGGTACGAGAGGAGTCGCTACGCAGCGATAATTGGGTGAGAAAATGAAAGCAACGGACTTGCGAATCGCCCTAATAAAAGTTGTGGTTGGATGCACAATTTTTTCGACCGTTCTGAGTCACGCGGCTCAGGAGAAGGCCGGCGCATTTAATATTTCTGAACGCCGGGCAGTAAAACAAAACCTCGAACTCACTACGGGTATACAAAAAACGGTAGACCTAAATTTTGATCCTTGTCCCAATTTGCAAGATTGCGTGCGAGTCACCAACTCAGACCTATTTAAAATTCAGTATTCCAAAGACAAACGACAGCTCATTTTTACGCCAGTGAAAGACGGCGACACCACCGTAACGATTCGTGATCAAAACGGCGATATTCGTTTGATTCTAAATACTCTGGTGCTTAAGGCGAACCTATCGCGTCGAATTGGGGAGCTAAAACATTTGCTTCGCGATGTTGAGGGCATTGAAATTAAACCTCTGGGCGACAAAATTTTAGTAGATGGCGAAGTGGTCGTAATGAACGATCTCAATCGACTATACGCGGTCCTAAGCGATGAGTCGTATAAAAGTTTTGTACTCAATCTCGTAGGGTTAAGCCCGCTCGGTATGCAAGTATTAGCGGAAAAAATTCAAGCCGAAATCAACAATCCGGGAATTCGGGTTCGTATCTTGAATAGTCTTTTTGTGGTTGAAGGCCAGGTCGACAATATTGATCAAGCGAATACTGCGCTCGACGTTGCTCGCAATATGATTCAAGGCTTTTTACTCCCGAATTTTAACTATGAAGGTAGAAACCCATTTGACGTGAAGAAAACTTTAACCAAGGACCCGGTGGTACCTCGCATTACCATTGCAAAACGGAAGGATCCACCACCGCCCAAGCTTATTCGTATCACAGTCGACTTCGTGGAATTGTCAAAAGACTACTTACGTAATTTCGGGTTTTCTTGGATTCCAAGTCTAGAGACCGGTGGAAGCGTCGCATTTGGCCAGGGCTCCCAAGGTGGTGTGACAACCGAGGGCACAGGATCTCTTTCTGGAACTATTGGTAACCTGTTTCCCAAGCTGAATTCAGCTCAAAATGCTGGCTACGCGAGAATTTTGGAAGAAGCAGTGCTCGTGGTGAAAGAGGGTGCCAAGGTCGCACTCGATCGCCAAACGCGAATACCAGTGCAAAGTACGAATGCGCAAACCGGTCAGATTAACTACCAAGGCGAAACTATAGGACCAAAGTTAAGCATTGTTCCCAACATGCAAGGCGAAGAAGACATCGAACTAAATATCGACTTCAACTACAAAGGTTTGGTTGGGCAGTCGGGTGGTGCACCGATCACCCAGAACCACAATTACGTCACGGTACTGGCGGTACGTAACGGTCAGAGTGCCGCCGTGGTGAATGCGATCAGTAATGTAGTGACGACCAACTTTAATAAAGATCCTCCAGGCGGCAAGGTGCCAGAGAATCCATTGTTTACTTTGCTGCGATCCAAAGCGTTTCAAAAGAATAAGAGTCAGTTCGTAATTTTTGTTACGCCACAGGTTATTGAATCAGCCTCTGGTGGAACCGAAGATATAAAAGCGAAGTATGGCTTGAAGAGGAAACAATGAAAACTTTTGCAATGAGGAGGGCGAACTAATGCCTGGCCATATCATTGCAGTCGTAGGTGGAAAGGGGGGCGTGGGAAAGTCAGTATTTGCCGCCAATCTCGCGCTCGCCTATTTGATGGAACTGCGACAGCGACCTCTCTTGATCGATCTCGATCTCGGAAGTTTGGGAGATCAAAATTTAATTCTAGGAGTGCGCCCCCAGAAAACTGTGGTCGACGCTAGTAAAATTCAAGGGGCAGTCGATCTAAAAGCGCTTCAGAGTATTATGGCGACGACCTCGACCGGTATGAGTTTTATCGCGGCTCCCGGAGATACTATGGCCGCACGGGAACTTGACCTGGACGGTGTCGGGCGACTTCTGAAGGCGGCTGTGGGGATTTTCCCGTTTGTGGTGGTGGACTGCGGTTCAGTAGTAGATGCTACAACTGTAAAAGTGTTCGAACAAGCTACCGCGATTTTCACAGTTACCACTCAAGATGTGATCGTAGTAAACCAAACACGTCGATTGCTCGGAAAAATTCAGGAACATCTTTTTCCTCCGGATATGGTTCAAATAATTGTGAATCGCTTCTCGCCAAACGCGATAGTGAATCCGCAGGTTATTCAGAAAAATTTAAATAAAACAATTTTTGCAGCTGTGCCGGAAGAGGGCGAAACCTGTTCCGGGGCGTTGGCGCGAGGGCAACCATTCGTTGGTTCTGCGCCCCAGGCTACTATTACGAGAGCCTTCCACGACATTATACGTCGAATTCAACAGACAAATTTATTGGTTTCGCTTTCGAATTTAAAAAAACCAACCGGTGCGGCCGCCAAGTTGGCCAACTCTGTTCCGAATACCGTTGGTGCGGGTGCTTCGACCACGTCGTCCGGCGGTAGTTCAATTTTTTCCGCCGGAAAATCAACCGACGCTTGGACCGCGCTTAAGCTACGCATTCACAAGGGATTGGTAGAGGGTCTTGACCTCAAACGTCAAAACGTAGACACCAGCGACTCGAAACAACGAGAAAATTTGAGAGAAAAAACCCGCAAAGCGATTCTCGACATTTTAGGACGCGAAGACACCGGCGGCGTTTTACAGAGTCGCGAGTCCAGTGCGCAAATCGTAAAAGAGGTGCTCGACGAGGCCCTTGGATTGGGGCCGCTAGAGGATCTTTTGTCTGACGACACGGTGACAGAGATCATGGTGAACTCACGGGAACAGATTTACATCGAAAAAAGTGGCAAGCCGATGTTGAGCCCGACAGTGTTTTCCAGCGAGCAACAAATGATGAATATCATTGAACGTATCGTCACCCCGCTCGGTCGAAGAGTCGATGAAAAAACTCCCTACGTGGATGCGCGCCTGCCTGACGGGTCACGTGTGCACATTATTATTCCACCTTTGTCTTTACGCGGACCAACTATCACTATTCGGAAATTTCCGAAAAAGAGAATCACCTACAAGGATCTCATAGGTTTCGGATCGATGACCGATGACATCGCCGACTTTTTGCGAGCCTGCGTAGAAGCCAAACTAAATGTAATAGTTAGCGGTGGTACCGGGTCTGGTAAAACAACGTTACTAAATGCGCTTTCGAATTTTATTCCTTCGACGGAGCGAATTATTACTGTTGAGGATTCAGCGGAACTTCAGCTTGGCCAAGAACACGTAGTGCGCCTTGAAACACGGCCAAAAAATATCGAAGGTGAAGGTGAAGTGTCTATCCGAGATCTAGTTAAATGTTGTTTGCGGATGCGGCCCGATCGCATAGTGGTCGGCGAGTGTCGCGCCGGGGAAGCTCTGGATATGTTGCAGGCCATGAACACCGGTCACGACGGTTCGTTAACTACTATTCACGCAAATAGTCCGCGCGACTGTATAGCTCGTTTAGAGACCCTCGTAATGATGTCGGGCGTGAACATGCCACTAAAGGCGATTCGAGAACAAATTGCTTCGGCCGTACATTTGATTATTCAACAGGCACGATTGAGTGATGGTTCGAGAAAAGTGACCTACGTTACCGAAGTGGCTGGAATTCAGGGAGATGTGGTTAGTTTGCAGGACGTTTTTGTCTTCAAACAAGAAGGCGTCGACAAAAAACGAAAGATAATTGGAAAATATGTTTCGACCGGTCTTGTTCCTAAGTTCGTAGAGGAAATGGAAAGCAAGGGCCTAAAAATTCCACGCTCCTTGTTTTCCGGGGTGAAGTAAGATGATTGCCACAGCGAGTGACACGGGTTGGCGGCTCTTTTATTCGTTACTTTTTGGTGCCGCAATTTTCGTGGTTGCCCATTACTACATGAATCGGTTTTTGGATTGGGTGCGGTTTCAGAGCATCGGTACCCGCGACTATATCGTTGAAAAACTAGGGCTCATGTTTATCGATTTTCCTGCCAATCGAGTTGTGTTGGCACTCGTTCTTTCAGCAGTAGTTCCGTTTTTTTTGGTTTTTTTACTTTTCTTACCGAAGTTAATTCCTGCCCTAATATTTGGTTTGGCCGCGGGATTCGCCGGGTGGAGCGCCCCCAAGTTTATCATTGGGTATTTGTTCGAAGAGCGTATCTTAAAATTTAATCTGCAAATGGTTGATGGACTGGCGCTGATGTCGAACGGACTAAAATCCGGGCTAAGCGTTGTTCAAGCGCTCGACATGGTAGCAGAACAAATGCCGAATCCGATGTCACAAGAGTTTAAACTGGTGCTTTCCGAAAATAAAGTCGGCGTTTCCATTGAAGAGGCATTTAACAATTTAGCCAAGCGCGTAAAATGCGAAGACGTCGAAATGTTTGTCACTTCAATTAACATTTTGAAAGAAACCGGCGGTAATCTTTCTGAAACGCTTGATACTATTGTTTACGTCATACGCGAGCGCGTAAAACTCGAGGGTAAAGTTCGGGCCATGACTCGTCAGGGGTTCTATCAAGGCATGGTTTTGCTTTGCGTGCCGCCATTTATTGGGCTCTATTTTTCGACCACCGACCCAGAGTTAATGGGCATTCTGGTAGAACATCCAATTGGCTGGGTAATTCTTGCCGCAGTGATTACTCTCGAGCTAGCCGCCTATTTTACCATCAAGAAAGTCGTCAAAGTTGACGTATAGTAGAGGGAAGAGAGTTTAAGAGGGGGAACTGCCCATGAAACGGGTTGCTATACTTGGATCAATTTTATTGTTCGCTACGTACGCCGAGGCAAACGTAAGTTTGAAGAACGGAAATTTCTTCATCGGAAACGTTGACTTGGTTTACCACGGTGGATTCGAACCCAAGATCCAAACCACCTACAACAGCAAGTCCTCCCACAACGGGATTTTTGGTTTTGGCATGGGGAGCGAATTCGAGCCTTATTTGGTGCCGTCGATTGACGGTGCTATTGTCGTACATGAAAACGGTGGTGGCGCCACCAATCGGTTTTTACCAGCTGGAGCTGCGCCCGCTGAAATTGAAGCCAAAACCAAAGAAGCAGTAGAAAAAATTGCAGCAGCTCGTTCGAAATTAGGAGCTGGATTCGGCGCCTCAAGTGCGCAGGACTATAAAAAGCGACTTTTAACGGATGTACGCTTTCGCGTCGATGAATGGGATCGAGTTTTTCGTGCTGGCTTAGTGAAGGCCAACCCAGTTAAAGACGGCACAGTATTCAAAAGCAACAAATACAGTTTTCAAACGATTACTCGAATTAAAGACACCTATGTGCGTAAATTCGATACCGGTCGCGTAGAGGTTTACGGCAACAATGGTCGTCTCATGCAGGTATTTGACCGCAATAAGAACTTCGTCCGATTAATTTATAATAAATCCGGTCAGATGACCCAGCTCGTCGATAATCTTAATCGCAAGATGACTTTTTCCTATAACAAAAACGGAAAGGTCGAAAAGATCCTCGGTGAAAACGGAAAAAAAGTCGAGTATCGCTACGACGGTTTCGTAATGGTCTATCGTAAAAATTCAGACGGCCAAGTTTACGAATATAAATATTCTAATAATGGCCGATACAATTTGCTCGAAGTAAAATTTCCCGACAAAAGCACCATGAAGATCGACTACAACGATGTAGCGAAAGGCGAAACCGTCGCCAGCCTTCGCGATCGTGATGGTACTCTTACAAAGTACACCTACATGAATGACGGGGTGAACGGCTTGTACCGCGGCACGGCCTTGACGGTGTTCTCGTCTGACGGCAAAGAAATCTCTAAAGCAAAATACGAATATTGGGACAAAAACAAACTCGACGGCGAGCGATACACTTATAAAATGAGCACCGATGTCGACGGTGAAAAGACCGAAACAGTATATAACGAATGCTGCGGTCTTCCCTTGGTCATTACGCGCAATGGTGAAAAAACCAGTTTTGAGTATGACGCCCGAGGGCATGTTACTCGAAAAACTACTCCGTTCGAAGTTACGGAGCTAACGTACGATCCACAGACTAACAAAGTAGCCAAAGTTGCCCGTTTCCCGATGGGCGAGAAAGACCCCAAAAAGGTGAATTGGGCTACTTACAAATACGATAGTAAGGGCAACTTGGTAGAAGCTCGCAATTCAGCAGGGCAGGGTGTGAAGATCGCATACAATAGCGGCACTGGGCAGATCATGGCGATGGTCGACCAAGCGAAGCGGCGTTTAGAGTTTGCTTACAATGAAGCCAACCGACCAGTCGAAATTCGCGATCCGGCGTTAGGGAAAATCAAAGTTCAGTATTCTGCGTCGGGCGATGTGCAAAAAGTTGATACCGTTGGAGACCGGGCGATTGCCGGGCAGATCACTTCGGCTTTTCAGAACTTGATGGAGCTCATTCGACCAGCGGGAGTGAGTCTCACTTCTAAGTAAAATCAAAGGTTTATAATTGTTGATTTTATTAGGTGGTTTTTAGGGTGAGAGCTGATAAAATATTAGAAGTGTTGGGGAAAATTAAATGAAGTTATTGAAATTACTGCCTTTTTTAGCGATCTTGGCGACTTCGGGACTTGCGTTTGCTGAGCAGGACAATTGCACCACTTCGCCCGACGACGCGGACCAATTGACCGTTCGTGACCTCAGCGGCTTGCAGGTGGCGGACGCCGCCGCTGCTCCCAAACACAATAATAACGACGAGATCACTAAGAGGCCAGAGGGTAGCTCTGGCGGCCCAGCTAAGGGCAACTCGAAGTCGATTACTACCGACGATAATTAAGCCACTCGGCACTGTCTAAATATTAGACACTTTTAGCAGCTCCTAACAGCATTCATCCCTTGTCTTAGAAGCCGGGACCCTGCGTCAATCTGGCACCCCCCTTGCAAACTCCTATCTCTGTAGAGCAATAGCGGAAATTGAGCTTCACCCGTTTTGGAAGCTCATGTGGATGTTGTAGCAGAGGAGAGTTGTTGTGAAGAAGCGGATGTTGATTCGTTGGTTCCCTGGACTTTTGGGTCTTATGGGAGTTCTTTTTGCCCCAGTTGCCGGAGCGGCCTTAAAAGTAGGCGAAATTAAAAATACAGACGACATGTTGTCGCACCTTGAGTGCAATCGCCAAGAGGCCCGCGAGGTACCGCAGTCTATAAGTGATTCTCAGATAAGAGATCAATCGAGTCCGACTGTGGGTCGAACGGTAGCACAGAGAGTCGAATAAGCGATTAGGTTAATCTTCGTTCGAAGCCTCGTCTTCATCGAGACTGTCCTCTCGATCAAGATGGGGCTTCGCTATTTTCTTACCGGCACTTTTTAAAAGTCCGCTCAATTCGGCGCGCTCCATGATGGCGTGCTCAGACGAAATGTTAGCAATGGCTTCGCGGTTTTTCTTTTGAACCGCCTTTTGACCGTGACCTGCGATAAAATCGAATTTGGATCCCGCCCACCGAATCGGCGCTTGAATAAAATCTTTAGAAGTAAACTCTGCGACATAATCACTAACTGTGGTGATTCGACCTTTAATGTCCTTCTTTAAGGGAATTTGAGCTGCTAACAACACTACCGCAGCGAAAGCAGCCACTTGAAAACCGAGAATGAGTAAACGTACCACCGAGTTCTCCTTTCAGAGCGCTTAAGGTCCTAGAAACGTTAGGCGTTTCCTGCGACCGCAGCGATAAACAGCATTCGAATGAAAAAAGTTTCGTGCTCACTTTGGTATGAATATACTCTTGATCCCTGTGTTTGCAGGGCAGATTCGTCATACCGAAGTGTAGAAAGTTGAGAAGGGCGAACGATCACATTTGCCCCGATTTCTTGCGATACTTTGTGAGCCAGCTGTGACGCCAGTATATTGGCTATTTCGAGTGCCATCGAGCGGTTTTGCGGTAATTCGCTGAATTGGAACAAGCATGTACCTGCGCTGGCGGTGGCAGAATCTGGCAGTCCCAGAAAGTCACTGTCTATGAGTCGTGTGACGATGACCGGATTTGTTTCCGGAAGCCCACTGCCTTGAAATTTTTCCGGCGATTCACTCTTCACTTGGCCTTTTCCATAGAAATCGATCGAATCCGGAAACAGATGATCACGTTTAAATTTTTGCATGGGCACCACCCTTAGGCTCTTCATCTTCATCGTCTTTAAGGACCTTATCAGCCGCTTTTAAAAGGTCCTCAGCACCGAACGGTTTAAGTATGTAGTCGCGAGCTCCCGCATTAATGGCTTCCATTAATAGCTGTTCGTGGGCCAGCGCCGATATCATTATGATTCTGGCGGACTTATTGCGATCGATGATCGTACGTGTGGCTTCGATACCGCCGCGAATCGGCATGACGACATCCATGGTTACCAAATCAGGCCGATATTTTTCGTACATCGCTATGGCCTCGTCGCCGTTGGAGGCTTCTGCCACTACGTTGTATTTTGCGCGCGTAAGAATTTCTTTGATTACCTGCCGAGCAAACGCGACATCATCGACCACCATTGCTGTTTTGGCCACCGTTCCCCCTTTCTAGAGAGTAACACGACTCTCGAAAGTAGGGATGGGAAGCAAATGCCTATCGATTGACGTAATGCGTTGAATTGAAAGAGCTACGGTCGAGAAGAATTCAGGCGGCGCGGTCCAAGCCGCCAGCTACTTTACGCAGCTTTGACGGCTTTCCCGATTTCTTCTTTTTTGTGAGCGTAACCTCCAAAACTTCATCCAGAGTTTTTACTGGCACGAAGGTTAGTTTTTCCCGGTATTCCTCGGGAATGTCTTCGAGGTCTTTTTTGTTTTTATCGGGGATTACGATGGTTTTAACCCCGTGTCTCATGGCGGCTAGCGCCTTTTCCTTTAGTCCGCCAATCGGAAGCACCTTACCGGTGAGGGTTATTTCACCGGTCATGGCAACGTCTTTGCGTATGGGCACGTTCGTTAACTTGCTAATAATGGCGGTGGCCATGGTTATTCCGGCCGAAGGACCATCTTTAGGGATGGCGCCTGCCGGAATGTGAACGTGAACGTCCAATTTGGAGAATACGTCTTCGTCTATTCCGTATGCCGAGGCCTTCGAGCGAATGTAGCCCATGGCTGCTTGAGCGGATTCCTTCATGACCTCACCCATTTGCCCGGTAAGAGTAATGGCACCCTTGCCCTTCATTGTGGTGGTTTCAATATAAAGAATTTCTCCACCAAACTGAGTCCAAGCAAGGCCAGTCGCGATACCCACTTCGTCTTTGTCTTGTTCGTCTTCTCGCACGAAAGTTGCTGGTCCTAAGAGTTTAGCTACAGTTTCTTTGTTAACTATAACCTTTTCTTCGTTACCTTCGGCCACACGCTTCGCAGTTTTTCGGCAAATAGTACCAATGTTTCGCTCGAGACTACGTAAACCTGCTTCACGGGTGTAGCCAGCAATCACATTTTTTACACCTTCTTCTGTGAACTCAATGTGTCGCGGACTAATACCGTTTTCGCCAATTTGTTTTTTAATCAGATAGTTTTGCGTAATACGTACTTTTTCTTCTTCGGTGTAGCCGGGGAGTTGAATGATTTCCATTCGATCTCTTAGGGCCGAAGGAATTGTGTCGAGCACGTTCGCGGTGGCCAGAAACATGACGTGTGTTAGGTCGTAGGGCACGTTCAAGTAATGGTCGCGGAATGCGTTATTTTGTTCAGGATCAAGCACTTCGAGTAGGGCAGCCGAAGGGTCACCACGGAAGTCGCTACCAAGTTTATCGATCTCGTCGAGCACGAATACTGGATTATTTGTACCCGCCTGTTTTAAGCCTTGGATAATACGGCCCGGCAATGCCCCCACATATGTGCGGCGGTGTCCCCGAATTTCCGCTTCGTCTTTAACTCCGCCAAGGCTGATTCTTACGAACTCTCGGCCAAGAGCACGTGCGATTGATTTTCCGAGACTTGTTTTACCAACGCCTGGAGGACCTGCGAAACAAAGAATGGGGCCCTTCATTTTTTCTTTCAACTTGCGCACTGCTAGATATTCGAGAATTCGTTCTTTAATCTTGGTCAAGTTGTAGTGATCTTCATCGAGAATTTGTTTAGCGCGAGCGATGTCTAGATTGTCTTTGGTGGCTTTTGCCCACGGAGTTTCAATCAACCAATC
Source organism: Bacteriovoracaceae bacterium UBA4573 (assembly GCA_002387735.1). Taxonomy (GTDB): domain Bacteria; phylum Bdellovibrionota; class UBA1018; order UBA1018; family UBA923; genus UBA923. Next base: position 9,756 of record DGKJ01000027.1, on the reverse strand, counting down.
AATGTACGTTCGAAGCATTGAGGCTTCCGAAGCGTCGGGATGCATGCGTTCCAATCGCGCCATTTGTTTGAGCGCCTCTTGTTCAACTTCGGGCGGCATGCGACAAGCGAGGATCTTTTCTTTTAATTCCTGCAATTCCTCACCCTTTGAATCGGCGTCACCCAGTTCGGTTTTGATCGCACGAATCTGTTCACGCAGAAAATATTCTTTCTGCGTTTTCGTCATCTCGTCTTTAGCTTGTGAACGAATTTTGGCTTGTAGCGAAAGTACTTCGAGTTCTTTGTTTAAGATGTCGGTGATTCGTTTGATGCGCTCGATCGGACTTGTGGTTTCGAGTATTAGTTGGGCTTCAGCTACCTTTAAACCCAAGTTGCTAGCGACAAGGTCGGCTAAGCGACCGGGGTCGGTAATATCGTCGAGCACCATGAGAATATCGGGCGAAAGCATTTTTCCAAGGCTTATTACTTTTTCAAGTAGCTCGCGCACATTGCGCATCAAGGCTTCGGTCTCGAGTGAAGTTTCGTTGGTATTGTCTTGTAAACGGGTGACCTTCGCTTCGAAAAACGGATTCGTTTGCACGTACTCGTCTATATGAGCCTTACAAAGACCTTGGGTGAGAATTTTAATGCGGCCGTCCGGCAACTTGCGCATGCGCATGATCATTGCCACGGTGCCAATTTGGTAAATTCCGTCGGGATTTGGATGTTCGTCCGAAATATCTTTTTGACTGGCTAGCAGTATTAAACGGTCATTGCGAGCCAAACTCTCTTCTACTGCTTTGATCGAAGATTCGCGTCCCACAAAGAGCGGAATGATCATGTAGGGGAACACCACGATATCCCTTACAGGGAGCATCGGGAGAGTTGCAGGAACTTCGATTTGTTCGCCGTCGTAGTTTGTTACCATTGAACTTAGTCTCCTCAGCGTTGGCAATCTTCCTTGATGCCTATTGACTAGCCTCTTGAGAATCGATTCGGTGTAGGCGGGCCAAAGCTTTAGGATTCTATTTTCGAAAACAGCTTGAACGGGGCGGGGTTAGGACGTTTATTGCCCGGGAAGCCTTCAGGGGTAAAAAAGACGAGCCCGAGCCTTGTTTGGCCAACAGGTCGTTAGGGTTGGATAATCGCTCGGTAACGGTTAGGCGAAGATCTTTTCTTTATGCTCTTCGAGTTCTTTGCACGATAGGCAAAGATTGCTTACAGGTCTCGCTTCGAGGCGGCGAATCTCTATGGGTTCTTCACAAGTTTCGCAGATGCCGAAAGTACCCTCTTCGATTTTTTCAAGCGCCTGGTCGATCTTAGAAAGCAATAGGCGTTCGCGGTCGCGTAGGCTAAATGCAAGCGCTTGGCTGACCTCACTTGCCGCTAAATCTGTTTCGTCTGCTAAATCGTCGGAATCGACAATTATGTCATTTCGATCTTTCTTCGAGTGATTGAGAACGTTTTGGCGTTCTTCGAGCAGCATTTTTTTAAATTTCGTTAAGCTTTTCTGGTCCATGTACCAAACCCCTTCCGTAAGATCCGATTGCAAGGCCACCGAAGATTGTAGCAGAGCGAATCCTAAAGAACGCTATATTTTTTTTGACTCTGGTGTTGTCGTCAAAAAAATGACGAAACCCCCGAGTTGATAAAGACAATCGGTAAGAATTCGGTAAAACTTGAGTCGAACGTGAATATGAAAAATCGGCAAATACTGCTCGTCTCCTATTTTTTTGAACCACTTCAAACGGTGGCCGCAGAACGTTGGGCCCGCTTTTGCGCTGGACTCAAAAAACGAGGGCTGGATCTACACGTTTTGGCTGGTCCATGGAAAAGTGGCGATACCGATTCTTCGCGAGATATAGAGTATTTGGACGACCCAGTCTCAGAAGACAGCGGTAAGTATAAAACCGGTTTTGCGCCGACCTCGGGTTTTCGAAGTACGATGAGAAAGTTGATCCCGCTTTTTCTGTTGATCGATGGCAAGTGGTTTTGGAGTCTGCGCGTTTTCTTAAAAGTTATTCAGCGTCGCCACTCCACGAGCGTTTTAATTGTTACGGGTACGCCTTGGTCGTCGGTAGTGGCGGCCGCGCTGGCTGCTAGAGTATCGAGTCTGCCATATATCGTAGATTTTCGAGATCTGTGGGCGACCGAACCTTTTTTAAGGTCGCAGTCGGCATTAGCGCGGCGGTACTTTGCTTGGCTTGAACGTTGGGTCGTGCGTGGAGCCATGAGTATCTTAACGGTGAACGATCCGTTAACGCAGTATTTTCAAAACCTCGATACCACCAAGAAAGTCGTCTGCATTCCAAACGGTTTTAGTGGAGAGCTCCATTATAATGAGGTCACCTTTAATAGTATGGCTACCGCCCAGACTCACTTGCTCTACGGGGGGAGCATTTCGGGGCACTCAGGAGTGGCGGAGTTTCTCAAGGCGTTCGATCTGGCGCAGGTTCCTGTGGACTTGGCGTTTATGGGCACAGATTTCCTGGGGGTGCTTCCCCATCCTCACGCAGCCCACATACCTCAGGTTTCCGGGCGCGAAGCAGAAATGGAAATGGCGAGAGCAGGCGTATTGCTTCTAACCCTGCACCGAAAAAGCGTTCACTATGTAACGGGCAAACTTATGTCCTACCTCAAGGCCGGGCGACCAATTTTGTATTGGGGGCCCCTTGAGAGCCCCGCCGCCAAGATCGTTAGAGAATGCGGTGTAGGCTGGGTGATCGCCAACGATGATTTAGAGGGGTTAAAAAGAGCGCTTACCGAGATAAATGAACGGTTCCATGATCGTCATTCGTTTGCGTTTGCTCCGAATTTAACGCAGATCCGCGAATATTCCGTGGATCGCATGGTTGAAAGAATTGAAAGGGAAGTGCGACTTAGTTTTGGTATTCGTCGGAACTGATAGGGGATCCCTCGATCAAAGCCGCCGGTTGAAAGCGGACCTCGAGATCGCCGGTCTCTGGATTCAAAATTTCGAAACGCTTGCACGAGGTTTCAACCACGGTTTCGCCCTCTTCCACAGAGCTATCGACGATTATTTTTAGGTTTTTTTGACAGAGTGCGAACGAATCTACTGGGGCGCCGATCACCGAGGTGTTCGACGCTTGGGCGTTCGGTGAAAACCAAACGCTAGCAACAGCCAGTAATATGAGACCCAATCGCAACTTCAACTTCAGCTCCTAGCAACAACAGCAACCACAAGGGTGTTCTTACCCGATTAGAATGCAACGCAGGGGCCAGGCGGGTGTTTGGTTGAAAAACTAAGAATATCAGGGGTATAGTGAAGACCTCTGAGAGAGGGATCCACTCATGCGCTTATCGACTGTAAAAAAAATAGACAGTTTGGAGATTGTCGTACTGGCAGCGGGTAAGGGTACGCGCATGAAAAGCGAAGTTCCAAAAGTACTGCAGCCGATATGTGGTCATCCAATTCTTGAGATCGTACTGCATTCGATCGAAGGGGGGCTGCAAAACCTCGGTCGTGAATTTCAAATAAACAAAAGTACGATAAATTTAGTGGTGGGCCACGGCCGCGACCAGGTTAAGGCAATGGTCGCCGGACTTGAGCAAAATAAGCGAATTTGTTCCACCGTAAACTTTAGTGTACAGGAACAACAACTAGGAACCGGTCACGCTGTAAAAGTTGCGCTCTCGAACTCTATAATTTACCCCAAGGCCGGTTCGGTGGATCTTTTAATGGTAGTGAGTGGTGATCTACCACTGCTTACGCCAGATTCTTTAGCGCAGTTCGTGCGAGCCCACTTGGCAATGCGTTCGTCCGCCTCCTTGATGTCTGCCCGGCTAACGAACGCGGGCGCTTATGGCCGGGTGTTGCGACGAGGTGGAACCTTTTACGGTGTGGTTGAAGCCAAAGATGCCACTGCAAAACAACTATCGATTCAGGAATTCAACGGTGGCGTCTACGTGTTTGATCGCGCTGTACTTCAAGACGCGCTCGGAAAAATAGATTCAAAGAATGCTGCTAAGGAATTTTATCTCCCCGACGTGTTTACAGTGGCGATGAAAAAACGAAAAAAAATTCTCGCTCACTGTGTTGACGATCCTAATATTGTGGAAGGCGTCAATACGATGGTTGATTTGGCGAATACTGAACGCGAATTATACCTACGGATTGCGCGACAGCACATGCTTAACGGAGTTCGTTTGTCTTATCCAGAAACCATTCGAATCTCGCCGTTCGTAAAACTCGCAGACAATGTGAGTATCGATGCGTTTTCACGAGTCGCAGGCTACACTTCGGTTGGGGCTGGTAGTCGAATTGGTAGCTTTTGTGATCTCAGCCAAGTAGAAATTGGTAGTTGCGTCGACATCCGAAACAGTGTGGTGGCGCAAAACTCGAAAATTCAAGATGGCGCCATTGTTGGACCCATGGCCAATCTTCGACCCGCTACTGAAATTGCTTCCGGTGCAAAAATTGGAAATTTTGTTGAATTAAAAAAATCGGTAATCGGACCACGAACAAATGTTTCCCATTTGAGCTACGTCGGGGACGCGGAAATCGGATCGGATTCAAATGTTGGTTGCGGATTCGTGACTTGTAATTACGACGGCAATGAAAAACACCGTTCGATAATTGGAAGTCGCGTTTTTATAGGGAGCGATTGTCAGGTCGTGGCGCCGATCGAATTGGCCGACGGAACCTACGTGGCGTCTGGCTCTACTCTAACCGAGTCGGTTGAAGCCAAAGACAGTTTTGTGATAGCTCGAGAAAGGCAAGTCACTAAACCAGGGTACGCAAAAAAATATAAGAGAAAATAAGTACTCCTAAAAAACCTAAAGAAGCGACAAAAATGTCAAAAAAAAATTTTTATATCACTACTGCAATTGATTATCCCAACGGGGCGCCTCATATGGGTCACGCCTATGAAAAAATCATTACCGATGCATATGCTCGTTGGGCCCGCTCGAGTGGGCTCGAAACTTATTTTTTAACGGGCACTGACGAAAATGGCCAGAAACTCGCCAAAAGTGCCGAAGAATTAAATGTTCCGACACGGAAATTTGTCGACGACAATGCCGAAATTTTTAAGAAGTTGTGTTCTGAATTGAAAATATCAAACGATGATTTCATTCGTACAACCGAATCGCGTCACTCAAAAGTTGTAGGTGAGTTTTGGCGTAAACTCGAGAAAAACGGCGACGTATATTTTGATCGCTACAGCGGACTTTACTGTTTAGCGTGTGAGACCTTCTACACTGAAACTCAAGCCAGCGACCGCCTCTGCCCCGAACATAAAACAAAACTCGAGCTACTTGAAGAAGAAGGGTATTTCTTCAAGATGAGTAAGTATGAAAAGTGGATTAAGGAATTTTTAACTGGAAACCCCGCGTTTGTGGCGCCTTCCGAGGCTCGAAATGAAATTGTTTCGCGTCTAAATAGCGAACCTTTAAAAGATCTTTCCATTTCGCGCCCTAATAAAGGTTGGGGTATTCCCGTGCCCGGTAACGACAAGTTCGTTGTGTATACCTGGTTTGACGCTCTAATTAATTACTACAGTGCGGTAGTGGGGACTTCCCATGAAAACTATTGGCCGGCCGATTTGCATGTAATCGGAAAAGATATTGGGTGGTTTCATACCGTTATTTGGCCCATCATGCTGCATGCCCTGGGAATACCGACACCCGCGCAAGTGTACATACATGGCATGGTGCTTTCTGAAGACGGGCGAAAAATGTCTAAGTCACTCGGCAACGGAGTCGATCCGTTTGATGTGCTTAAAACCTATCCGCTGGATAGTTTTAGATACTTTATGTTGCGATCTATTCCGAGCGGCGGAAATGGCCGCTTTTCAATGAAAGATCTCAATCAAAGGCACGTTTCAGAACTCGGTAACGATTTCGGTAATTTGCTGATGCGAATTGTGAAGCTAGCGCGTAAACGCCTTGGCGATCAAGTGGCTCCAGTAAACTTAGTGGCAAATACGAACGTAAATTTTGACTTTGAGAAGGTTCATTTAGAAATGGATCGCCTAATGTCAGCACGCGAACACAATCGCGCGCTCGACGTGCTTTGGTCGGACCTCAATAAAGTGAACGCATATGTTAATGCAAGCACTCCCTGGGCCATTAAAGATGGCGACCCACAGTTTCAAGCGGTGGTTCACCAAACTCTACAAGCGCTTTATTGCGCAAGTATCTTGCTTGCGCCTTTTATGCCGCATACATCAGCCGAAGCCTTGCGGTCTCTAGGATTCAAAGACGAAGATTTTTCAAAGATTAATCGCAAAAACGTGAGCAGTTTGACCTTTCAGCTCTCCGACCCCCCGGTACTTTTTCCGCGGGTTGCTTGATTGTAGAATCGGGCATTTGCACGCTTCAGTGATGACTATTCCACCGTGACTGATTTAGCTAGGTTCCGAGGCTTATCTACGTCGGTCCCTTTGAGTACAGCGGTGTAGTAAGCCAAGAGCTGCATCGGGATGGTTGCGAGAATAGAATCGCTCCAGTCGTGGGCAAAACGCATTCCAATAAAGTGGTCTGAAAGTTTTTGTAACGAAAAATCATCGTGATCGCCGACTGCGACAATTCGACCACCGCGAGCTTTTACTTCCTGTAAATTCGACATGGTTTTTTCGTAAAGTTCATCCCGGGGCGCCAACACGACCACCGTCATGTTAGACTCCACCATCGCAATGGGCCCGTGTTTTAATTCACCCGCCGGGTAACCCTCTGCATGCACGTACGAAATTTCTTTCATTTTCAGAGCGCCTTCGAGCGCGATCGGAAACAAACGGCCGCGCGCAATATAGAGGTACCCTCGCGACTGCAAACAGCTTTCCGAAATTTTCTGCACCAAAGGCGCGAGTTCCAAGGCGCTTTGAACTTGATGAGGTAACTGTAGAAAAAAGTGTACATCGGGCGCCTTGGTTTTTACGCCGCGAGCGTGCGCCAGAAACTGTCCGAGCATCATGAAAACTAAAATTTGAGTCGTAAATGCTTTGGTAGAGGCCACACCAATTTCGGGACCTGCGGCAGTAAATAATGTTGCTGCAACTTCACGCGGCATGCTGGAGCCGCGAACATTGCAAATTGCTGCCGTCATTGCTCCTTTTCGCTTGGCTTCGCGAAGCGCGGCAAGCGTATCGGCGGTTTCCCCCGACTGACTTACCGCGAGCACCAAAGTATGTTCATCTATTACTGGGTCTCGGTAGCGATACTCGCTAGCCAGGTCTACTTCCACAGGTACTCGAGCCACGCTTTCAAGCAGGTATTTGCCAACCAGTCCGGCATGCCAAGCGGTCCCACAAGCTATGATCTGAATTTTCGAGGCTCGTTGGACAAGTGCACCGATTTCTTCCATTCTTGCGCGCATCGTATCGCGTTCGATTAGAAGATCCAAAGTGTCCAATATAGCCCTAGGCTGTTCGTGAATTTCTTTAAGCATGAAATGCGGAAAACCAGCTTTATCGAAGTCGGCCATTTTCCAATCTAGTTTTGTCGCCGATCTTTTTATTTCGTTTTCAGGACTAATTTTCTTATCGATTGGAAAAATTTTAAATTCGGATTGAGTACAGACCACTAAATCTCGCGGCTCAAGATAAGTGACTTCGTCTGTGTGTTCTACAATCGCTTGAGCATCACTTGCCACGAAGCACCCGTCAGCCTTCTGCGAGCGCGACACTACAAGGGGAGTCCCGGTGCGAACGGCAACGATTTTTCCTGGAAAGCGATCGTTGACCACGACGATGCTGCAGGACCCCTCCAGTTTTAAAAATGAAAGGCGAACTGCTTCTTCAAAAGTGGCAGTCTTTTTTAATTCTTCTTCGACCAGATGCCCAAATAGTTCTGAGTCCGTTTCGCTGACAATCGAAGCACCGCGCGCAAGGAGTTCTTCGCGAATGCTCTCGAAGTTCTCGATAATACCATTGTGTACCAGCACCGTAGTGCCCGCCCGGTGGGGGTGAGCGTTAATGGTGTTTGGTTTTCCGTGGGTAGCCCACCGAGTATGCCCGAGACCGATGGCCCCTTGAATCGGAGAGTTTCGGAGAGCGATCTCTAAGCGTTCGATCTTGCCTTCGGCTTTGCGAACTTCGAAGTTCGACTGATCGTTTCTTGAGATCGCAATGCCCGAGGAGTCGTAACCCCGATATTCGAGCCGTTTAAGCCCGTCGACCAAAAAGCGAGAACACTCTTTTTTTCCAACGTATCCTATGATTCCGCACATACTGGAACGCAGCGTATGTCAGAGGGGTGCGGGGTCGCAAACGAAAATATTGCAATCTGTTGCAAGCCGGGGATTTTCAGTTCAGAATATAAGTTCAAAATGAGTACCAAACTCCCAAAAAAGCATGGCGAAAAAATTAAAACCGATAAGCTTTTTCGCCCACAACAGGGGGGAGTGTTCGAACGGCGTAAACACGATCGATTTTTGGTTACCCAGCAGTTTTACAGTCTAAACCTCACTGCAAAAAAGGCCAACGACGAAGACTTTCCAGTTGAAGGGTGGGCTACCGATTTAAGCATTTCGGGAGTGGGGGCTTGTGTAGAACACTTTCTACCGAAAGACACGATCGTGGCCGTGGAGCTGGTTGGTGAAACCGAACCAAAGGCACTAACTGCCCGAGTGGCTTGGTGCAATAAACTTCCGTCGACCGGTCGCGTCATTAAAAAGAAGCATTTCAAATGGCGCATGGGGCTGGAGTTTAAGTTCAATAACGAAGAAGAAAAAAAACTCATTTCGAAACTCGTTGAAAGAGCCTGATGCGGATTGCGTTCATCGTCGGATCGATTGCTGGCCTAGCTTTTACGCTGGTCGCCATGTTGACCGAGTCTGCCCTTTCGAACGTGTACGTCGCAAAATTAATTACTGAAGCCGGATGGCTGCTTCCTCTTTTGTTGGCCTTCGCAATTTTGGCGCTAAGTGCCGTCACATTGGTGGGGACTTCGCCTAAAGCGTGGGAAGATATTTTCGAAGCATTTTATCTAGATCTTGGTCGAACTCCCCCTCGGGTTTGGGGCGTGCGCGCAGTCACTACTTTTTTGGGTCGGGCGGGACTTTCGCTTTTTGATCTCGGCGGCACAATTATTGAGTTTGGGCTTAGTTTGTTTTCGAAAATTTCTGAACGGTTTCGCTTTCACTACGAAGATCGTCAAATTTTCATCGCGGCCCTCTTTGCGGGGGCTCTCTCGGCGGCTTTCGAGAGTCCTTTTTTTGCCGCTTTGTTCGCCATTGAACTCTTTGCGTCGAACAACACGATCGTACGATCCTCCGCTATTGTTGCATCACTCGTAAGTTACGGAGTGGCGCTGCTTTTTCGTGGAAACATCTTGTCGACCACTCCTCAGTACTCAAGCTTGAAGAATGACCTGTTTCAGACCTTATCTGCTCAGATTCAGCCCGAAGCATCGGTTGGTGCCGCGTTGAGTTTAGGTTTTCACGCGATTCTAACAGGTGTGTTGGTCAGTTTGTTGATTTTTATTTTTGTGCGAATTCAGCTTTGGGCTTCTCGGACCTTCGAACGGTTTTTTTCCAGCGGAAATCTTTTGCGTGTGGGACTCACGGGACTTTTAATATCCATTGTTTACGTTTCGGCCTTCGGTGGAGATGTGGACTTAACGCGACTGTCCGATTCGCGAATTTGGGAAGATCTATCTTGGGTGCGTCTCTCCTATGCTTCGGCACTGCTACTGCTACTTTTTTGTTTTTGTCGATTAGCGTTGGCCTTATCTGGGTGGGGCTCGCTCGGTATATTCGTGCCAATTTTAACAATGGGAGCGGTTGCAGGATTTTTAGTGGGACAAATCTTACCTTCGG
>DGKJ01000044.1:17767-24883 GCA_002387735.1 Bacteriovoracaceae bacterium UBA4573 | reverse complement strand
CAACTAGGCGTTGCCCACGACGGTTCTGGTCAACCGGTAATGCGCAATCTCGAAAAAATGGTCACTCTCACTACGCTGGATCATTTGTGGAAAGATCATCTTCTTGCCATGGACCACTTGCGCGAGGGCATTAACTTGCGCGGTTACGGGCAAAAAGACCCGCTGCTAGAGTACAAAAAAGAAGGTTATAACTATTTTCAAATGATGTACGGCCAGATTTCCTACGACGTCGTACGTAAACTTTTTGAAATTCAAGTTCAGCGTGAAGAAAGTCTAGAAGAAATGGCTCCGAAGCCACAGCCCATGGTTTTTAGCCACGGCGGCGAACCCGAAAACGCCCCACGGCCCCAGGGGTCGGCTCCTCGTGCGCAGGCGACTTCAGCGACTCCACGTGCGACCACACCCGACGGTGACAAGATTGGTCGCAACGACCCGTGCCCTTGCGGTAGCGGCAAGAAATATAAAAAGTGTCACGGAGCGTAAGAGTCTTAGACCGAGTTTTGTTTGGGTTGTACGCGTTCGTCGGCCTGCTTGTGCTCACCGGGGGTTACTACCACCGCTCCGAGCAATTTCATTTTGAGTTAGCCCAAATCGACCCTTTTGCTTGGACCATTCTGGTTCTGTGGGTTTTGCGTTTTCAAATGTCGCGCAAGTGGCTCTCGAGCAATGAATCTAAGTTTGCTAACGCCACCCTACAATTTATTCAGCGTCAGCCCATTACCTTACTTTCAGTTGGTATTGGTCTCTACATTGCCTTTCATTTTTGGATATCGTCGTGGCGTTATGATTCGTTTCAAGCGAGCGCCTACGATTTAAGTTACGTCCTGCAAAGTATTGCGGGCACTGATCGCCACGGTTTTTTGCGGGCCTCAATCGCAACTGGTGGATCGTATCTGGGCGAACATTTTTCACCCTTGCTCGCGCTTTTCACGCCGATTTACCGTTTGTGGAGCGAAGCGTATTCGCTGTTCCTGGCGCAGGCCTCGTTGCTGGGGCTTTCTGCGGTGTTGGTGTACAAACTTGCACGCGCAAAAAAAGTGCCCCGGGAATGGGCCGTGGTTCTGGGTTCTCTGTTTTTAATCTACCAGCCACTTCGAATGGCTAATATTTTCGATTTACGCGAAGACAATTTATTCGTTCCAGTTTTCTTGGGTGCGCTATTAGCGTTGGAACGGCAGCGCATGACGCTCTTTGTGCTTTCTTGTGTTGCTGCATGGTTCATAAAAGAAAACGCCGGAATTTTTACGATGTTACTTGGTCTCTGGGTGGCGGGGCGAAAAAAACAACGTCACGTTTTGGTGGGCGTGAGCCTCGCAGTGACTTCGTTGATTGTGTTGAGTGTAGTAAACCTTTACGTAACGCCCTATTTTTCAGGTGCCGGGCCCACCATGCTGGCCAAGCGTTTCGGATTAGACGCCGCCGGAATCGTGGAAGCCTCGACTGTTCGCCCCCTACAACTTTTAGAAGAAGTTTGGGCTCGCATGATTCAGCGCGAGAATCTGCGTTACGTGTTAAAAGTGCTCACGCCATTTGTGCCGTTTGCTTGGGCCGCGCCGATTCCCTTTTTAATTGCCTGCGCTGGTCTTGCCATGAATACGGCTCTCGACCTTAAATTCGGTTTTCACTATGAGTGCGTGCTCATTCCGTTTTTATTCTACGTATTGATAAGTGGCGTGCAAACTTTGCTCAGCGGCGGTGTTTCTTTTTTTTCGCGACGCTTGAACCCCGGTCGGCCTGAGCTGCTCATGACGCTCGTGCTTTTGTTTATGCTGTTTTTCGGGCGTAGTCCGGCGTTTACCGTGCGCGAGTTTCGCCCTGATGAGCGCGATGCCTTTATTTCAAAGGTGCTCGAACAAATTCCACCTAACGTTTCGGTTACGGCTCAAATGATCGTGCACCCGCACGTTTGCACTCGGACCCAGGCGGACCTTTTCCGTGGCACCCCGCCCACGACCGATTATGTCGTGTTCGATCTAAGCCCGTGGCGCTCTCAATGGGGGGTGAACAACCTGGAAAAAGTTGCCGCCTCGCTCGACCCCGCAGCCTATCAGAAAGTGATCGATACCGACGGATTTCTTATCTTCAAGAAATTTGCAGCCCCTGGCCTGATCGACGTACAATAATTTCAACGTGAGTAACGAGAACGAAAAATCAGATTTATTGCCGGATCTTGAAGTCCACGCAATCGACGAGGGTTTCGAAATCGAAACCACTCGCGAAGCCACGGCGGCGCCGAGCACAAAAAAAACAGAACCCCCCAAAGAGGGAACGATAAGCGATTTCGCTGCACCTCAAACCGAGTTTGCCGCCCCTCTCGAGGGCTTAGATCCCCAGTCCGAGTCCCCCATAGAACTGGGGTCTGCGCCCGAACCGGACCAAGCTTTTTCAGAGGTAAACGAAGCGTCCGCTCCCGCCAGTGATCAGGCGTTGTCGGCGTTGCAGGCGAGTGCCCCTGAAACCCCGCTCGATGCGCCACCGGCTGGCCTCGACCAACCTCAGCATTCTCCGGAAGCTGACCAGTCAGCCAAGGCCACTCTAAAGTCGGTTGGGGAATTTGCCGGCCGCATGACCATTGGGCATCCGACGGTCGAAGCCAACCCGGCTTTTTCTCTTTTCGCAAAAGGCACCTTTAACGCCGAAAAAATTGAGCGAATAAAAGGCGTCTTGACGTCCGATGAATACGGCGTGCGTTTTGAAGACGTCGAAACTCAGCTTTCAGTGGGAAAACTCATGGTCCCTCGTATTTCGGAATACGCCGCCATTCAGTTGGGCCAAAAAATTTTCGATCTGGTAGATACCGTAGAAATCGCCTTGTCCGACGAAATCGTCGAGGGCCAAGTTCCCGACGACGAACTTATCGACCCTGACCACTTCCGAAAACGCACCACTGACGCCCACGATCTTGGCGATGAACCGGGTTCCGAGGCCGACGTTTTTACGGCTACGATCGGCGATTTCGCCGGTTTTACGATCACCCGTATTTTATCTGCTATTACCTTGAGTGAAATTGTTCCTGCCTCAGTGGCCGAGGCGCCTCAGTCCCACGAATTCGAACAAGTTACCGAAAAACTTACCCGAGAACTGGCAAGCCGCGCATTCAAACTAGGGGCTCACGGTGTGATCGGCATTTCGTTTGCCGTAAAGTTAATCGAAGGGTACCGGGACCTGGGCGGCACCGATACTCGGGCCTACCGCATGCTGGCCACTGGCACTGCCGTTAAAGCCAAGCGCAACCTCACACCTCCTGGACTTTGACACCCCGCTATAGTAGGACCGTTTTTCTGGGGTATTCAAATGTTTCATATTCTTGCATTCATTCTGCTGGTCACTAGCCAAGCTTCGGTTGCCGCTTACAATTGCAAAAGTCTGCTCGATTCCAATCGAGAAATTGCAATTGCTCATTTTAAAAATGGTGGACCCATTCACGATTACGGCCGCCAAGTAAACCCCATGACCGCAGCGCAGTACCGCGAACTTGACCTGCATCTTTTGGCTGTTTCGCTTGGTAAGAATGCGGAAACTAGTTTTGGAAAACGTCGCATTGCTTGGCTACTGGCCAACCCGTGGTCTAACCCAGCTTCGATTATAGCGGCCCAGACTGGGGTGCGCGAACTGCACGAAAACCGGGCGTTGCGGGAAGCGGTGGTGCACGCGCTTGCTTCGATTCGCAATTTTGAGCGCCACTACATGATTGAAGACCGCATGACGAGTTGGGTGTACGAAAAAGTGCTGCGTACGAAGACTGACCCGAAAGACCTCATGGAACGCGACGCGCTGGCGTTTTTAAAACCGTTCACCGACGAACCCACGCCACGCCGTAAAGTTTACAATGCCGTGCAACGTTTCGCGGTTCCAGCGCTGGCGCTAGCTGGTAAATTAACAGGTCAGCGAATGTTGTTCGGTACTGCTTCGACCATGAACACGGCCACCATGCGCCACCGCCGTAAAGAAATTCACGACCTCACCATGTTCACCATCACTTTTCGCTCGCTTTCCAAAGCGCTACTGACTCACGCAAAAAGCGATTATTTGCGTTCGCTCGGCGAGTTTCTAGCGATGGTCGACAAAAAACAAGATCCGCTAGACGTAAAAGAGCTGGTCTCGAAAATCGAAAGCGTGCTTTACCAACCAACCTCTGGTTCGGTGGTCGACAACTTGTTTCTCATGAATTTACCTATCGAGCGGGCTGCGGCCACTGTTCGAGAAAAAATTCATCTGCTAGCGGGCTTAACGTCAGCCACTGCCGAGGTCGACGCACTACTTTCGTTTTCGCGGTTACTCAGTGCTTCGACGGCCGAGAAACCCTACACGCTTCCGCACATTATCGAAGACTCGGAGCAGGCGCCGGTAGCCACTCAAGTGAGCATTATTGATGGGCGCAATGCACTGCTGGATTTGAGCAAACCGGAAGTGCCGGTGCCGAACCACGCTGTGCTTGCCGCTGATCAGAGTTTGGGCGACCGGGTTTTATTTTTAACTGGTGAGAACGCGGGTGGTAAAACCACTTACGTTCGTCAAATCGCACAGGCTGTCGTACTTGCTCAGGTGGGGGCGCCCGTGCCCGCTACGAGTGCGCGCCTGACTCCGGTGCTGTTATTGAGCACCATGCAACGGGCCGACTCCACGCTCGACGGCACCAGTTTGTTTAGAAACGAAATTCGCCGAGTTAAAGCCCTTATCGACGCACTCGATGGCACACGCCACGCGTTGGTGCTAACCGACGAACTATTCTCTGGCACTTCCCACGATCAGAAAATCGCGGCTGAGACGGCATTTTTGCGGTATTTGCACGGGCGCGGCCTGCTCGCCATTGCCAGCAGCCACAGTCACGAGCTTGGAAACCTTGAGGCCGAACTTGGTGGTTTTAGAAATATTCAAATCGGCGGTTTAAGTGAGCACCCCTTTAAGGTCACCCGCGGGGTTTCACCGGTCCGAAATGCGCTTAAGATCATGGCCGAAGAACAGCTGCCCGACGAACTAAGACGTCTAGCTGAAGACGAATATGGCTTTAAAAAAGACTAGTTAGCGGCCAATCCCTATACTTGACCTTTATTGACAGAATATGCCGCGTCGTGTTACTAACCCTGCATTATGAATCGGATTTTCATTTTTGCAGTATCGCTGTTTTTCGCAAGCGCGTCCGCATGGGCCAACTCGGTGGAGGCGGAACCAACGACTTGTCGCAAACTGCTTCGTGCCAATGAAATTCGCCAAGATGCTGCGTTGTTTGAAATGTTTCCGTTACCAATTAACGGGCCCCATCAAGTAGAATTTTTAAACCTTCGGCATCGATTTTTGGCCCGAGTCCGAGCCATTCGCATTGAAAACATAGAACTGAAGAAGATTTTAAATCCAATGCTCGTCAATGGACCTACGGTGAGAGATTACGTCGACACGCTCACTAGGGAGCTTGTGGGTCGTACGGAGTTTCGACAAACGTTAGACCTTGGAACGGCCTCAGAGCTTGAAAACTTTTTGAATCAAAAATTTTTATGGAAACACGATAGCCAGGACCAAGAGTTTCATGGTGAAGAAGAACTTTTTCAAGCCGAGATTCAAGCGGACAAAGTTGTGGGTGATCTGGCGATACTAACGCGTTGGCTTGAACTTTCAGTTCGTGACGAAATTACCACAACCGAAATTGAACGACGCAAAGTGTTTGGCCGTATGATCGACTTAGCGAGCGAGCTTCTGGCCATTGCAACGATTCCCCATGAGGTTGTCGCACGCACGAAGGGGGCTGCCGTCGCGTTGCGCCCTGACGGATTTAAAATTAAGTACACCAATTATACCAACCGCTTTTATGACCCTGTGGCCGCCTTCGAAAATTTAAAGCGTGTCGAAGCAGACCGTAGCGACATCGTGGTTGGAATTGCTAGCGAATTGGCGCACTCGCCGGTTGAACGTGGCAAAGAAGAAGTACGCCGAATAGTTGTCGGCGCGCGCGACCGAGCGTTTGCGGAGATGGCTGAATTCGTGGCGCTTCACCGACGCGATTTTTACTGGCGTGCAAATGCTGAAAACTTTGACCGCTTGACGATTGAAGAAACTAAGCAAGCCATTATTGGTTCGACTCGAGTGGTCGTGTTGGCGGCGCCGGCACCTTACGACCGCACAGTTGGGCGACTTTTAATTCCTGCAAACCATTCTTGGGTGCGGTTTGAACACCCAGATTTTGGGTATCGCCCACCTGAGAGTTTGATGGTTGGCGAGTACTTAATTCCCCTCGCAGAGCCGAACAAAACGCAAAGAGTTATTCGTTAACTTCACAGTAAAACCCCCGGCATAGAGGACACTTAGACTGTATGACTAGAATCAAAGCGTTAGTTAACGTTTTCGCAATACTAGCTGCTGGAATTGCATTTTTTTGGGCAGCAACGCCCACGTTGGCGACTGCATCGAACTGCGGGGAAATAGTTGCGACAGCGGCACCGGGTTTGGAGACTGCGATTGAAATACCGGTGGTAATCTTGGGCGCAGGGCCCGGCGGTTTGAGCGTGGCGTACGAACTTTCAAAACGCTTGCCGATGACTGCGGTGCTTACGATAGACCAGGGCGAGCGCCCTGGCGACACTTGGCGCCGCCGAATGCCATCTGATTTTCCGCTCGTCACGCGTTGGGAACACAGCGCGCTTGAGGGCCCGTTTGGAAATCGTTTTCCGAATGCAGAACAAGTTTCGGCCAAAGATTTTGCGGATTATCTAGAACGTTATGCTCACTCGGTGGTGCCGCGCGTTCGCACTAACACGGCCGTGTACGCGGTGAGTAAGCAACTCGACGGGCGGCTACGGCTCGAGACATCGACCGGAGTGATTATTGCCAAACAAGTGGTGAATGCGACGGGGAACTTTTCGAAACCTGAGCTTCCGCAACTACCTGGCCGTTTAGAGTCGGCTATTCCGCAAATGCATTCTTCGGAGTATTTGGGCGAGGAACAATTGCGGGCATTGGGAATTCCGATAGGGGCGAAACAACCCATTTTAGTCGTGGGTAACGGCACTTCGGCCGCGCAGTTGTTGTATGCGCTTTCAAAAAGTGGCTACAACGTAGCGCTTTCGCTCCGAACGGGCGTGGCGGGTGCGGAACAGTCGAGTAAGGATTTGTTGTTATCGAACA
>DGKJ01000044.1:0-17643 GCA_002387735.1 Bacteriovoracaceae bacterium UBA4573 | reverse complement strand
CTTTGTTGTTATCGAACATTGAATCGCCGCTTGAGACGAGTGATCAGAACACGTTTGCTCGTATTCGCGTGGCGTTGCAGCGCCCGAAAATAAAAGACGTGATCGCGGCGTTGCCGGAGTTGTTGGAAAGTGGGCGGGTTCAGATTTTGCCCGAGGTCGACCGGTTAAATAATAACAGTGTGCAGTTGCAGAACGGCAGCGTGGTTGCGCCGTTACTGGTGATCTTTGCTACGGGTTACGAGCCAGTGTTTAACCACTTGAAGCAGTTGATTCCGTTAGACGCAGCTGGCCGACCGGTGCTTAGCGACGGACGGGTGCCACAGGTGCCGAACCTGCATTTTATTGGTGTGCCGAAGATGTTTTCGAACGACAGTCACCTACTACGCGGCATTCGCAAAGACGCGGCGGTGGTTGCGGAGCGAGTGGCGAAGTCGTTGTGATCTTGCGTTTGATTTGTGGTATAATCACGGTCGAGCCCAGCGTTTTGGGTTTAGTGACCGCCCCGGTAAGCGCCCGTAGGGAGTTTACCGGGCCCGTCACGGTTTCGACGGAGGTATGGAACCTAGACGTGCATGCCGAGGTGAGGAAGGCCTCGTTAAACCGCCTCAAATTGTAATTGCAAACGACAATTACGCTCTTGCTGCTTAATATAAGCTAGCAACGTTCACCCTGCGATCGCCGGTGTTTCGGGAGTGAACGTCATTTAGCCGGATAGTTCGCTGTTTGTCATTCGAGGGCAGCGGGCGAGATAAAACTCGAACGGGGTCTTGGTGTAGTTTGTTTGTGGACGCCGCCAAGACAACCAAAACACAAACTAAGCATGTAGATCGCTAGCGGAAAAACTTTCGGACGGGGGTTCAACTCCCCCCGGGTCCACCAATTCGCGAAAATAAAAAATGGGGCTGCGTCGCAAGACGCGGCCCTTTTTATTTTTGCGATTGGTGGAAATCTAATCGACGCGGACGCGACGTGAGGAGCGTTCGCGCACTTTACGGGGGGAATTGAACAGCCGGAAGCCCCGGGGTACCCGCTTGCGGGTCGGGGCTGAGGCCGGGCTGCAGGCCAAGTGCGAGCAGCACTTGGACCGGAAGCCGACTCCCCGCGGGTCCACCAATCTTGGAAAGGCTCCCACAGAGAAATTTGTGGGAGCCTTTTAATTTCGGGTTGTTAGGATTCAAGCAGTTACGAGTTCAAAGCAGCTTCGACATTTCCCGGTCAGTCGCGCGATTTCGGGAATCTCCTACAAACTTCCTATTTTTTTCCTACTTTGCGGCCCGCTTTCACCCGTGTGCACCACGGAGAAAAGGCGGGCCTATGTAAACCACATTCAAATCACTGAAATAAAAAAAGCCCAGAGCGATTGCTCCAGGCTTTTAAACTTTGTCGTCATCAGCTCGCAGATCTTGGCGGGTCGTGAAGCTGATTCTTTCAAACTCAACCGTGACCGCGCTCGAAGCGCGGTTTCTGGTCGGTACTTCTCCATTCTTACGGAGTCGTGCCGTTGCTGTCAACTCGAATGGAGAAATCATGGAACGCAATAACTGCCCTGTCATCGCTGTTACCAACCAAAAAGGCGGTGTTGGAAAGACGACCACCGCAATCAACCTCGCCCAAGCCCTAGCGCTTCAAGACCTGCGTGTTTTACTGGTCGATCTCGACCCTCAAGGTAACGCAACTCAAGGCGTAGGGATCAACCTCGAAACAATTCAGGGCTCCGTAGCTGAACTAATCCGCGATCGAGCGCTTCCCGTTGAACGCGTGATTTACAAAGGCGATGGACTTGATCTCATCCCCGCAACGCCCCTACTTTCTCGTGTTGAACGCGAAATGGTTTCGATGACGAATGCCGAATTACGCCTCGCACAACGACTTCAACCGTTGCGTTCGCAGTATGCAATTATTGTCATCGACACCCCACCGACGTTCGGCCCACTAATGAACTCTGCTCTGAATGCGGCATCCCAGCTCATAGTGCCAGTGGATTCCAGCTACTTCGCACTTATGGGCATTAAGGAACTGTTGGCGGAAGTGGACGAAATTCAACGCGGCACCAACCCGAGACTTTCGGTGTTGGGCTATTTGCTCACGCTTGTCGATCCGACGAATATCGCCGGTCAAACCTGGGATACGCTTGTTTTAAACTTCGGTGAAACAGTCTTCGAGACCAAGATTAAACGCTCCGTAAAACTTCGAGAATCTCCTGCACTTGGCAAAACGATCTTTCATCATGCTCCCGAAAGCTCTGGTGCTCGCGACTATCTAGGGCTTGCTCAAGAAGTAATGGAAAGGCTTGGGATCGGTGAAGTCGCTAACCTTGGCAAAGACACGCGCCCAGCCCTCTCTGTTGTAACGGGGGTGGCACATGAGTAAGTCAGATCTAAAAGCAGCAATGCAATCGCTCCAAGTCAATAAACCTCTGCGTTTACCTGCGAAAGCTCCGTCGTTTACACCGCCAGAGGCAGCACCCCTGGTCGAAAAACCTACCCAGGTGGAAAATTCGACCTTGGTTGATTCTCACACCGAGGCCGTAAAATCGACCGTGGCACAACCAACAACCCAGGCAGCAATCGCACCCGAGGTCCAAAAACAAACCGAGGTTGAATTACCTACCACGGTCGAAAGTCCTTCCTTGGCTCAAGAAACTGCCGTGGTCGAAAAACAAACCTCGGTCGGAAACAAGACCGAGGTCGCCTCATCAACCAGCCCCCGTCGAGCAACAGAGCAGGACAGCTCGGTGCTACTCGAAGAGCGTGCAATCGAGGGATTGGAAAAAGGCTACACTCGACTACCAAATACAACTCTGATGCGTCTCGCAAGCGGTGACTTTACCAAGAACGAGATCAAGCTCGCGCTCCTCATTGCGCGCTTTCGATTTCGTTTCAGCGCAAGCGCGCTCCGCTTTCAAAGTCAGTTCTCGAACGCCGTAGCGGGCTTCGTGGAGCCGCTGTACTTGAAGCGCTTTCTGGGCTTTGTCAGAAAGGACTAATCGAGAAAATTCAGGGTGATGAAAATCGCCCGAATCAACTGGGCCTTGTTTTGCCGCCAGAATGGGATCAGCTCATCAATTCGAATCGAGATGGCAATACAACCCTGGTTGAAAAAGCGCCCGAGGTAACAAAAACGACCTTGGTTAAAAAAATGATCCCCGCCGAGGTTCAAAAATCAACCGAGGCGGGGGTCGGAAATCAGACCTACTTTAAAGATAAAGAAAATATAGAAAACAAACTCTCTCTTTCCCTGCTTCCAGAAATTTTGAGTAAATATTTTGCTGAACTAAAGCCCGCAAAAAAGCGAGAGAGTGAATTGAATTATTTTCAGAACCTTCAAAACGAATTTCCCGATGTAGACATCGCTGATTGCCTCGCATTTGTTCAGAAACACGGTGTTGGTCGCGGTGAAAATGTACAGCCTTGCCACTCGCCGATGGCCTACCTATCAAAGGCTATCGCTGAGATAATGCCTGAAATCGAAAAGCTGCGGAAAGCGCGTTATGAACGTATCGCACGTGAGAAACGAGAAACAGAATCCAAACAAATGAGAGCTGCAGTGGAGGAGAGAGAGGCAGCCGAATGGACGATCCGTGAAGAAGCCTTCACAAGAGCGTTTTCGAGTGAGGAAAAACAAACGGAAGTAATTCACAAGTATTTGCAAACGCTTCCGTTCAAGCCCAACGATCGAATCGCACGAATGGTGGCGATCGATTCCTGGTGGGAAGAACTTAACGCCCGAGAGCCCAGAAGCACGAACTCAAATTAAGCCGCGCTTCTACTTCGAAGTTTCGACCGACCAAACTGAACCAAAGAGATTTGGAGGTTGCTCCTTACTCCCCGAATCGCAGTTTTAATCAGTTTTTCAACTTCGAGTGCATTTGGAACAGAGCCTAATACCAATCGGCCGTTTTCATATATGTTGTAGGATACAACACGCCCATGGGAGTCTTGCTCAAGGGAAAAGCCATGCAATACACCCTCTTTGTAATTTGAAACGTATTCGAGTTCGCCATTATCAAACCAACCTACGGCTATTCCGTCGGCTTGGTTGTCGACCCAATGTATGATTCCAGAGGTTATTCCATTCTCATGAAACGACGCTCCCCACCCATTTTTTTGCCCTTTTCTAAATACTGCGCAGTTTGATGGTTTGCCGTTGGAGTGCCACCACTGCCAAAAACCTTCCCGGCGTCCTTCGACATAATTGCCTTTGCAATGAGGCTCTCTATTTTCATACCAATGGCGGCAATTCCCATGGAGTTTTCCCTTTTTGAAGTGTTCTACAAATCGCACACCTCCCGAAGCAAAATATCCTACTGCCACTCCGTGAAGCGATTTCCCTTGGTATCTGGCCGCTGTTTTGATCTGGCCATTTGGGTAGGCATTCTTTTTGATCCAGGTCGTTAATGTCGTATCCATATGAAACTCCTATAGATTTACTTAATTGTAATGCCTTGCGTTAATTTAGTCAAGTATTATTACTAATATTTGATATTGTTAACGAATTCTTTGATATACTCATACTACTTATTAAGTAGTGATAATAATCATAGGATATCAACCAAAATGAAGCGACAAAAGAAGAAAAAAGACCCGCCACGAGACGACTATTACAACCTCGGGGCTAGGGTTAGATTTATACGCGAGTCTCGCGAACTATCGCAAAAGTCGCTCGCTAAAACTGCGGGCATTTCGCAGTCTACAGTTGCCCAGATCGAAACTGGACGAATGGACCCAAGTGTAAATACTCTTCAAAAAATTGCGGTAGCTCTTGATACCGACATTGCTACGATTTTCGCGAGTAAAGATATTCACGTATTCGACCTCGCTCGCCTTAAATCGAAATACGGCGATGTCGAAAAACTAACGCCTCATTTGTACACGGCATTGGGAAAAATAATTCAATACGCAAAAGATATAGGTTTTTTGAAATAATGAATAACTGGGGTATCCCGCTAGAAATTGAAACTTTAGTTCGAAGCCGAGATCGCAAATGCGTCTACTGCCATATCGAATTCAACAAAGCCGGCACAGGTAGCGGTGCTTCATGGGAACATATTATAAACGATATAAAAATTACGACTGCTGAAAATATTGCTCTTTGCTGTAGGTCATGTAATTCGAGTAAGGGAGCAAAAAGTTTGCGAGTTTGGTTTTCTAAAGACTATTGTGTGAAACGCAATATAAATGAGAGCACTGTAGCAGATATTGTGCGGGTCCACATTTCGAAATATGGGTATTAAACTTCCCTATCGCCACGCATCGAGCTTTTCCCATTTCCCGGTTCTGCTTTTTGCCATCCAAAATGTCCAACCATTACAACTTCGATTTAGAATGTGAATTCCTGCTGCGCTTAGTGAAGAAAACTTTTTACTCTTAAACAAAACCCATCCATTGCGGTCAATGCGAGCTTGATAAGTTTTCCCTTTGTATTTAGCACAGATATTCGTTGACCCGAGGCCATATCTAATGAGCTCCGTTTGATTTTCGCCGATGTGCTTTGTTGCCATGAATAAGCGCTTGTAATCTGTACGCCCCATTAAGAAATCGAGTTGTGTTTTCTGGCTATATTTCAACTCTTTAAGAAGCTCGCGCCGCAAATCTAGTGCGTTTTTTAGTTTGCCCCTAACTCTGTTGCCTTTTAGATCTACTATCCTCAGGATAAGAGATTCAATTTCCTTTAAATAGGTTGGATCAGCGGTGAGATACATACTAAATGTGTCCCACTCTCCCTTGTGACGGTCTCGAAGGTGACCATTGATTCTTCCGGTTAAGCTCGATGCAAGGCCCACATAGTATAGTTTGTTGCCTGAGTAGAGAGTATAAATGCCGTTTCGGCCCTTGGCGAATTTCTTTATTTCCCGATGATATACTTCAAATATCTCACTTCGAACCCGTTCTATGTACTGAACGACGAGGTGTCGCGACTGTCTTTGCTTTGCCATTTTTTACGCCACTTTCTCTGTAAATGCTTTTATCTGTGTTTTCCAATACTCAAAAATTAGCACCATTGCGAACGTATCTAGTTCACAATATTTCAAAAGTGCTTTCGTTACTCTGTCACACTCAATTTCTGACATTTCGGTGAATTGCATTCTTGCGTATGCGGTCATTGCGCCGCCGCCATCTGCAATGCTGTCAGAGGTAATGAGTAAATCCATTTCTGCTACATCAAGATCAGAAAAAATCGGTGGTAATAGTTTATACGGGTCTACTACAGTGCCGTTGTTATCCCTTTGAATCCAATTCCAGTTACTGAAATTTTTACTTTTTATTTCGGTGTGCGACCCATAAATGGGTTGCGAGTAAACGGTTTGCAGGTGCTCTGATGTTTGAAGTATGGCCGGAAGCACTTTTTTTATAGAGTTTGAGCCTTCTGTTAGCGGATGGTAAAAATATTTTTTTACGAGTTCACACATATCAACCATGTTTCGAGAGCCTTCCCATGATATTTCGAAGCCACCGGTAGATTTAGTAATGGACTCGATCCAAGCCATTAGTTCGTCGCGATCGCTCTCTATTGATTCACTCAGTTGCTTGTGAATCTGGCAAAGCACGGTGTTTTCGTGGGCTGCAAATCTGAAAATGGTTCCGTTGTCGCCAGACAAAGCTTTTCGAAGATTGCGGACAAATTCAAAGTTTGGGAACTTTCCGCGCTCCCGATTGATGTACTCAGTTCGATGCTCGATCTTTCCGTCTTCGCTGACCACATGGTGTGAAAACTGAAATGCAATCTGTTCATAAGGGCGGCGGCCACTATTGAAAGGGATCGCTACCATCGTTGTTTCAAAATCGATGAAATGCAGCGGATAGGTCCACGAGTTCATTTCCTTCAGCAAGCCGTCGACGTCGAGGTACGGGGTGTTATCGTGGGCTGTAACCTTTTGAACTTGAAGCCACTGGCGTTCTGTATTCGAAAGACCGTCGGCGTTTTCACGCGATGTTGGAGCGATATCCGTCTCACTTACTTGGGCCATCAAAAAGCGTCCAGCGTCGATCAGCTCCTGAGATCCGCGAAAGTTCCAAATGTCGAAGACCAGTGGTGTTTCTAGGTCGACAGGGGCAAGTCGCGTGGCCTTCTGCCAGCAGAGATCGAATCCGCTTTTCGATCCGGCTTCTTTGTCCGCTCCCCCAATTCGAAACTCGCACTGTTTGCAGTGGCTTCCGATCAAGGACGACACAAACGCATCTTTTTTGTAAGTGTCTGCAAGAAATTGCGCGAACTCCGCAAATGTTCGGCCGTCGTATTTCGCGCCGTGGGCGACTGCAATTTCCTGATCGACGCAGACCTTAATGAGAAGCTTGTCGCCGAGATCTGCAAGTGTCGTCCCTGCGGCGATCTCAACGCCGACCTGGCCATCATCGCTCTTTTTCAGAAAGAAGCGCTGGTTCAGGCCATCTACAGATGCGCGTGAATTCTTGTCAGCCAGCATTAAATGGGCCGAGATTTTCCAGTCTGGATGCGCTTTTGTCAGTACGTATTTTTGAAACGCAACGTCGAGAAGATATGGCTCCCAGTCGCCGCTGAGCTTATAGATACCCTTTTTGAGGAGCGTTTTATTGAAGAAGGGGTTTTCTTCGGAAGTGTCGAAGCTCTTGGCTTTGACTTCGATAAGCTCAACCTGGTTACCCTTCTTTACAAGTACGTCTACCCGAACGAGATAATCGCCAAACTGAATTGCGGGTTCGTAGAGGATAATGTTTTCCTGAGTGAGAAGTTCCGTAGTCTGCTGCACAGCTTTTGCGACATCCAGTCCTTCCACTTCGACGCCGTTCTCGTGATACGCCTTCGCTAGCGCACCGACTTGAAACCCGCCCTCGGCGAGTGCCGCTAGAAATGCGTTGTCGAGTTTGGTGTTTCCGAACTCCGGTTTGCCCGTGAAAAAGAGCTTCGTTGGGCATTCGCAGCCTAGTTTGAAACGCGATTTTGAAAGGAGCCGCGGCTTGATGGCCATCGTCCACTCATCGGACTCAGGACGTAACTCCTTGAATCAATTGAAGTGTCTCGATGTATAAGTGCCCCGAATTACTGATTCGTTTGCCCTATTCAGAGGCATGTTTTGCCTATGACGGAATTGGCCCTGTGAAAACGAGCCATGCCGTTAATCTTCTTCAGTTTTTAGCGGCGTAGCCGAAGAGTTACTTGATTGTCCTAGCATGGTTGCTAATTGCGCATCGCCTTTTTCAAAGGGGATCGCTGGATAAATTCTCACGTGACTTCAACGGAGGAAGTTATGTCGCAAAAGAAAAATTGGCATTTGGGTACTGTACATTGGTTCGACGAAAAATCAGGCGAGGGCTTGATTAAAGGCGCAGATGGAAGTTTGTATTTTGTACACCACTCAGCAATCGAATCGGTGGCTTCTGCAAAGTCTGCCAAGCGTCTGGCTCTTCGAGATAAACAAAAAGTAAAATTTCAGCTTCTTGAAGATATGACATTTACACAAGTGTCACGCGTTAAGGAGATCTAATCTCCGATGGCAAAGTCAGCAGCTAAATCTAAAAAGTTAGGACAGGAAAATTCTGTCGCACCCAAACGCCATTTGGAATCCGTTCCAAGTGCAAATTATAATCGCTTTTGGGAGAGCTCGCTTTTCAGTGATGTCTATCTTCAGAACGATGTCCCTGTAAAATACAAGGAACTCTGGGATTCGTATGCTGAACCGTTTGATAATTTTTGTGCACAATTTCGCTATTTCTGCGAAGAATTAAAGCACGACGATTTCAATTCTTGGACCGAACGCGAAACTATCAATAAATTTATCAAGCCAGTGCTGAGAATGTTGGGCTACGCCGACAAATGCTCACTGAATCAAGAACCATGGCGTGAAGACGATGCGTACACGTTTAAGGAACACGGAGAGTCAAAAACCTATAAACCTGATCTTGTAATCGTAAACGATCCTCGTGAGCTAAAGTATATAGGCAATAAAGAGGGGCAAAAGAAGCTTGACGAGGCTCGTGCTTCGGTAATTATTCCAATCGAAGCAAAATATTGGAACAGAATAGAGGATCGCGAGGTCAAGAGTTCCGACGACTCAAAGCGCGCCGACAAAAAAGATCAAAGTGATTCCACCCGCGCGTTAGATTTCGACGAGCAGTGTCTAAAGTATATGGAAGTTTTGGATAAGGATTACGGAATCCTTACCGACGGAAAAACATGGCGACTCTACAATCGCGAGCTTTCCTCCGATAACTACCACCGAAATTTTCAGTTTAATTTGGGTCACCTTATTAAACACGTAAATGCAGGTTTAGAAGCAAATCAGCGCGACTATGATCTATTTATAGAAAATGCGAAGTATTTTTTTCACATTTTTTCAAAACGTGCTGTCTATTCCGAAGATGGCGGACGCCGCTTTCTTGATGACTTGCTTGAATATAGCAAAACTTATGTAACCCGGGTCGAGGATGATCTTAAAACTAGGTTTGTCAGGGCAATGTCGCACGCTTGCAATGGATTTCTGAGATCAGCAGAAGATGCGAAGGAATCGATTGAGCTATCAAAAATTCGAAATGTCGCTGAAAGTCATTTGTTTAATATCCTTTTCATTCGGCATTGTGAGTCGCGAGGTATTTTACCTCTCAAACATTCGGATTATCGAAAGATATCTCTCTCAAACACCATAGCGAAACTAGAATTTTTTGTACCGGAGCGTGAAACGGACAATCTTAATCTTCCGGTGCTGCAGCGGATGTTTTCGAAAGACTTTGAATTCAAGCCAGATGGAACAGAACTATATGAGAGGCTTCTTGAACTTACAATTATGGTTCAGGACGGAACAACTTCAAAGTCTGATACATTTGAAATTAAGGGATTTAAAGAAAGCATTTTTTCAAAAGATGAATGGAGGTTTGTACGGAACCATAAACTTAATAACTCGGAGATGGTTAATATTTTGTTCGAGCTCGGATACTGCGTGTCCGATGTACCAGGAAAGCGATTTCAGCAGATCCCGTACAATTTCTTCTCGCCTAGGCAGCTAGGCTCAATTTACGAAAGCTTTTTGGAATTTCGTTTAGAACGGGCAACAGAGGACATGATTTTTGTCAAGAAGCAGTGGAGTCCCGCAAACTTATCGATTGAAAAAGTGAAAGCATTGGATGTCCCGAAGGTAAAGAGAGGCCAGTTATGCTTTTCGCCGGATAACAAAGAAAGAAAGGTTAGCGGAAGCTACTACACGCCTGACTATATTGTTCAATATATTATTAAGGAAACTCTCGGTCCGATTGTAAGGGGAAAGAAATCATCTGAGTTTTCAAACATTCGTATTTGCGATCCTTCTATGGGGTCTGGCCATTTCATTAGTGCTGCGCTTAACTATTTGGCAAAAAATTATCTGTACGTGCTTGAAAAAGAAACCAACGATGATTTGAAAATTACTCTTCAGGATGCCAAGCGAAAGTTACTTCATAGCTGTATTTTCGGTGTGGATATTAATCCTCGAGCAGTCAAACTTGCCAAGATGAGTCTTTGGCTAGAAAGTGCAGATTCAGGTGAACACTTGGAGG
Organism: Bacteriovoracaceae bacterium UBA4573; assembly: GCA_002387735.1. Classification (GTDB taxonomy): domain Bacteria; phylum Bdellovibrionota; class UBA1018; order UBA1018; family UBA923; genus UBA923. The sequence continues at coordinate 7,141 of DGKJ01000044.1, read as the reverse complement.
ATCTGGATGATCAGCTTCTTTGTGGAGATGCGGTAAATACGCAATCTTTTAATTGGAAGAAAGCATTTGCAGTAGTTTTTGATCAAGGCGGTGGATTTGATTCGATTCTAATGAATCCGCCCTATTTAGGCATAAAAGACAATGCGGAAAAAATTGGATACCTGAGGGAACTTCCAGAGTGGCAACACATCGTAACGAACAAATATGATTTATTTTATTTTTTTATAGCTCGCGCTATCGAGATTTTAAGTTCCTCCGGAAGAATGGGTTGTATCACTACAGCCTATTGGCCGACAGCCGATGGCGCAGAAAAGCTTAGAGCATATTTGGCTGGGACAGCAAGCCCTGAAAGTTTTGTATGTTTTCATGAAATTAAGCTGTTTTCTGCAGCAAAGGGACAGCACAATCTCATTTCCATATTTCAAAAAGGCAATACTGCTCAAAATGGGATTCGAATCATGGAGCTAGAGCCTGGAAGAGGAGATCCGAAGCTTAGTTCTCTTGAATTAGATTATTTGGAGAAGCAGCGAAACAGTAAGATGCTGGTTTTGAAAGAATATATATCAGCACTGACTTTGCGAGAGATTCAGGACGGTGGCACAAAAGTATGGAATTTCAATATTGAAGGTGGTGGAAAAGGTGATGCTATTCTTTCGACTATGGTGAAAGTCGGTTCAAGTCTTTCGGATAGCTTTGACATACATTCAGGAATTGAAACGGGTGCTGATAGGGTGACGCCCAAGCACTTCGATCCGAAAAAATCAGACCTGGATCGTCCGCTTACAAAGTACAAGGCTGATTTGCAGCAGAATGGAATAAAAAAAGGCGATGGGATCTTTGTTATAACAGGTGCAGAGTTGAAGTCGCTCGGTCTGTCGCAGAAAGAGAAAGATCAGTATATAAGGCCTTTTATTAAAAACGGTGACATCAAAAAGAAATATTCGCTGGAGAAAAAGGATCAAGAGCTGTTTTTAATATATTTTGAAAACGGAGATTTGGATTCTAAATCGAGGATCTATAAACACCTGGAAAAATTTAAACCAATTTTAGAGAATCGGTACAAGTTTCGCACAGAAGATCGATTGAAGTGGTTCGATCTTCATAGGCCGTTAAATTCTAAGGTTATCAACTCTGCAAAAATTATAAGTCCGTATCGATCTACTTGTCCTATTTTCGTATGTACCAGGACGCCCGTATTTTCTTCTATCGACGTTTTTTACACGATTCCTCTTAATAAGGAGTCAAATTTGTATCTTGCCTTGGGATTGCTGAATTCAAAACTAACTTGGTATTGGTTGAGGCATAAGGGCAAAATGAAAGGGCGTATGCTCGAGCTTTATTCGAAGCCGCTCGGCGATATTCCGTTTAAGAATTTTGCGATAAGTGAAAAGGACTTCAGTAGCGTTACTCTTGAAGAAGCAAAGAAATTTCTCAAGACTAATGTAAAAAATGTCCAAGAGTGCGCGCGTTTAATATCTGGTCTGGCATTTAAGGCCACAAGGGAACCTAAAAATTCCTCAGAAATTGAAATCATTATCGATGATCTCGCGTTGCTGTATTACGGGCTACCCCTATCTGCCAGAAAGTTTCTAGATAGTTATTTTGAGTCGGAGGAGCCGGAAGACGCTTCGTCCGAGGCCGCATAGCATTAGATCGGGATGCCGTGCGTGTACCTTATTCCCTTTTTTAAGGGGGCTGGTTTAGGTTGTTTGAACGGTTTAATCTTTAGAATTGGCCATCCCCATTTGTTTTTGCCTTGTACCCAGCGCCAGGGGGAATCAGGTGAGACATGGTGTCTTTTCTGATCCCTATAAAAGGATGCTGCATTCTTATACTCAAAGGATTCGCCAAAGGTAATTAGTGCCATGATGCGGGCTTTGAAATCCCCGGACCGGCCAGGGGTTTCAACTAGAGCCAGCTCTTGGCCTATGTAGGCTTTTGGAAGTGGATATGTTCGGGTTTCAATAGTCTTTTTGCCGTCGAGGATGAGTTTCGAGATCGGATATTGAATATTGATCCCTATATATTCGCGACTTGGTTTCACAGTGGGGGCTCCGAATGAATGCTGCTATCGCCTTTTGACAACTGTGATAGTGAATTAAGTGGTTTGATGTTTTCTCGAGTATCGAGCGGAACATGGAGCCTGTCCGGATCTATTGGTGTCGCTGTCTTTTTTGTACTAAACTTGAGTCGTTGTTCAAAAGATATTTCCCGAGAGTCTGTTTCAAAAGAGCGTACCTTGCCCTTAATATTGCAGCAGTCGGTTTTATTGGACCATAGATCTTGATGTTTCCAAAATTGATCTTCGCCGTTACCAATGTAGCAAACTGTAAAGTCTAGATCTCTTTTGTTGCAGCGTCGCTTCAATTCCTCGTAATAGTATCGAATCTCAGTTTCGCTGAAATGGTAGTCTCTTCTTGATTTGTAAACTTCTGCTTTGTTAAAAAATTGCCGAAGATCCATTCCTGTTGCGCGAGTCATATTATTCATCGCAAATGCGCTAAAGCGTCCAAAGCCAGCGATAATAGATTTGCAGCTGCTGTCTGCGACTTCATCTACCATCTCAAAAGAGCTGTACTCAAGCTTCGGTACGGCACCATCCCATTTAAAGTTGGGATTGGTAAAATAACCATCGGGATAGATCGGGAACATCGGGTTTATTCTTACCGCTGTCCAGAATCCGGCTTGCGATAGTTTCTTGGCTGCGACTAGGCGTCGCTTTGCTGATGGAGCACCAGGTTCTAAAAGTTTATTTAGGCCGTCGTTGGTTGACGGAATACTGAACTGGACGGAGCAAAGGTCTTTTCTTAGGAGAGCGATATAGTCGTCGCGACCTATAAGATCGGAATGAGTAATGATCGTGTATGGATATTGGTAAAAATTGAGAAGTTTTAAAAACTCTTGAGTGACTTTGTATTTTGTGTCCATCCACATAAAGGAGTCGCTCATGCATCCCACTCGCAGAGGGATCTTTCGCTCCATGATTTCGCGCCACTTGGATGCTTTTTTAGTTTCAAAAACAGTATAGAAAATTTTGCGGATCTCGTTCAAGTCGACAGGGACCGGTATCGGATTGTTCCAGTAGCCATGGACAGTAAGCTCTGCTTTCGCGTAGCAATAGGTACAATTGTGGGTGCAACCACGCCCGTAGGTGTCTATTTCAAAAGCATAGAGGCATTGTTGACAAGTGGCGTGCGAGTTTACGAGTTTTATTGGATTACTTTTTACAATGCCGCCGCGAATAGGGCTTTGTTTGTATCGTAGTTCGAGGTCACGATACACGGTGTAATCAAAGTCGCATCTGTACTTAGAAAGTTTATTGAGCTTTGCAGCCTCTCCTATCAACTCATCATAGATGGGAGTTGGCGGAAGCGGCTTATCGTTTGCTCTTTTGGTTTTGGGTTCCGAGGCCAGGATGGGAAACGGAATAATATTATTCTTTGGCTTTGGCTGAAGCTCATGAAAGTGGTCTGACATCTTTGCTTTCCCGTTCCGGCGACTGCGTAATTGGTATTAGGTTGATCTGAGGGTTTTTGATGAACTCCAAGATCGCGATCTTCGCTAATGTCGAAAAATCGATGAGCGGATTTCTTCGGAGAAACTCTTCGATGAGCGCCTCATCGCGATCCAAAAATCTCACTCCACGAACCCTTCCCATGCAGTCTCCTGTTTACGAATGCGTCGAGTGATACGGTGTTGTTCGACAATGTTCAACAAAAATTATGCGACGCATTACATTTTTGTTGGCGAATGCGCTCAGGTATGGGGCAGCCAAACGGAACCAATTCAGCTATTCTGAAGAAAGCCGCTTTATTCCAATAGTAACCGACCAAAATGAACGGATATGCGTTTGCGTGAGTGACGAGCGAAAGAAGTACCTCATAGAAAGCATTCAGGATCAGCTCGCCCTCGGTCGCTCTCTCGAAGAGATTGCTAGAAAGCTGCGCCCCATAGCTGCGGACGATGAAATTGAATCTGCTGTCACCGCGTTCAAAGAGCAAAGTGCTGCGGTGAAGGCGACTAGAATTGTTAATACCCTAGAGAACGATCCTGACTTCGAAACTTGGTATCAGGGGCCGTCTTCGTCATCAGATTCACATTGGCAGTTGCTCACCGAGGTTTTGCGTAACAAAAAGACGCGGCCTTGGAATGACGACATGATTCGCAGCCTTGATCATTCTTCATCAACTGTGGTCGCACATTTAGCGCCTCCAAAGTCTCAGGTGCCACGCGCCGTTAAAGGATTGGTCCTTGGGTACGTTCAAAGCGGAAAAACCGCGAATTTCTCGGCTGTCATTTCCAAGTCTGTTGATGCTGGTTACAAACTCATAATCGTATTCGCCGGGATGCATAACATTCTTCGGCTGCAAACCCAGGCCAGGCTTCATGAGGAAATTGTTTTACCGAAAGAGTCTGCATGTACAACACTGACCCGAGTTGATGAAAATGGGGATTTCCAAAAGAAGTTAGCCGTCAGAGCCAATCGTGTTCTCGGCGTGGGTGACGGCTTTACCTTGGTCGTTTTGAAAAAGAACGCTTCAGTTCTTCGTAACTTCATTGCCTGGCTAGAAGAGGCCAGTCCCGAAACGCTCCAGGCTTGTCCGACTCTGGTGATCGACGACGAGTCAGATCAAGCAAGTGTAAATACGAACCGCCCCGAAGACGATCCGACGGCCATCAACGACCGCATTCGAAACATCTTAAAGAAATTTAGTGTCGTTAGTTATGTGGGATACACGGCGACGCCATTTGCAAACGTTCTCATTGACGCGTCGGTTACCGACGATCTATTTCCAAAGGACTTCTTAGTAAGTCTCGAAAAGCCCCTTGGGTACGTTGGCACGGAAGAATTATTTGGTCGAGACGCAGTGGAACCGCAGGGCGCGCTTGAGGGTCTGCCTGTCATTCGAACAATTGCGGACAACGAGGCAGCGAGATTTGCACCGAAAAGAAAAGGCGCAAAGACGTCCCATGGCGAAGATGAAATTGCTCCCTCACTTCTTGAAGCATTGGATTCCTTCGTAGTAGCTTGTTCCGCGCGCTTATCAAGAAACCAATGGAAGCAGCATATGACAATGCTGGTTCATACCTCACATCTTGTCGCGCGCCACATGGTGCTCAAGGACGCTTTTGACAGGCTGGTTCTTGATATGAAGATGGACCGGCAAACGGAATCTGATGAGCTAAAGGCTCGTTTGAAAGAGATTTGGGAAAAAGACTATCAACCGGTAAGTTTGCGCTTCAAAGCTGCCAAGGCATTAGATTTTGCCGCCATCTGGAAAAACTCGGAAAAATTTATCGAACGACTTGAAGTTGTCATGGAGAATCATGCGTCAGAAGAGCGGCTGACCTATGATCGTCCCGATCCATTTTGGGGAATTGTCATCGGAGGGAATACCCTTTCCCGGGGATTGACTCTTGAAGGCTTAACCACAAGCTATTTCGTTCGCGGTTCAAAAGGCTACGACACCCTATTGCAGATGGGGAGGTGGTTTGGATATCGGCCTGATTATGTTGATCTGACGAGAATCTATGTGACCGACGATCTCCAAGCGAAGTTTTTCCATCTGGCGACTGTCGAGCAAGAAGTTCGCGACGAGATCAAGACAATGGCGGCCAATCGAGAGCGTCCTATTGACGTAGGATTGAAGATTCGGACCCACCCCTCGATGACCGTTACTTCAAATCTCAAGATGCAAGCAGCGAAGACCGGCTCGCTCACCTACTCCGCCACAAAAATTCAGGCGCTCTATATGAATCTCAAGGACGGAAAGTGCCTGCGAGAGAATGTTCAAAGTGTTACGCAGTTACTCGACTCGGTTGAGAAGTATCACGGAACACCAGTTGATTCCGGCTTCGATGATTTCAGCGCCTGTCTACTTTACCGTGATGTCAGTCCTGAGCTGATTTTTCAATTTTTAGAACGTTACAAATTTAGCGGCGCTAATATTCGTTTCACTTCGAAAATGATTTCTGACTACATCCACGACCTAAATAAAGTCGGGGAACTGACAAAATGGTCGGTGGCTGTCATGTCGTCGAAGTCAGGGACTTCTTTTGAGCTGGGAAGTGGTCGAAAGGTTTTTATGGTGGATCGCTCCATCATGAAGAGGTCCAAGTCAGATCGGGATCCCAGAGCGCAGCATCTCAAGGTGATTACCGCGCCCTGGGATGAGCTGATTGATCTAAAAGATAAGTTGCCGGACCCTGATGTTCGCAATACCGACCAAATTTCGAAAGTTGAAAGTCCGGTAACTGAAACTTACTTTCGGCAGAATGTTCGACCAAAAGAGCGAGGACTCTTATTACTCTATGCCCTTAATCCGCACTTAGAAATGACAGACGAGACCGAAAAAGGTCATATCGAATCGCTTTCTCAGACCATGCCAATTCGGGCGGCCTCGAACGCCATTGCTGTTGCCTTCGTATTTCCGCGAACTAGCAATTCGAAGAGCACATACAGCTATATTGTTAACGGAACAGTTTGAGTTCAGCTCCCGAAAGGGGTTACTTAAGTTTGGGGCTCTACTTTAGGTAATAGTTTTTTTCTTTGGTAGGGTCAAAATTGCCAACGACTGCTTCAGCCGAGGCATTCCTTCGGATACATTCGCACGCCTCGATCGAGCGCGGAACCCCGGAGATCCCTATCGAATGAAATTCGCCCAGACACAAGCACTCCCTGGCGCAGCGCAGGCTCGCTAGCGATGAGATCAAGGCCACTTCTTGTCCCGCCAAAATCAAAATCGACGAGCACCAGGGCGTTCGGCATTTCTTGAGCGAGTTTTATGAACTCATCTTCTCGCGTGGTGGCAAAAACCGTTTTTTCAGGAAAAAGGCGTCGCACCTTTTCATGAATATTTGTGTCGTCATCGAGAACGATTAGTTCTTTGGCAACGTGATTTCCGATATTAAAAAACCAAGCTGGCGGAGCCACTCGCGGCAAGATTAGGCGAACCACTGTTCCCGCAGCGCTGGTTGTAATTTTGAGCTCTCCACCAATGCGAGCAAGAATTGTCCGTGCACTAATAACCCCTAACCCGGGCCGCCCGGTTTTGGCGTCCTTTGGTTACCCGAAAGCCCAGCCACCAAAGCTTCATCAAAAAATCCGGCCCCCTGGCTTTTCACAACAACCCTCACCCCG
>DGKJ01000065.1:32650-37616 GCA_002387735.1 Bacteriovoracaceae bacterium UBA4573 | reverse complement strand
CACCGCGTCGCGGGAGCGGCCCCGAGCACGCGCGTGCGGTGGGCTGGGCACGGCGAGCCAGCATCATGGCCTGACGTGGCGGGACGTGCAGTTCTAAAGATTGTGCAAGTTCCCCAACTTCATCTTGGAGTTCTCGGGCGCCGTCCAAGACTTCCTGGCACTCGATTGCGATCTGTTCCGCAGTTGGAGGGGTAGATTTAGGATGTTCATCTTGGGCATGCAGTTTGGCGTTGCTTCCAAGCGAGACCGCCAATGCAAATACCGTAGAAAAAAATAATACGCGAAACGCCCGAATACCCAAAAAAAAAGACCCCTCGTAAAGAGGGGCTTTTATGGCAAACTTAACGCGCGAAGTCAAATTGACTGAATTACTTCTTAGCTTTGCGAACTGCGCGTTCCGCAATGATTTCGTCAATAATCTGCAGCGCTTCAAGGCGCAGGTCATTGTCATGGATAAATCGAAAGAAGTTTTCCATGTCGGGGTGATTGCGAAAGTTCTTGGTCGTCAGAGGCGTGGTGGCTTCTTCGACTTTTGGACCCGATCCGCCCGAGCTTGCCGAAGCTTCGGCATCTTCTAAATCTTCATCGTCTTCAAGGTTTGCTGCGACGACAACTGGGGGGGCCGGCATTTTCTTGGGGGCTTTGCCGGGGCTTTTGCTTTGGGTTTGTGCTTTTGCGGCCATTTCAATGCTCCTTAGTGATTTCAGCGTTAACCTATCGAATTCCTTCACACCATACAAGAGGGGTTTATTGTGGGTTTAAGCCCCCGGCCTCTTTCAAAAGGCCGTAGCGGTGGAGCTTGTTGTAGAGCGTCTTGATGGTAATGCCCAAGCTATGCGCCGTCTTGGTTTTGTTTCCGTGGTGATAACTTAAAACCTTTAAAATATGTTGTTTTTCCAGTTCGTCGAGCGACATGTCCACCAGCGCTTCTCCACTGGTCGAAGAAGCTCCTTCGACTCGGGTTCGCGGCATTCTAATGTTAAAGGGCACGTCGTCGATCCGAATTTCGTTGTGGTCAGCCAGGATCTTGAGGCGCTCGATAGTGTTTTGAAGCTCCCGAATATTGCCCGGCCAGTCGTAGTTCTGAAAGGTCTCGTACACCTTGGGGTCCACATGCTTGATATGGGCCGCACCACCGTAGCGAGAGTTATTCAAGAAGAAGTCCGTTAACATGGGGATATCTTCTTTTCTTTTTCGCAGCGGAGGCATGCGCAGCGTAATGGTATTGAGGCGATAAAATAAGTCCTCGCGAAAACGACTGTTTTTAACTTCGCTTTCGAGGTCGCGATTGGTTGCGCTGATGATACGCACGTTTACCCGAATCGGTTTTTTGCCGCCGATGCGATAAACTTCACCTTCCTGGAGAAAACGAAGAAGTTTGGCTTGAATCCCCAGGCTCATTTCACCGATTTCGTCGAGAAATAGCGTGCCGCCATCGGCTGTTTCGACCAACCCCATTTTCTGAACCACCGCTCCAGTGAAGGAACCTTTTTCGTGCCCGAATAATTCGCTCTCGAGCAAGGTTTCTTGAAGAGCGCCACAGTTGATGGTCACGTATGGTGCGTTCGCACGTTCACTTTTTTCGTGTAAACGTCGAGCGATTAATTCTTTGCCGGTTCCCGACTCGCCCTGAATAAGCACCGTGGCGTGGGTTGGAGCGATTTTGTCGACCATGCTAATGATATTGTTGAGTGCTGGGCTGTTGCCGATAATGTTAGCCTCGTTTTGTTTTTCGTGAGTCACGAGGTTTTTAAGCACTTTATTTTCTTTTTGCAGCAAACGTTGTTGCTCCAAAATACGCTGATGAGCTTTACGCAGTTCCTGTGTACGTTCATCGACTGTTTGCTGCAGTTTCTTGTTAAATGATTTAATCTCACCCACGAGTTTAGAGTTGGTGAGTGCAACCGACAGTTGAGCACTCAAACTTTCGTAAGTCGCGACATCTTCTTCATCGAAGGCATCGACTTGATTGCTTTCGACCGTGAGTACCGCGACTAACGTTTGATCTACGAAAACCGGAATTGATATTTGCGATTTCGTTTCTACGGGCAACGACAAGTTAGTAAATAACTCGTCTTGAGAAACGTCGCTTGCTATGTAGGTTTTTCGAGTGGAAATGACGTGACCTAAAATACCTTCGCCCTTAATTGTGAAACCCGGTTGTATGAATTTATTGTAGGCACCGGATTGAGCACGAAGCATAGCGGTCTGGTCTTGGCTTACTGACCAAATGCTAAACGAATGGTAATGAAATTTATTTTGAACGGCCGAAACAATCTGTTCGTAAATATTGTCGGAATGAAGCAGGGACTGCAGTTTAACGCTAAGTTCGTTGAGTAAGCGCAAATGAGTGGACGACTTGCTGCTTAGCTTACCAACTTGGACCCCGGGAAACGGGTGAATGGTTGATTCAGTATTCATATTTTTCGCGACTCCAATTCCGTGCCGTTGCCCCAAAACTCGAACTTTTTGCCTGCCGAAACCATGTAGATTTTAGCGGGCCCTGGTCTGTAAGACTTTCACAGACCGGTGCGCATTATATAAAGATTACACTGCGAGTCAATACTTAATTTCCGTCCAGTTTTGTCTGGAATTTTTCATCATAATTTCAATGACTTGTCTAAAATTTGACATGATGAGTCGTTTCGTTGCATAAGGGTTCCAGGGAAAATGACTCGGTCGGGTCAGGTAGGAGGTCTTCAGTGCGCCATATTTTCGTTCGGTCTTTTTTACTCGTAGCGATTGCAACTATGTCGATTTTTACAATTTTTGCAGCTGCAGAACATGGGCCAGTGAAACGTTTCGAGATTAAAAGCGCGCACGGTGGGACTGCGTTGATCGTAGTGAGTGGTGGTTACGGAAGTAAAGGACTTACCAAAGCGCGATTTTTTTTCGAAACAAATAACCCAGAAAAAATTCAGGACCTTCTCAGCGAAAAATTAAAATATGGTGCTACCAAAAACGAGCTGCGATTGGCTCTCGAGTCGGCGAAAACCGCACCAGTAAATGCGAGCTCGAGTGAGGGGACTCTTGTGGAGGTCACCTCATTTTTACCTCCTGTTTTTAGAAGAACCGGCCATTTTGCCGAACAAAGACCGTATCCAATTCCGGCAAACGGCAAAGTATCTGCAACTAATTCCGAAACCAGAAATGCTGTGATGGATAACTCCTTAGGTGTCGCACTAGCAGTTCATAGTGGCGACAAGGGCGGGTATGCGACCAACTTTGATTTCGAGGAACTCACACTGCCCGATGGGTGGAGCTCGGACTTCGAGAGACGCGAGTTGAAGAAAAATCAGGGAGACCGAAGGTTTCGACTCGATAAAAACTTCCTAGTAGAAAAATTCGGCGTCGATGCAGCAGGTCGCGATTTAGTTCGCGCTGTTGCTCGAATCGAAGGACCAGGGCTGTACGACATTTTGTACTTTGAGGCTCTCGGTCACGCCGCAGTTTATTTGTTCGATGGGTTGGTCTTTCAACTCTCCAAATTAAAATACGGAACATTTGACGTGCTTCGCTACGAGGATGTCTTTGCCGATTGGAATCGTGCTCTACGGTTGGCCAATGAAATGCCTCGTCCGTTAGATGGTCCGAGTTACCATTTTCATGGTGCAACGACCGATCAGCAGCTCTCGAGTCTTAAAGGACAAAAAGATTTAGAAGTTCCTCATATAAACGACCCTCACGCTCTGAGACTGATACGCAGAGATGAACGCCGTCGTCATTTACCTGTGATGATTGCTTCTGAATGTGCGGACATCGTTAAAGCGGCAGAGCTGTTGACCAACTAAATTTTGGCGCTTCGCAATTACCTAAGCCATAAGTTAGGCGTCGAGTGAACTGCCCGTCGGCAGTAATCATGTAAATATTTTTTTGCCCCGCGCGGTTGCTAGTAAAAACGATGAAATTTCCGTCGGGCGAAAAGTGAGGGTCTTCATTGATGCCTTCGTCTTTGGTCAGACGCTCAAGGTTTGAGCCGTCGACATTGATGAGAAATAAATCAAACCTGCCGTTTTGCTGACTCGAAAACGCAATTTTTCCGCCATACGGTGCCCACGCCGTTGCCGAATTGTAGCTGCCTGCAAAAGTTACGCGAGTAGCAGCATTTGGATTGGATTTAAGCGCTTCGACGTTGGCGCGGTAAACCATAGGAGCACCGGAGCGAGTCGATATAAAAGCAATTTGTTTGCTATCGGGTGACCATGAAGGGTCAACGTCGACTCCGAATGATTTGGTTAATCGAGTGACTTCCCGAGTGTTGGGATTGAGCGTGAAGATTTCAGGATTACCAAGAAAACTCATTGTAAGAGCAATCTGTGATCCGTTGGGGGAATATGCCGCACCAGAATTGATTCCCTTTCGATTCGACAGCAAACGCGCAGCCTTGGTTTTCAGGTCCATCTCGTAGAGGTCGATGTTTTCTACGTTTCGTCCATTTTTGGTGTAAACCGAATAAGCAATTTTTCGATTATCGGCACTCCACGCCGGGGCAATGGCGCGCGAACGATGGGAAGTTAATTGTTTGGGGTTTGAGCCGTCAAAATCCATTGTCCAAACTTCTTTTTTTCCAGTTTTGTCGCAGACCATTGCGATTTTAGTAAAAAATACTCCGGGGCGGCCCGTGAGGGCCTCGTAGAGATCGTTGGCGATAGTGTGGGCTAGTAGTTTAGGTTCTTCGACTCGCGCCACGTACCGTTTGCCCAAAACTTGTTTGGAACCCAGCACGTCGTACAAATGTACTTCGTAGGCGAAGCTCCCACCTGTGATAGAAATACCCGTTTTAATTAAAAACTCAGTTCCAATCGTCGACCAATCGGAGATGCGAAACGCATCGAGAGTGAGACCGGCTTCAGGCTTTTCGATGAACGCCGATTCGTTCTGAATGGTGAATAAGTTGGTTAACGTAAGATCCGCCAACACGGTTTCGCGAATCGTGCGAGCTGTGCTTTTGGAATCGCCAGAGTCA
>DGKJ01000065.1:0-32439 GCA_002387735.1 Bacteriovoracaceae bacterium UBA4573 | reverse complement strand
GCTTTTGGAATCGCCAGAGTCAAAACCCGCCCCTAGGTATTTGGTTGGGGAAAATGCTAAAACGCTCTTTTTAATTCGGGCTTCGCCGACGGGAATATAGACCTGGCCGGCTTGAACCAGATTCCAAGTCGAGGTGAATGCCAAGAATAGTGAAATGAGTGTCAGTTTCAGCACGGTAGTCTCCTAAAATTCTTTTGAAAAAGGTTAACATTGGCCCGTTAAAGCGGAAAGAGCAATAAAACGCCGTCATCTTGAATGTCGCTCGGCGGCGGACCGAACGGCTGGGACATTCGAACAGTTTTGAGTACGTACTCGTCGTACTGAGTGTTCCCCGAACTTTTGGCCAACACAGTGTTTGCAACGTAACCACGATCATCCAAAAAAACCACTACGCGCGCCGCCAAGTTTTGTTTAGCAAGCCACACTGGTAGATTCCAATGTTCGCGCAGACGAGCTTGCATGCCCGCGGCATAGGCGTTGATGTCTTGTGCACTAGTGCCAGTTAGAGCGTTGCCTTTTGAAACGGTGTTTCCTTTAACTTGAGTGGTATTTTTTTTATTCTTTTTGAGGTCGTTTTCAATCTCCGCCAGAGCCTTAATGCGCTCTATGGCGCTTGAGAGTGATTCCTTGCGCGATTCTTCTTTTTTTGGCTTCCCGTCTTTTTTCTTTAGGGAAATTTCAGGTTTATCTTCGACTGCGGGTTCCGGCGCGGGAGCAGGTTTCGAAGCCTCGAGTTCCTTTTCGATCTTGCTAAGGTCGGGCCCAGGTTCACTTAAATTAAGATCTTTCTTTTTAATATCGGGCAGTCCGACCAAGTCAACCCGAATGCTTGGCGAGAGCATCACCGGTTCGCGGCGGAATACCAACGTCGAAAGAAGCGCGCCAATAAGTAAAATTGCGTGAACGGCAGCTGATAACCGCAGAGAACGCCCAAATTCGTCTTGCGAACTTCCGGGACGCCGAATGTTTCTTTTTGGAGGAGTCGCCATTGCTTTCTCTATCGGTCCGCCTTGCTATCAATTGGATCAGTGACGAGCCCTACTTTAGTAATACCAGCCCGGCGCACTCGGGCCATGATTTGAGCGACCAAGCCGTAGTTCACTGACTGATCCGCCTGAATGTAAATTTCTCGAGTAGATTTGTTTTGGTAAATTGCCGCTAACTTTTTCTCGAGATCGCGCATTTCGATTGCGTTGTCGTTAATCGAAATGCGTTCGTTTCGATGGATCACAAGAACGATCTGATCTTGTTGTTCGTCGAGCGCGTGAGAGGCTGTTTTTGGTAAGTCTACCTGCACGCCTTGTTGCATGAGCGGCGCAGAGACCATGAAAACAATCAGCAACACCAACATTACGTCGACCAGCGGTGTGACGTTAATTTCCGACAAAGTAGTCGGGGTTTTATTCGAAATATCCTGAACGCCGAAACCCATGGTGAGCTCCTTGGCCTGTTGACCGGTTGAAGTTTTTGCTACTGTTGTGCGTTGACCGTAGGGGCGCTATTCGACTTCAACATGCTCCGCTGCACAATGTTGAGAAAGTCCTGGCTGAAGGTATCCATTTCAGTAGCAATTGATTTGATTCGTCCAACAAAATAATTATAGGCCATCACCGAGGGAATCGCGGCAGCAAGGCCGGCGGCGGTAGCAATGAGCGCTTCGCTGATTCCTGGCGCAACGACGGCAAGGTTTGCATTTCCAGTAGCGCCTATTCCTTGAAAGGAATTCATAATACCCCAAACCGTTCCAAATAGTCCGACAAATGGTGCGGCACTCCCAATGGTCGCGAGAAAGCCCACCATCTTCTCTAGACCGTGTGTTTCTGCAAGGGCGGTACGACCCAAAGCGCGGTGAATGTTGGCTATACTTTCGGTGCGCACGTTTCGCGCGTCGATTTGCGAGATTTTTTTCAACTCTTTGTAGCCAGCCTTGAAAACCGCCGCGACAGGAGCATGGGCAAATTGTTTTTCAGCTTTCTCGAAAATTTCTTCCAAATTTTGTCCGTACCAAAACGCGTTCAGGAATGCTTGAGATTCTTTTTTTGCGGCCTTAAGCGCGCGGTGTTTCATTAAAATAATCGACCATGAAAGCACCGAAGCAGCGAGCAGCGATAGTAATACGAGCTGCACAACGAAGCCTGACTTTAATATTAGATCGAAGGCGCTTGGAGTAGACACTGCACCGGCGGCCGAAGCTGTAACCTGCGCGCTCGAACTGGCAGCGTGGGCGATGGATCCAAAAAGAATTTCGATGTTCATAGAAGGTTCTCCGTTTCTCGAAGTCTAACAAATTAATTCGGCAAAAGAATCTGGATTAGGAGATTTTTTTACTGTGCAGTTGTGGAAGGTAGAGCGCTATCACCAAGAGTGCCGAAAAAATAAGGCCGTTTTCGGGACCCCAGCTACCACCAGACAATACATACCCCAGTGTACCAGGTTCCGAACTCGCGCTGTCGGGGCGAAGCAGCAATATTCCTGGCATGTCTTGTCCGAAGAACGGCAATCCGAAACAAAAGTGCATGGTGGTGAAGAGTCCGAAATACAAGAGCGCAGATGCAACAAAAGTGCCTCGCGCCCGCGCAAACAGTGAAAAACTAATGTTAAGAAGAGCCAAGTTCAGCGCCACTACGGCTGAAATATCGAACAAGAAAGCCTTGGTGCAGACATACATCGCGGTCGAAATTGCGATGGTGCTGCCAAGAGAAAGCCTTTTGCTGAGCACGGGCTCGAGACATGCTCTAAAAATATATTCCTCTACGAGTGCGGTCATTAAAACCGCTGCAGAAAAAAAGAAGATAGTTAAGCTTGAAAGGGCAATTTCGTCGACTCGAAGGTAAAACCCGAGATAACTTAGATAGCCGCCACTAGCGGTGGCGATGAGGGTAATTGCGCCAATGATTACGCCGTGAAGAAGGCTGGGACCCAAGTGAGCGGAATTTTTTCGCAATGCCCATATGTCGCTCCAGCTCGTTCGGGCTAAAGGGCGAAACGCGTGTAGGGCCAAGGTGTAAAGTAAAGCGGCGGCGCCAACAGCCAATATTTCGTTGGCTGCAATTAAGTCCTGAATTTTTTGCAGGCTATCGCGCTCGATACCGGTTTCCTGGCGTACAAAAATGTAGGTCACCATCGTAAGGACAACCAAATTTACAGCCTTCTGAGTGAAAACGTAGCCCAACCAAAGAAATAATGTTCGTGCGACCATGAAATTGAGTGTAGCTGGAGTTGCCGGGCGAAGGGGGAAAAAAACGATCTAGGGAAGGATTTTCCCGCTCTGCTCGGAGCGCCGGATCTTTGCTACTTTGAAGTGAGGAGATGTCGGAATGATTGCTCTAACGAGTGTGTCCAAAACTTATCCGCAAAGTGCAGGTCCGGTGTTTGACAACGTGACCTTAAAAATTAACAAAGGCGAATTCCTCTACATTGTAGGTGATAGTGGAGCGGGAAAAACCACTTTACTCAAAATGTTGTGCGGTGAGGAAACTCCTACCCGTGGAACTGTTCAGGTTTTCGGCGAGGACATATCGAAAATGGCTTTTGAAAAAGTTCAGGCCACCCGACGGCGTATCGGAGTAATTTTTCAAGAGCTACGACTGGTCGAAGACCTCACGGCCTACGACAATGTTGCTCTTGCATTGCACGCGGCGGGAGATACCGAACGGTACTCGAAGAGGGCAATCGATGAGGCGCTGGCGCTCGTGAACCTTTCGCGCCTGGCCCACAAAAAGGTTGCGGGTTTTTCTGGGGGCGAAAAACAACGAGTGGCGGCTGCGCGCGCTATCGTGCGGCAGCCAGAAATATTGTTGGCAGATGAACCGACCGGTAGTTTAGATCGAGATCACACTTGGAGTCTTATGGATTTATTTCAAAAACTCCATTTACGCGGCACGACCATATTAGTAGCCACTCACGATCGGGAAATCGTTCGGCGAGTGCGTCGTCGGTCTTGTATTTTAAAAGGCGGGCGGCTCATGTTAGAAGAGGGCGTATGTTTGCTTTAGTACTAAGAATGACCCTAACCTCTCTTAAGCACCGTTGGGGGGCCCGCTCAGTTTCGGTTCTTTCAATGACGACCATATTAGTGCTCACGGGTCTGATATTTGAAGTGATTACGAGCTTTTCCGGCGTTATTTCCGATTTACGAACTTCGCGTTGGATGACGCTTTATCTTTCTCCTCTAGTCTCAGAAAGCCAAGAGTTGACTGTGTTGAGCGGAGTAAAAAAGATTTCCGGCGTGCAAAGTGCACAGTTGGTGAGTAAAGACGCGTTCATTTCTAATTTTCAACGTTACTTTCCAAGTCTTGCAAAAGGACTTGAAGAGTTAGAGCTCGATACCATTCCGCGCTACATCAAAGTTAAGGCCGAGGCCAATAAGCTCGATCAAATTAAGAAGATAGCCAGCACCGATCGCACCATTGAGCAAATTGAAACCAATGAAGCGCGATTCGCTGGGTTGATTCGCATGCTAGCGCTACTGAAGACCTTTTGTTTGGCGCTACTCGTTGGACTCGGGCTGGCGGGTGCTACCCTCATAGTTCATCGCAATCAACTCCGGAACCGTCTGCAAGAGCAGCTGCGCCGGACTCTGGTAGATTTGGGGGCTCGCCGCTCACTGCGCGCGTTGCCGTCGGTGCTTGAGGGTATGGTCGAAGGCGTATTGGCGGGAGCTTTGGCCGCCGGAATCTTGGTTTATGCGGGAAGTCGTCTACAAAAAAGCTTGGCTCAGCTTTTTGGTGCGATGGGGTACGAGTCGCTACCAGTGCGACCCCTCTGGTCACTCTTTTTCATTTTGTTTCTCGGCTTCTTTTCAGGGATGATCGGAAGTGTATGGGCGCAACTGCGAATAAAAAATTAATCGCGGTTTTAAAATCACTGTTGGTAGTTTCAGGCATTGTCTCGTGGGACTTAGGTTTGGGTGCCGAAATTAAGAATAGTATGATGGCGGCGTCTAAACTCAACGCCGACGCGATAGTGCACCTGCGTTCGGAAATCACTTCTCTTCAGAGAGAATTAACTGAATCGAAGGTTCGAGAGACAAGTTCAAATTCCCAATTAAAGAAAATTAAAAAGCTACTCTCGTTGCAAGCCCGCGAGATTCAGCTCTCTGAACAACGAATTCTGCAGCTCAACACCAGCCTTGATGAGTTATCGAGACGGCGGCTAGAGGTGGCCCTTCGAATTGAGGAACAGAAAAAAATAATTCGCAAACGACTGTTGGAGCTTTATAAACTCGCGGGTGTCGACCATTTCGGTGATCGTTTCAAATTGTTAGAAATTTTGAACGCTGACGTGTTCGCTCAGAAGAGCTATTTTTTAAACAAGGTTCTCACTCGAGACATCGCTTCGGTGCATAAGTTGCAAGGCGACGTGCAGGAAGCTCTTGCTCTTGAACTTAAGATTCTCGAAGAACGCAATAAACTTGATTACTATGTTTTTGAGCTCAAAGATAAATCGGCCGAACTTACGGCGAATAGACAAATTCACCAGGAAATTCTTAAGACCAACCGGGTAAATCACTTAGAAGCACTTAAGCGAATTCGTTCACTGCGCGAAAGCGAAATGGAACTTGAGCAAATGTTGGATCAGTTTCAACATAAAAAAAGTGAAACTTCGGAACCGTTTTCCTTGGCGTCACTCAAAGGTCAGCTGGAACTTCCGGTAGACGGTGCAATAGTGAGCGAGTTTGGTAGATCGTTTAATCCCAAAACCAACTTGTTAACGTTTCAAAAAGGAATATCCATAGAAACTGCGGCCAATTCCAATGTGCGCGCGGTACACGAAGGCCAGGTGGTATACCAGGGACCACTCAAAAATTACGGTTCTATTGTGATTCTCGAGCACCCTGGGCAATATTTTTCACTCTATGGGCAGCTTGCTAAAACCGGCGTAAAAGTTGGAGATGTTTTGCGAAAAGGGGAGCTCGTGGGGGCAACTTCGGAAGCGCCTTTTTATTTCGAAATTAGAGAAAAGAACGTAGCAGTAAATCCAGTACAGTGGATCAACCATCAAGCGGTGGCGAACTTCAAAAACGGGGGAAAACATGTCGTACAATAGGTCTTTGGGTTTGCCTTGGATGGCAGTAGTTGCGACGGTAGCGATGGCGAGTTCCCCTGCGCTTTATGGTGCAAAAAAAGGTGCGGCGCCCACCGGCACAGCCAACCAAGCAACCGAGGAGCGCTACGAAAATTTGGGGCTATTTCAAAAGGTTCTTTTTTTTGTTGAACAAAATTACGTGGAAGACGTGAACAACAAGAAACTCATATATGGTGCTCTTAAGGGCATGGTCGAAACACTCGATCCCCATTCAAGCTTTTTGCCGCCTGAAGTTTTTCGCGATATGAAAATAGACACATCCGGACGGTTTGGTGGTGTGGGTATCGAACTCGGTTTAAAAAATTCCCAACTCACGGTGATAACTCCGATCGACGATACGCCCGCTTACGAAGCCGGTATCAAGGCCGGTGATCGAATTGTAAAAATAAATGGGGAGTCTACCAAGGGTCTTGGTCTGGAAGAAGCGGTAGCCAAGATGCGCGGAAAAAAAGGCAGCGACATCGCGCTCACTATTTGGCGCAAAGGTTTGAAAGAACCCAAGGAATACAAAATTACTCGAGCAGAGATTAAAATCAAAACGGTCAAATCTGAAGTGTTGGAAAAAGACTATCTGTATGCGCGTTTGACGAACTTTAACGAGCGATCTTCCCATGATTTACGAACCGCCATCGAAAATTTCGAAAAAAGTAATCGTCTGCGCGGGTTAGTGCTCGATCTACGTAATAATCCCGGCGGCCTATTGGACCAGGCGGTCGACGTTACCAGTTTGTTTGTAGAAGACGGCGCTGTAGTGACGATGGCCGGCAAAGATAAAAGTAAGGGTGAGACAAAATACGTAAAAAAGGGTTTTGCCCGTAAAGACTTTGCAGTCGCGGTGCTTGTGAATGGCGCCAGTGCGTCGGCTAGCGAGATCGTCGCTGGGGCCCTTCAAGACCATAAACGTGCAGTAGTTCTTGGACAGCCTACTTTCGGAAAGGGTTCAGTTCAAAACGTCGTAGAAATCGCTCCCGACGTGGGTTTAAAGCTGACTATTGCTAGGTACTACACGCCCAATGGTCGCTCCATTCAGATGAAGGGGATACATCCCGACGTCTTACTCGAAGAGTTCGATCAAAAAACTTTGGCGGCAGCAAAAAAGGCTGTGGATTACGTGCGAGAAAAAGATCTCAAGCAAGCCATGAATGCCGACGGTGAAGACGAAGTGATCGAAGCTCTAGTGATGGAAGAAAAAGCTGAAAAAGAAGCCAAAGATAAAGAGGTTGTTTTCGATGCAGCCGATCGCCCAGTAAAAGCCAAAGATGATTATCAAGTTCGGGAGGCGCTCAACTACATTAAAAGTGCCCGCGCCCTAATAGCTTCGGGCGTGTCGATGGGTGAACCAGAAGTTGCAACAGCGTTGTCTAAGGGTGCCAAGACATCAGAAGAAAACCCTGCTAGACAATAGAGGGTGCAGACAGATTTTGATTTTTCTCGTAAAAACATAACATCCAAAAAAAAATCCGAGACCGGTGCGCTCTCGGTGACCGAAATTACGACTCAGGTTAAATTTTTAATCGAAGGGGAGCTGCCTGCATCTTGGGTGCGTGGTGAAGTTTCCGGAATGCGCCCCTCCTATTCGGGACATGTCTACTTTACATTGAAAGATTCGCAGAGTGCGCTGTCTTGTGCGCTGTTCGCCGGCGCTGCGAGAAAAGTAAAAGTTCCGCTTAAAGATGGCGATGAAGTCATGGTGTTCGGGAAAATTTCGGTTTACGCGCCGCGCGGTACCTACCAGCTCATCATTGAAAAGGTAGAAGCCGTAGGCGCCGGGGCTCTTGCACTAGAGTTCGAGATGCTAAAAAATCGCCTCGCTGCGGAAGGGTTGTTTGATAGCGCGCGAAAACGCCAACTTCCCGAACATCCGCGACGGGTGGCGATAGTGACATCTCCGACGGGAGCCGCATTACAGGATTTTTTAAACGTATTAGGGCGTCGCAACTCTAGCATTTCGGTGCTGGTAGCTCCGGTTGTTGTTCAGGGGGACGGCGCCCCCGCTCAGGTGGTGCAAGCGCTCGAAACAATAAACGTAGGTCAATTGGCAGATTTAATCGTCATTGCTCGCGGGGGTGGATCCCTAGAGGATCTTTGGTGTTTCAATGACGAACGAATTGTACGGGCCGTGGCCTCCAGTTCAATACCGGTCGTGTCGGCTATCGGTCACGAGACCGATTTTACTCTTTGTGATGCCGTGGCCGACTTGCGCGCACCGACCCCATCTGCTGCGGCGGAACTGATATCGCGCAGTGGTCAAGTGTTGCTGGAGTCGCTCATTGATCAGGAACGACGCATGCGACTGCTGGTGAATGCACGAATTTCGGAGCGACGTGAACGGTTGCTGTTTTTGCAACAACGGTTGGTAAGCCCCCAGGCGCGATTGGCCGAATTGCGGAAGAAAATTTTTGACACTTTTTTTCAGGTGGAAAATCTTGCCCAGCGCCGACACCTAGCAGCGGTTGGGAAGTTAGAGTCCTTTTCAGGTCGTCTTGAGGCCCTTTCTCCTTTAAAAGTTCTGGGACGGGGTTATACTTTAGTAGAGGACCGTGTGACGGGCGATTTGCTCAAATCGGTCAACGAGGCCAAGGGTGGCCGGAAAGTGTGGCTGCGTTTCAAGGATGGAAAAACCGAAGCCCAAATTACTTGATATCACTCGCCTTCTTTTTATTGCGGTAAGTTTTTTTTCCGCAATTTTTGCACAGGCGCAGATCAAAGTAGAAATTGCGAGCGGCGCTCCCGTTGAGGGCGGCGTGTTTTTTGTAAACGTGCAATCAGACGGCAATGTACCGCTCGCTGAAGTGTCTGGAATTTTTCGAGATGCAAAAGTTGAATTTATTCCGCTGACGAACCACCAGTTTGGCGCGTTTGTGGGCGTGGAATACGGCATGGACCCGGGAATGGTTCCCTTGGAACTAAAATACCGATTCCAAGATGAAACCGAGTTTGAAAAATACAATTTCGAAGTGTCTGTTGTTGCTTCAGTGTTTCCATCTGAAAAACTAAGAGTGCCGCCTCGAACCATTGCACCCTCGGCCAAGGACCGCGTGCGCATTCAGCGCGATAATGAAGCAATTCGACGCGCATACGCTACGGTTACCATGAAGCGATTTTGGAGTGATTCCCCGGTGCTTCCCGTAAATAGCCAGGTGACTTCGGTTTTCGGTTCTAGCCGCGTGTACAATGGCAAAAAAACCAGTGCTCACTTAGGCACGGATCTTCGTGCCCCGACGGGAACCCGAATCGTCGCGCCCACGGGCGGACAAGTTGTATTGGTTCGGGATACCTTTTATTTGGGCAAAACCATTATCGTAGATCACGGGTTTGGCGTCTTTACGATCTACGGCCATTTATCGAAAACATTAGTAAAGCCGGGCAAGGTCGTTAAGACAGGCCAATTGTTAGGGCTTGCGGGCGCCACCGGTCGAGTGAGTGGACCTCACCTGCATTGGGCTGCGCACTTAAATGGCGTTAAAGTAGACCCGCTGTTGTTGATGAGTGCTATGGAAACATCGCTTGGTAAGAAGTCGAAAGAAAGCCGATGGATCGCTTCGCCCTAAATTCAATCAAACGAAGTTCTCTTGCTCTTCTGGTGACCGTCGCTGCGGGGCTCTTTGCTTTGCCTCTGCAGGCAGCGCAGGATTCCACTGTGATCGAAGAGAATGCACCAGTGCATGCCGAACCGGCTGCCAATGCCAAGGTGATCGACTATTTACCGCTGGGGGCGGAAATTCGAATCTCAAGCTACCCTTTGCCCGGTGGCTGGTACAAGGTGCGGGCGCGTAATGGGATTTATGGTTGGGTGCACGAAAATCATGTGTCTGTTGAAAAAGAAACGGAAACCAAACCCCGCGTAGAAGTCATCGAAGGTCCTCAACCGGAGCGCGATCGCAAGTGGTTTATTCGAGCCTTGGGGGGGTACGATTTTTTTCGACCAAACGATCTCAACGACGCCTTTCGATTTAACGACCTAAACACAGGCAACACCATTGGTGGCGAACTCGGTTATTTTATCAGCGATCGAATGGCCGCAGTGTTTCGCTCTGAGGCTATCTTAAAAGATATTGTCGCCCGCGAAGGGGTAAGTAATGTGACATTTAATCTTGGTATTCGTTCGTACCCTATTATGGGGGGGTTCGATTTCTTTTTTGCGAAAACTGCAGCACTACGTTTCAGTTTGGGGATTTTTGCAGGCGTCGCAGCCTCGACCACGTTCACTGCGGAGGCGTTAAATTTAGATCCACCGAACGTAGTGGTGTTGAGCGAAAGCCCTTTTACTACCTACTTGCGCGCCAATCTTACACGGCCACTGGGTCGGGTGGTTTCAGTTTGCGCCGAGCTCGGGTATCGTTATCTGAAGACCGACGAAATCACGACCGCCAACAACGCAAATGGCGGCGGTGTTTTTGTGCGGGAAAATGTTTATCAGGCGCGGGCAATAGATTTGTCTGGATTAGTTTTAGCCGTCGGCATGGGTTTGCATTTTTAATTTAGTATTGAACTAAAAGGGGCAACGTTGTGAAATTTAGAACAAAATTTTTAATTTACCCAAAGTTTCAGATAGCTCTTATTGTTACCAATCTCGTAGTTCTCGCGGGCATGATGATGGCCGTGGGCCTGGCCATTCACCGATCCTACGATTATTTGCAAAGTGAAGGCATGGCAGTTGGCCTTGCTGCGGATCATCCGTATTTTAGGTTCGTGACCCTTCAGTCAAAAGTTGTTTATCAATCGCTCGGTGTGGCGTTCGCCTGTGGATTGATTTTTTCGATCGTCTTAACTCTTTTATTATCGCAACGCTTGGTCGGACCGATCATTCGCCTACGTGAATATTTTCGATCGGTCACTCCGGGCACGGAAATCAAGCCGCTCTCGTTTCGAAAGGGCGACTACTTTCCCGACCTTCCCGATGTCATCAATCGCGCCCTCGGCTGCAAAGACAAAAACGCCGAGTAATCGTGGGGAGGAGGTCGGCAAAAACTTCCGTCTTTTCAAAATGCGCGACGCGTTAAATTAGTTATTTCAGGACCCTAGCCGCGAGGGGTGATTTTAAATCCTCAATTGTTGATTAATTTAGTATGAAAACAAGTGCGCTCCCGTTAGAATCTTTGGAGTGGGGGGCGTATGGCGCGAAAGCGACTGTGCGAGAGGGGCGTTTGCCCCGTATTAACTCCACGGATGGTCGACAAGGCCCGGGGTTGGGCGCTGATCGCGTTGTTTCTTGTCAGCTCGAGCGCGGGGTGTTCGGCGCTTTCTTTTACGTCCAATCAAATGGAAAGCAATTCTGCAGCAGAGATTAGACGATTTGCCACTGCCATCAAGGGCGAAGGACTGGCGGGAATCGTGCCACGACCGCGTTCAATCGAAGCATTCAGTCCGAGCAACCAATGGTACGTGAACGTCGCTGGCGACGACAAAAACCCCTGCAGTCATTCAGCACCCTGCCGCCAAATTAATCGGGCGCTCGAGGTGGCCAAACTGGGCGATCTGATTTCAGTCGGTCCAGGCGATTTCGACAGTTTTTCGTTAACGGGCCCGCTAGCTGGACCAGAAGAAAAAGAACTCGTCATTCGCGGTCATGGGAACCAAACAGTTATTCACCGACATGGCGACGAAGTGGCCGCCGCAATTTCTCTTTCTCAAGTCAGCAATATTTGGATCGAGGAACTTACCTTACAGATCGATCCGGCAGGGCGACGCACAGGGGGGCCGCGCGGTCACTCGTCGTCGGGAGCGGCTGTTGAAATCGTAGAATCCAGTGGGGTTTGGCTGCACGGAGTCTCGATCAACGGGGCATCGAGCAGCGGTATTCGTGTGACGAGGTCCAGTAAAATCGACGTTGAACGCTGCTTCATAGGTGGAGCGGGCACTTTATCGAGCGGAATTCGCATGAAAGACGCAATGTTGGTGCGAGTGGCCGACAGTGTGTTTGAAGGCGGTGAATACGGAATTCAGGCAACTGCACATGAGCTAGAGGACCCGCTAGCAAATACTTCAATCACGATAGAGCGAAATAGGTTTTTAGATCAATCTCAAGCCGCCGTGTATTTAGGCGGCGTTCGCCATTCAAGCCTTGTGAATAACGTTGTAATAGGCGCAGGGCAATTCGGTATGCGTTTGGTACCCGGATTGGGTAGTGGCGAACGGGCGGAGGCAGAATATTTGATACCCGCAGGGATTAAGATTTATCACAACACGATCGTTGCCGGAGTTACGAGTGAAGCGGCATTGGCCGTGGAGCTGGGGGGTATTCCCAGCGAGGAAATAAAGGTGTCTAACAACATTCTTTTAAGTGAGAACACGGATTTAATAGGAACCCTTTACTGGGACGGAGCGCGAGATATTCGATACGTGAACAGTGACTACAACTTAATCGTCAATGTACGAGCTGGAACCAAAACTGAAAAAATGGCGGCAAGTGAATTTGCCCGAGAGTATCGCAGGGAAAAACGCTCAGTCACCCAACTCGCCGGGCGAAGTGTTGCGAGCCAATTCGCGGATTATCCAGGCCGAAATTTCGAATTAGCGCCAAATTCAGCCGCAGAGAACCGAGGTAATCCGGTGGCGCCGGTTCGAAATGACCATCTACGTCGATTTCGAGGAAATTCGGACCAAGTTGATATTGGCGCTTACGAGCGTAAAAATTAAAAACTAGCGATCGTTTGATTTTCGGTGATCTGCGCGAATGATAGTTTTTATGTTTCCGCGAACATTGAAATCGCCAACTACTTCGATTTCGTGAGGATCTAGCAGTTTAACGAGATCTTCCAATATTATGTTTACGACATCTTCGTGAAAAACATTCATGTTGCGATATTTATTGATGTAGAGCTTAAGACTTTTGAGCTCTACGCACCACTGATCGGGTACATACTTTATGTTTATGGTAGCAAAGTCCGGAAACCCTGAGCGGGGGCAGAGACAAGTAAACTCCGGACAACTAAACTCGACCTGGTAGCGCCGTACCTTGGTTCTATTTTCGAAACGCTCTAGTTGGGCTTCTTCAATGATTCGTGCTCCGTAGAGCTCTTTGTTTTCCTGTACCATTTTCATAGTTCCTCGCCGCCAGCTCGATTACCATAATTGACGCGGCAACACCTAGATTAAATTGGGTGCGAATCTGTTCCTGAACCGCCCGATGTTTAAAAAGATCTCTACAGCGATTCCCCGAATACACCTGCCCATTGGGGAGTTGCGTGGCGACAAAGTCCAGGGCTTGATCAATGCTGGCGTTCGGTGCGTCCGGGTTGACTGTGCCAAATCGCCACTGATGAGTGGTGCGGGCCAGCGCCCGCAGTCTTGCTGAGAGTCCATAGGGTTGGTCGAGTCGAAAAAAATCGTAGGTTTTCAACATGCGAGCGACTAAGTCCGGATCGTAAAGAT
Source organism: Bacteriovoracaceae bacterium UBA4573 (assembly GCA_002387735.1). Classification (GTDB taxonomy): domain Bacteria; phylum Bdellovibrionota; class UBA1018; order UBA1018; family UBA923; genus UBA923. The sequence goes on along the minus strand of DGKJ01000065.1, from coordinate 18,978 downwards.
GTTGGCAGTTTTTGGTTGGAACTTCGTAAGTACCTTTGAAAAAGGGGCTCTGGTCGGGGGTTTTTTGGGACCCGCAGACCCTTTTTTCCATTTCTTCTTCAAGCTCGTGGTGGCAAAAATCGAGCGTGCCGATCGTGTGGTGAGGCATGGCCAGGTCTTGCGCAAGGTGCAGCGTAAGGCCCAGGGCCCCTAGTTTGCTGGGATAACCCTCTACTTCCATTTCCGTGAACCGGCGTGGTGTTGTCTTTTTACCTCCGTAACTCATGACTGCGATTGGTGACCACCACTGCTCGTAGGTGGTGCGGGTGGCTCGGGGAGACCTCATTACGTGATTGAATGCCAGTTCAGCCGGTACGTCAGCTGGAGGAAATACAGCGTCAATAGCGCGATTTGACGAGCTGTGAAACATTCGACGAAACGCACTGTCACTCAAACGGAAGTTCTTTTTGTAAGCTGGAATGTCGGCAAACGGCAGGCGCACATGCGCGGGGGTTGTGCCCCCCAGGCTGTGGGAGAGGTCTCCTCTAATTCTGGAAGTCGGTAACGAGAGTAGGGAGTCAAAAGCTCCTGTTTGACTACTGTGGCGCCAGCTATAGCCGTCGTGGTGCTTCCAAAATTCACCGGGAATCACGGTGCCGTCGGGGTTTTCTCGAATGACGATGAAGTGAAAAACGCTGGTAAATAAAACGGAAGCGGAACCCGAATGTCCGCCGTTAGCGGGACCCAAAAGAATATTTTCGCCCCAGAGGTCGGGGCGCAGGTCCGCTTCAATGGAACTTCGCAAAAGCACTGCTCTTAGTGCGCGGAACTGATCGGGAGTCGCGTCTCGAACCCACTTTGCAGTTTCTTGAAAGTACGGTTGATAATTTTTTAAGTGAATTAGCGCTGAATGCGCCATTTGTTCATGAGAAATAAGTTGATAAGCCTGGGCACTTGGCCCTGCAATCAAGCAGCCAAGCTTCAGAATCCCGAGAATACGCAAAATCAAATGCGAATTTCGCAAACCTGACACCGTCCCCACGCAGCAAATAGCTCTAGCCAAGTTTTTTGAGGCGAGCAACCCCTGCATTTTTTTTGAAGTTGACGAGACGTACCGTCGCCATTCAAATGACCCTTAAATGGCGAAAGTTTATACTAAAGTAGGAGATCAGGGTCAGACGGCGTTGCTGGGCGGAGAAAAGGTTTCGAAGGCCGACGCTCGGATCGAAGCTTATGGCACGATTGACGAGTTAAATTCTTTTATTGGGCATGCCCGTGCTGCGACGGGGTCCGACTCAAAGGCGTCACCGCTCGATTCGTGGCTTGAGCAGCTGCAACATTGGTTTTTCGATTTAGGCAGCTTGCTAGCCGCGGGTGTGGCAGAGCGTGAACGATTTACGTTAATTCCGATCACTGCGAAACACACCCTATGGGTAGAAGAAAAAATTGATCAGATGACTGAGAGTTTGCCAGAACTTCGCCAGTTTATTTTGCCCGCAGGTTCGGAACTGGCTACTCGGTTGCATCTTGCGCGCACAGTGGCTCGGCGCGCAGAACGCGCAATGGTTCAATATCAAGCCAGCGGTCACGTGTTGCCCGAGCATGCGGTGCCGTTTATCAATAGGGTTTCAGATTTCTTATTTGTAGCCGCGCGGTATGCCAATGGTTCGGAACCTGAAACGGTGTGGAAAAAATCTATTCCGCCTTAGCACCCAGTTGTTTGATGATTTGATCAAGTTCAGATTCCGAAATATCGAATAGTTTCGAACAAAAATCGCAATGCACTTTCGCGCCGTGATCTTGCGACATCATGTCTCGTAGTTCGTCTTTCCCCAATAACATTAAAGCGCGGACTATGCGTTCCTTCGACCAACTACACTCAAATCGTAGGGGTTTTTCATCTAGGATGATAAACGTCATGTCGTCGAAAATTTGCCCTAGTAAGACCGTAGGGTCAGAGTTCTTGGCGATCTCTCTAGCAAGAGATTGTAATTTATTGATGTTTTGTTCAATTCGAGCAATTTCTTTTTTTGAAGCGCCCGGTACGACTTGAACTAAAAAACCTCCGGCAGATTCGACCTTACCGCTGCGATCAAAGTTCACTGCAAGGCCCACGGCTGCAGGAATTTGTTCCGACTGAAGTAGATAGAAAGTTAAGTCTTTTGCCAAATGCCCAGTGACGATTGGCACAGTTCCAACGTACGGTTCTTTTTCTCCAAGCTTTAAGCGTACGACACTAAGAAGTCCCTTTTGCCAGGGACCAAGCGTACTATCTACGGGCGGTACTTCGGCGGCCCGTGAGATTAAAAAACCTCTTACGCTTCCGTCGGGCAGGGCGTCGACCAGAACATGTTTAAGAAAACCCTCGCCCTTGACCGAAAGACTAATGCGTTCGCCGGCCTTGCAATTCGAAGAAAGTAAAAGCCCCGCGATAAGAGACTCGCCAAGTGCCTGTACCGGCGATGGATGAGACTTATTGGTTGGGTGCGCCAAGGCGTGGCGCTTCTGAGCCTCGTCTATCAGGGTTTTTGCTGTAATCGCAGTTGCCATGACGTTTCCGCCCTTGGCGATACATTTAATCCACTTGTCCATTGGTTGGTCTTTTTATGCGAGGTAGAGCTGCAAGTCAAAGGTCCCAGAGGCGTCGAAATGTTTGTTCGCCTTGATGAAATGCGGAAACGTAGTGCTTTTTACCAGAAGTGGTTCCTTTTCCTTGGTGATAGACGTGCAAACCAGGTGCGGGCAGAAGGCGAACCCCGCTTTGGGCACAGCGGTAGGAAAGGTCGACGTCTTCCCAGTAGCAGTAAAATCGTTCGTTAAATCCGCCCAGCGCTTCAAACGCGCGCCGGTTCCAGAGAGTGGCGGCAGCGGGGTAATAAAAGGGCGGAACAATCGGCACTCGCTGTTCCTGGGCAACTTGGTGCGACAAGGCAGAAAATCCGGCCAGCTCTTTGGAAAAACGGCCATGAGTGTAGGCCAAGGTTTTACTTTGGAGATGGTAAACGGCAGGGCCCAGAATTGTGGGGGCCTCTATATTCGTAATCTCTGATAAAAAGTTGCAGAAATCGACTTCGAAACTGGGCTGGAGTTCAGTGTCATTTGAGAGCGCCAATACCCATTGAGTCGCCAAATCTGAAAAACAATGTCGTAGGCCGAGGTTCATGCCCTTGGCGAAACCCGCATTGTTTTCGAGGCGCAAAACGGGAGCCTTGGTTGAAGAGTGAATACTACTGGCGGTCTCGGGTGTCGAACCATTGTCAACGAGCAGAATAGAATTTTCAGATAATCCCGCTTGATAAACGCTCTTTAAACACCGCAACGTGAGCGCGGATTTGTTGAAAAATAGAATGACAGTTGTGAAGGGAACACTCATAATTTAAAGGAATGCTAATCTCGCAAACACTTTCTCCAATTGCACTTCGAAATGGATCTAAAACAGCGTTTCGCTATCTTAAATTCAACGTTACCTACAAGGAATTTTGGGAAACCGCGAATCGTTATTCATATTACTTGCAAAAAGAATGGGGCCACGGTCTGCGAGTGGGGTTGTGGATGTCGAGTTGTCCACACATTGCGTATTCGTTCATAGCCCTCGCCAATACGAAGTCCTGTTCGGTTCCGCTCAATCCATGGGGTTCGCCGGAAGAAAATTTATTTAAAATTAAAAACGCCGGAATTACCCACATGCTCTGCACCAGCGATCACACCCGCACGTTGAGGGAGTTTTTGGCGCAAAACGGTCATGGCAGCATAAAGATCATTGAAATCGAAGGCAAACGTTGCGCGGAGTACGACACGACTTACTCGCCACCGAGCAGTCATCCGATTGTGGACACTGATCAGATCCTGCTGTTTTACACGCCTGGCACGAGCGGCAAATATAAAGGATGCCTCTTCGATCATAAATCAATCGGCCAGGCGATGACTTCGGTAAAAGGCGCTTATCGCACGTTGCCGACCGATGTGTTTTACACCCAACATTTGTACACAGACCCCTTTAATTTTATTCACTTTTTGTTAGCGCCCCTTTTGGCTGGTGCGACTGTTTATATGAGTGATCAGGTCGATCCTAAAGAAATTCTGGGAGCGATCACAGAGCATCGGGTCACACGCATGGCCCCGAAACAGCATTTACTCGAAGACCTTCTTAAAACCTCGGTAGCGGAAAAATTGCCAATTCCGACAATTAAAAATTTTGTTTTTAATTGCGCAAAACTCGAAGCGAGTCTGCTGAATCAAATTAAAGAAAGCACTAAGGCGGGTGTTGTCCAAAATTACGGCATGACAGAATATTTGGGCACGATTGCCATGAGTACTGCTGATTCGCTCGTCGATGCTAGTAAACCTTTTGGGTTTTGTGGCCCCGCCGTGGTGGGCACTCGCATTCGAGTGGTCGACGACAACAACGACGAAATCGACAAAAAGAAACCGCAGCGAGGGCAACTAACCGTTACTGGCCCGCAATTGATGGCAAAGTATTTGGATTTGCCCGAAGAGCAAAAACAAACCGTGCGGGGAACTTGGCTGTATACCGGCGATTTGGTCGATATCGACGGCAATGGCAACGTAATATTTCTAGATCGCAAAGCCGACGTGGTCGTGCTTCAAAGTGGAACCAAAGTGTTTGCGCGAGATATTGAGGTCCTGGTTCGTTCGCTTTCGCAGATCGAAGAGTGCGCTTATGTCGGCATTCGGGACCGGCTCAAAAAACCCATGCCCGCGTTAGTGGCGGTAAAAAAAATGTTGGGTGAAGTGCCTGCGCAGATAAGCGAGAAGCAGTTGCATGATTTTTTAGCCACTCGAGTGCCAGCCGATAAGATGCCGGCGCACATTTTCTTTGTGGATGCTCTACCCAAAACGCTAACTCGCGCAATCAACCGGGCAAAACTTCGGTCGATGTACGATGGAATTTAATCAATCAAGTCGCTAGGGTGGCCCAGGGGGCCCGTTTAAGTCGTAAAAATATAGTAAAAAAGTCCACTTTTTTTGTTTATTTCTTTAATTATTTCGTGTATTTGTCTCAGGCTTTTTAAAGTCTAAGTCCTATTACTGGAGTTTCAGTGACTACTTTTTTTCGTTTTGGTTTTGGCCTGTTATTTATCTGTTTAGGCATTATGCTTTTTAGCACCGAAGGGGTTGCGGTTTTAAATGGGCATGACGCGAAAGACCACTTTCCGCTTTCGGGGCGTATTATCTCTCAGACTGCGGATGAATCTGGGGTTTGTTCGGGAACGTTGATTGCGCCCAATTTGGTTTTAACCGCAGCTCATTGTGCCAGCGGGATAGGTTTGAATGTGCCAGGCGCCGTTTCTTTTTTTCTGAGCGACGCGTTTGTAGAGGCCACGGAACTTCAAAAAATTTCTTTGTTGCTCGCTTCTTGGAACGAGCACGGGCCCAAAGCTTTTCAAGAACTTCAAAAAGAAATTCCAGGTGTGAGTCGAATCGTTGGGGCTCACTGGAACCCAACTCATGATTCTTTTTTATGGGGCAACGAAAGCCAATGTTTGACCAAGCGATGGCAGTGGAAATTGTTCGGTTGCGGAGTTCATTGGGATCGCTATCGCAAGGCTTCAAAAGACGTTGGGCTTTTAGAGTTAGAACGACCAATTTTTCCAGAGCGCACGCCAAAGACTTGGATACCGTCGAATCAGGACTACTTCAAAAAAGGACGAGTAGTGCATGCCGTGGGTTTTGACGTGAACGATGTGGCTGCAACTGGAAGTCCCGATTTTGACATCGTGGAATATGCGCTCGCGGTGACGGACCTTAAACGCAAACGCTGGTTTTTCGGAAAACTTGAACGAGAGAGAGGTTATGTACCGGACCATGTGGAGAGATCGGGGGCCTGGGTCATGCGCAGTAATCGCCAAGTATTGGCCCAGCTGATCGATGAAAACTACAGGTCGGGCAAAGGCCCCCTTTCAATGGCTCACACCGATCAGTTCATCAATCAAGGTGACAGTGGCGGTGGTGTATTTTTGCTAACCAAAAAGGGTCCAATACTGGTGGGCATTGTATCGTCGACGGGGTTAAATGTTGAGTTCAGTACGGATTCTGAGTCGGGGCGCGACCTTCTGGTATTGAATCCTTTTACTATCGTAGCGTCGCTTGCCCACAACCATCAGTGGCTGAGCCAAGCTGTAGCGAAGCTCCGAAGGAAAAACTTGCCGCTCTTCGTCGAGTTCGAAACTCCCAAGTAAGACAATTTTACCGCGTCAATGTGACCGTGGGTTTTACCGATACGGCTTACGGGAGAAACAGCCGCATGGGGAATCCAAAACTCGGTCCACACCTACGCAACGAAGCCCAGATTCCAAAGGGTTTTAACCAGTTGCTCGAAAAACTACACGACATTCCGACGCTGCCAATCGTGGCAACTAAAGTCACTGAACTTATCAACAACCCAAACTCGAGTTCAGCCGACATTGCGAATGTTCTAAAAAAAGACCAAGTGCTCACGGCGAAAGTTCTAAAACTTATTAACTCTCCGTACTACGGCATTCCTGGCGGCGTGACCGACGTAAAACGTGCGTTAGCGTTTTTGGGCTTCAACACCCTTGCGCAGCTGGTACTGGGACTAAGCGTGTTTTCTTTGTTTCCGGGCGAAGGTTCTGAAGAATTCCCCATGCTCGATTTCTGGCGTCACGCACTGGCCACTGGAGTCGCGAGTGAGGTGATTGCTAAGAAAATAAAACATCCCAAACCAGAGGAGTGTTTTACGTGCGGACTATTACATGACATTGGAAAAATAGTTATGCATCAAGTGGCGCGCGAGACTCTGTTTACGATCGTACGCCACGCTCGCAAGAATCAAATAAGCTTTACTCAGGCTGAAAGCGAACTCGATGCGCCAAGCCACGCTTTTCTTGGAGAACACATAGCGGCAAAGTGGGGGCTTCCACAAGTCATACGCACGACGATTCGTTACCATCACGTCGATGTGCGCAATTCAGAAACAATTTTACCGAGTGCTAAACCGTCGATCTACATTGTGGCGGTAGCAAATGCGCTCGCTATTGAAATGAAAATCGGCCACTCGGGAGATTACTCCGACGGAGGACTACAACCCTACATGTACGAAATGTTAGGGTTGCAAGCATCTGACATGGAGACGATTCAAAATATTGTACGGGAAGAAATGCGGCGCGCAGGCGCGTTCTTATCGGCTGCCGGCGGTGGCGCCGCCCGTGAAGATGACACTAAAGCCGACAGCAACGGTGCGCCTCCGAGCCGTGGTGAAGGGAGTACGGCGGCATGAGTAAGAAGGCGAAAATCAAAATCGCCGAACGCGCCCCTCTTAAACTGGTGCCCGCAGTGGCGCCGATGCCCCCGTTTGTTCGGGTAACCAAGAACGAAAAAGTAGCGGAACAGCTCGAAGCGCTTTTTGAAAACGCCAACGATGCTATTTTGGTGGTCGATCTAAAGAAAAAGGAAATCGCAGCCGCAAATTTACAGGCTCTCGAACTCACGGGATATCTGCGTTCGGAAATCGTCGGTGATTCTGTCAGCAAGCTTTTTCCGACCAATCGCGAACTACCAGAGCATTCCCAGGGGTTGGCTCTGACACACCTTGAAAACAGTGGTTTTTTCGAAGATCTCGTTTTGCAAAACAAAGACGGGATGTACCGTTTTGTGAGTTTGTCAGTAAAAGTGCTCTCGCTTGGCCGCAATCACGTAGCTATGTGCATTTTTCGGGACGTTACTGAGAAGAAAAACATGGAACGAGAATTGATTACGAAACATGGCGAGTTGCGAAACGCGTACCTAAGTTTAGAAAAAGCCAATGCGGAACACCGAGCTATGCAGGACACTTTGGTCGAGTCGGGTAAACTCGCAGCGCTAGGCGAACTCGCAGCGGGTATCGCACACGAGCTTAATCAACCGCTCACTGGAGTGAAGGGGTTTGCCCAAGAAGCACTGGCGACAATACCGAACGAAAAAAAACTAGAAAGTATCAAAACGTGTTTAGAAGAGGTCGTAAAAGGTGCCGAAAAAATGGAGCGTATCATTACTCATCTACGGAAATTTACCCGTAAGAGCACCGAAGATTTTGAGTGGGTCGATGTGCATGAAGTCATAGATGAGTCCCTGGTAATGTTGGCAAAACAGTTTAGATCTCGGGGCATCGAAGTGATACGGGAGTATGGCTCGGACGTACCTAAAATATATTGTAATCCATTTCAATTAGAGCAGGTCTTTATTAATTTAGCCACCAATGCCCGCGACGCAATCGAGAGCAAGCGCGCAGGGCGAGGTAAAATTGTTATTCGAACGCTTCGACATTCTTCGAAAATAGTCGAAGTGCAATTCGAGGACGATGGCACGGGCATTACCGAGGCGGCGAGATCAAAAATTTTTAATCCGTTTTTTACAACCAAAGAAGTCGGAAAGGGCATGGGACTGGGGCTAAGTATTACCCACGGTATTTTATCGCGTCTGCATGCCTCGATCATAGTGGAGTCGCAGTTGAACGTCGGAACCAAGTTTGTGATTAAAGTACCAGTGGACTATCGGGGGCACTGAAATGGAAAAAAATAAAACCAGAATACTTATTGTCGATGATGAGGAGACTGTACGAAAGTTACTGCAGACTCGCTTTTCACGCGAAGGTTGGACTGTCGAGACTGCGGAACATGGACGGACCGGACTAGATCTCGCTACCACACGCATGAATTCAACCGATGCGTTTCATGCCGTGGTGACAGACATCAAGATGCCCGAACTCGATGGGTTTCAGCTTATCGACGCGCTTCACGCGGCGGGTTTTAAGAGTCCCATTATTATGATTACCGGTCATGGCGAAAAAGAATGTGCAATCGAAGCCATTCATAAGGGCGCCTTCGATTATTTGGAAAAGCCCTTTAATTTAGATGCCATTGTCCAGACCGTTCAACGTGCGGTGGAACACGAGGAATTGCGTCGCGGAAATTTAAATTTGATAGATCAATTAGCCACTCAGTTAGAAGTTAAAACCGAACTACTCGACCGAGTGACTCATTCGGCTGATGACGAATTTTTTGTAGGTCGATCTTCGTATATCCAGAATGTAAAAGAAATGGTCGCCGCAGTCGCCAAAAATTACACTGGAGACCATGACCCCGTCGTTTTAATTCACGGTGAGAGCGGGGTGGGAAAGGAAGTCGTAGCGCGCTATATTCACCGTAAAGTATTTGACCGCGACGAAAAAAATAAACCTTTCGTTGCAATAAACTGTGCCGCGTTTCCGGACCACTTGCTGGAGAGTGAGTTGTTTGGGCATGAAAAGGGCGCCTTTACTGGAGCGGCTAATCGTAAAATGGGTTTATTTGAACTGGCTAATCGCGGTACACTGTTTCTCGACGAAATCGGCGAAATGGACATAAAAATGCAGGCTAAGATGCTGCGGGTGTTGCAGGAACGCACCATTAGGAGAGTTGGCGGCACGGCAGACATAAAAGTAAATGCCCATATCGTTACGGCAACTAATCGCGATTTATCCAAAGCCGTAGCCGAAGGTAAGTTCCGCGAAGATCTCTTCTACCGGTTAAACACTATTCCGCTTACCGTACCACCTCTGCGGAGCCGCCCGGAAGATATTCCGTTGCTCGCGGATCATTTTTTAAAAGTACTGGGCACTAATAGAGGAAAATCGTTTACCGGATTTTCAGTGGCGGCGGTAAAAGCGATGGCTCAGTATCGCTGGCCCGGCAACGTGCGTGAACTAAAGAGTGTTATAGAGCGCGCACTTATTTTGGAAAAGGGCCCGGTACTCGAGCTCTCGCAGTTGAGACAGGAAACCCTACGCGCTACGATGCGCGAAGTAGCTAGTACCGAGTCCGTCGGGGTCGTCAACGATAACAATGTTCACGCTATGGGAGGAACAGGAACAACTCCTACGGCAGGAACTGGATCGCTTGCACCAACCGGGCCGCGTCTTTATGCAGCCGTGAGCGAGAAGGGGCTCGCCAACGTTCGTAAAGAAGTAGACGAAGACTTAACGCGCGACGTTCTTGTGCGATGGCTGACCGAAACTCAAGGCAATGTCTCGGCGATTTCTCGGGATCTAAAACTAGATCGCGCGAATTTGTTACGTTTGCTGCGGCGATTTGAAATTGACCCAGACTTGTTTCGTCACAAAAAGGCGAGTTAGAAATCGCGCAGTATGACTTTGAACCAAACAGGCGCTACCACGGGTGATCCGTCGCGGTTGGTGATCACGGAACCATCTGCATTTTTGCGAATTACGTTGAGGCGCACGATCCAGTCGTTGCTTTGGTGTCTAAGCACGCCGGCCTCTAAGTTAGAAAGTTGCACCAAGATAAGATCATCAGGCATACGGACATCCCAACCGGTAACATCGGTGTATCGTTTACGATCGAGCATTTTCGATAAGTGGGAGCCTTTGAGTCTAGAGTAAAAATAGCGTTGAGACATGGTGGCAAAGGCTTTTCCGCGTGTGGTGGCCTGGCGTATGAGTTTCGAAAGTCTCGCCTGTTGCATGAGTGTGGGTGCAAAAATTCCATTTCCTGGAGTGAGGGCGGTTTTTACAGAGTGACCCACCGCCTTGGTGGTAGCAGTCCAACCGCGACGGGCAAACGTTTCGTCGCTGGTAATGTTAAGAACTGGCAGGCGCCAGAGGTTTGAAGCCGCTAAATAACTTATTCCGATTTCACGTGCGATAACGGAGTAGTAAAAATTATTGTCAGAGTCCGCAAATTGTTTGTTCGCGCGCTCGAGAAATGCCGGACTTTCATTCGGGTGGGTTTTGGGCGAGCGGTGGCGCATGGCTTTTTGTACGCGGAGAATGCGCCAACCAGGAAATCTTGGATCTGCAGCGATAGTATCTGGAACTGAGATTTCGTAAACGTGATGCATTCCGCCTTGGCTTAAAAGAGTGACTCGAATGTCTTTTAGCTGTGGGTCAGGGCCGAATATTTTTTCCAGGTCCGATACGAGCAGAGCCTGAATTTCGCCAATATCGCTAACTAGACTGGTTTTACGTTCCCAGATTTCGTCGGCCTTTTCAGCGCCTAAGCTGTGAGCTAGAAATTCGTTCATAGGAGCCTGAAAATTCGTCACATATTCTGGCGTGACTTGAAATTCTTTATGAACCACCGCGCCGTTTTCAATTAGGAACCCTTCGATCAAGTCGCCATCGACCGGTGAGCGGGCGAGTTCCGAGTATGGCGATTTAGAAATGACCTTTCTTACTGGTTCAAGCGAAGCACTGTCTTGAGATGCGGGTTCAGAGGCTAATTTGGCAATCTCGGCAAGTTCCGCCTCGACTACGGGCGCTACTTGAGGGGCCGCGATTTGACCGGGACTAGTGTCGCGGGTGCGCTCGATAGCGGGGGCAGCTAACTGCGGGCTAGAACCGCGGGGAAAGGAACTAGGAAGATCGGGGAACCGCTGTTCGGGGGCGCGCTTCGTACTCGTACCTCTAAAATTTACTTCAACGCCGAAATCTATGGCGACAACGTCAGCCACCGCAAATTCCAGTACGTCTCGGTCGTTCGTACGAAACTCGATCTTTGAAATGTGGTTTGAATTGGGTTCCCGAATCAGTCGTTCGATCCGGCCGGTAATTTTTTTGGGGTTGGGGCGCGGGTTGAGGTCCGTTGGAACTTCGGTCACAACCAACAACGAACCCTCTACGGCCTGACCTTTCTGATTTAGTGACTCTAAAGTCTGAAGAGCATCTTGAGAGGCGCGTTTAAAAATGGTTTTAACATTTACCAAATCAGCATTCGAAATGGTCCGCTTGCCTCGTGCTGCATCTTCTACGGTTTCTAAAATTGGTGCGCCGTCTTTGGTGGGAACCCATTTTTGGATAAACCCCTGAACGGTAAGGGTATCGATACGATCGTCGGCTAATTGTTCGATTTCTAGCACTCGGCCAGTGATGAACTCCGATTCATTTTGCGAGTTACGGTATTCAACTGTAACAGGGTGTTCGAGTAGGCGTGCGCGATCTTGAAAGTGCGATAGATTAATTTCCGCATGAGGGCGAGCCGCGACCGAAACTTCTGGTGTAAGAATTTTTACACAACTAGTTTCAGCATGAACGCGGTGAGCGAACGCCTGCGTGGCAACACACAGCGAAACCGCTGCGGTGAACGCGAAAGCGAATTTAGATATTTTAATCAATCCAAGATTCAAGGAATCCCCACCGTAAAAAACGCAAAAACACTAACGTTTAACGCGGGCACCTTATAACATTATGGGTGGCTGATATCAAAGCGTTTTAATCAACATTTAATAGCGAATTAATATATTGATATTATTAGCTTTTTATATTCCGGTGTCGTCTATGCGTAGCTGCACGTATACTTTTTTCTTAATACTCGGACCGTCGACACTGAGTTTAATTTCCGAAGTTAGAGGAAGCGTCCAATGAGCTGCGGGATTAGACGGGTCGCGGAGAATAGCGAGTGCTTCGGCCTCAGTGATTTCGACAATTTTTAAATTTGGCGTAATCGGAAGATTCCATCCGGTTACATCAGTAGGTTTTTCTCCGATATGTTTAATCAGGCCCGCCCCGTTCATTTTTGCTTTGAAGTACTCGCGCGAGTACTTACGAAAGTGGTTGATCGCTAATCGCAGTTGTCCACTCGCCACGTCGAGTTGGGCCTGTTCGGTCCGGGTCGGGGTAAAGTGAGTTTTGCCTTCTCGCACGGCCTGCAGCGAACGACCACGAAAAATCGGAGAGTAGCTCCAGCCTTTTGCCAACAAGGCTTCGTTGGAATGGACCGGCGTCATGTTGATTCCGAACTCCGAGTGACCTGCTAATTCCGCCAACAACAGTTCTCGTAGTTTTAGTCCCTGAGCGGCTTTTTGGGCAACTTTTCTTGCGGCTCCAGATTTATTTTCTGGTGCGATGTTTCTGATAACTCGCAAAACTTCGAGATCCTTTGGCCAGGCGGGATCGCTAAGCAACTCATCCGGCGCAACGATTGCGTAGAAATCTGTAATATCCCCGCGACGCAAGAGCTGAACGTTTACTTTTTGCAGCAGTTTTTTCGAAATTTTCTTACCCATTAAGGCGGGAAGTAGCTTGCGCAAATCTTTTACAATGTCTTCCTGTTTGTCGACGCTCTTGAGAGGGGTTTCAAAGGATTTTTTGGTAGAGTTAGCCTTTGGAAAAATTCTTCTAAGGTATGAATCCGCCGGCTCGCTAAAACGCTTGTCGAGGTCTTCAGGAATTTGATTTCGTACTTTTGGCGTTCGCAGCGGGAGTGGAGGAGGTAAGTCCTTCGGCACGTTTACATTGGGGCTCAGTACAAGTGGCGCTTGTGGTTCGTGAGTTACAACGGTCAGTGGAACGTCGGCCACGTCGGGGCGCTCTTCAAGGTCGCGAAGCACGGGAAGTACGATTTCACCGCTGTCGTCAATGCGTACGACGATCGAATCTGGTGCTGCTGGCAGTGCGTCGAGCACTGAATTAGCTCGATTGGCTGAATTGATTTCGTCTACCGAAATGTGCGGATTTGTGTCGGCAAATGCAACCGGATTACTAACAGCATTCGATGGTAATCTTGTTGGCTTTAAAGGAAGCCGGTTTGTATCGAACGGCTTAGTCACAGGTTTTTCTTCGTTCGCCAGTTCTCGGTCAGTTTCGAACGGTTCTTCACGACCGGAACGGGCGTATTCGCGATTGGGTGACTTTTCAGGGGGCTGGGGCGCTTCGTTGGCCTCGCTCACCGCTGGTTCGGTGTTTTTTTCGTTGGCGACGTCGTTGCGATCACCACGGAGACCTTCGTTTTCGACGTCGGGTTTATTTTTTGGTTTGCCTCCACCATCGCCGCTTTGGCCGCCGGCGATTCCGCCATCAACGGTGCCATCTTTGGTAGAACCACGCGGAAAACCGGGCGGTGGGTCGGGCCAGCGACGGGTAGGTTCACGTAGAGGAATTTGTACGACATTTTCGGCTGCGGGTGCCGGTTGTTCCGTGTCGTTTGGTGGCACCGAATCGGAGTTTCTATTGGGAACCTCTGATCCCGGAGAATTAGTTCGATCTTCTACAATGATACCGCCAGATTTGTCGCCTCCGCCGCTTTGCGCAGTATGGTACCAGCGAGACCTTGGTTTGAAGTCAATTTTTTGAATGTCGGATAAAGCGATTTCAATTGTACCAACTTTAGCGCTATCGACACTCCGAACGCTCGGGTCTAAAAGCGTTCGCACGCGAACTTTAGTGATTTTGCCGAGTTCATTGCGCACCACGCCCACTACTTTTCCGTTAATTCGTTTGGTGATTCCGTTTTCTAGTATTTCGAAAAAGCCGGCTTTTTCGTACTGCGTGCCCGTGAGTTTAAGCAAATCATCGATCGCGTCTTGAGTGGCGCGGTCATAGAAATTGCGAAAATCCGTGATCTCTTCACGTTTAAACACCTGGGTGACGTTTGTTTGATCATCAAATACAAACCAACGACCATTGGCTGCCTGGGCTTGCACGCGGCCCTGAACGGTTACACTTTCGATTTCACCGGAACCATCACGAGTAAATCCGACGACGCGCCCGGTGATTTTTTGTACGTCTTTTGTGCCATTCGGCGCTGTGTACTTAAAGGAAAGTTCAACTGCGTTGGACGGTAGTTCCAGCGCGGGGTCTTTTAGGTTAGCGGTTTTGGCGGTGACGCCATTTGCTGCCACCCGGGCCACGGCGACCGCGGGAGCTCGAGGGACTTTAGGTTGATTCTGTTCGGCTCTAGGAAGATCAAGGTACCACTGAGATTTTGGTTTAAAGTCCATCGACTCAATGGCAGCTAAATCAAATTCTGATTCGACGATGTTTTCATTGGCGGAATAGCGCAGCCGAATTTTGGTTATTTTACCGTCGGCATTGCGGGTGGCTCCTACCACCTTACCATTGATTTGTTTTGTCTGGCCGTTTTCCAGCACATTGATGGTGCCGGCTTTTTCAAAACGAGTTCCGAGGTTTTTAAGAAGATCTTCAACCGCGTCTTGATTGGCGCGATTGTAGAAATTGCGGAAGTCAGTAATTTCGTCGAGTTTGAAAACCTGAGTCACGTTCGATTGATCATCGAACACAAACCAGCGGCCGTCGGCAGTTTGCGCTTTGACGGTGCCTTTAACCGAAATGCTCTCGACGTGCCCGGTTGCGTTCGTTTTAACTTCGGTCACCTTGCCTACCATGCGGTGGGTGAAGAGTTTTCCGTTAGGCGCAATGTATTTAAACGAAATTTCTACCGCGTTGCTGGGCGGATCGATGGTCGTGGTTGCGGTCTTGGCTACACTGGCGGTGACAGGCGCTGGAGCCGGGCCCTTGGGCGGAATGACTATTTTTCGTGCCTTGGCGATGACCTGAACGAGTTCGTCGCAAGTTCCGGTAGAACCTCGTGCCGATGCACACAATAATACGCACTGCGTTAAAGCGAGGTAGAGAAAATACGGTTTTGGCCATTCGAACTTCAAAGGGCAACCTCCGGAATTTCCGGGAGCGTCATGCTTAAAGGGTGAACGTCCTGCGGTACCACGAGCTCCGTGCTCGTCGGCTGGGGCTTGGAAAACGACTTACTTGCTAGGGCAAGCCACTTTTCCTTTTGCGCGGTCTTTGATGTATTTCTTCACGAGCGGTTTCATATCGTCGTCGCCCAGTGCTTTGCGCGCGCGGTGAATCGCAACCAGATCGCCAGGCGGTAGGGCTTCAAGCTCTTTGCGAGAAACGCCAAACTGCTTGGAAAGGTCGTCGAGGTTGACTTTTTCAGCGACCACTTTACCGTCGGCGTTGCGAACCTGAACTTCAAGGGTTCCATCGCTTTTCGAAGCCTTGGTGATGCGCGCGGTTTGGGTGTTGAGGTCTTCGTCGATGTAATCCACGTGGCGGCTATTCCCAGAATCAACGCTTGTAATCAACGTGTCGACGTTTTGAGTTTCGGCGTCGAGTGATTTGATACGCTCAGAAATCGTTTGGCTCTTGAAGCGAGAGTGCAACAAATCCGACGCCAACGATGGCTCATTCTTCAACCGACCAATGTCGGTGGCCGTGAGCTTGCCGTTGGTCATGAGTTCGTTGAGATTCAGAATTTCCGGTATCGTGAGATTACGGACATCGTCGCTATTTCCGAATCCGTAGTATTTAGTGATAGTTTCAACGTCTTTATTGAGGTCGAATTTAAATTTCTTGCGACTAGCTTTGTAAGAGCCTTCGATTAGAAGTCCTTTATTAGAATCAAAACTAACGTCGCGTAGAAAAATTTCCTGAACTCGTCCGCTGACATCAGTGAATGCGTAGGTGACGTTGAGATCTCGTTCCTTTTGAAATCTTAATTCATTCTTGATGAAGTCTTGGGCAGATGTTGTAAGTTTAGCCTCTGCGTGCGCATTGCGTTCTGATTCTAGTTGCGTCAAAACTTCATTTTCGTTTGCTGAACCAGAACCATTCGGTTGGTCCGCCGGCGAATTTCTGCGAGTATCCACGGCTCCGACGGCGGCGTCTTCGACTGCTTCTGATGTGTCATCTGCGCGGCGTGCAGTGTTTTTAACAGTGCGTTTTCCGGCAGTCACAACGCTAGAGTCTCCGTTTTTATGTGCTTTCTTAAGTAGTTTGTTAACTTCGGCCAGGCGTTTTGAGTCGATAACCTTTTCATCAAGTGAGCGTTGAATCAGATAGAGCGTTTCGACCGGAACAGACTGGAGTTCGTCGATCGTTACATCGAGTCGTTTTGCCAGCGTGGCAAGATCAACTTCTACGAGGTCCGATCCAGGGGAAAACAAGTCGGCGTCGTAAAGAACCTTCGTAACTTTTCCGTTGTCAGTCACGATGGACTTTATTTCGACCGAATGGGAGCCTTTGACGCTGCTATCTCCGATAAACGTCCTACCTGCAGAGTCCCCTGTTTTTTGGCTTCGGAGTTTCTCTTCAAGCGCTGCGACGCCCATCCATTTTCCATCAGCTGACTCTTCAAGGTCCTCGTAGATTTGGCTGTACATCATTTCTTTTGTGATGCTGTCGTTTTGAGAGTCCGCGATGCTTGCAATTGAGCTTGCACGAGTCTTATCATTCGGAAGCTCACCTTTGATTTTTTTCACACGATCTACGAGTGAAAGATTTCCAAGTGTTGGGTCCGTGAACGCACGGAGTCGCTGCTGTCCGGTGAGGCCATCAAACACGGGGTCGAGCGCCATTGCGATGCGCTCTTCGACTGACAAAATATTCGTACTAATATTTCTAACACTGACTCCGAGCGCTGTTGCAATTTTTTCGTCAACCAGCGGTTTCAGAGCGCGGAGAGCTTTTTTTGCATTACGCGCAGCTCTACCTTTTCCATGCGCCTGCGCAAGCACGACAACGAGGTCTTTATACTGCATGCCGATGCCACCGAGAATGCTCTGAGGTAAAGTGGCTGTCTTGGTCTTATATTTTACGACACGAGCTTTAGGCAGGTTTTTTGCTGCCCTTCGAGCGTTCTTTTCCAACGATCGAGCTTCTGCTTTCAACGAATCCTGCGCAATGTCATCTAAATTTTTGACAACGGTATTGTTGATGATATCGGCTTCTATTAGGCCTCCGATAACACCCGTAATCAGCCCGTTTACGACAGGGTCTTGGTTCTTTATCTCTGCGAGCGCCACGTTACTTGAAAGAAGTTCAGACTCTTGCGCTAGCCCTCGTGAGACCAGTGCACGGAGTTTGCGATTTTCGCCCTCGAGGGCGGCAGCATCCTCCGGAGTGGTTTCGGTGAGGTGAGACATCGCTTTGCCCAGGCCAGCGCCTAAAGTGCCGCCTACACCCATTCCAATTGCTGCGGTCTTCCCGACAAGCCGAGCACCGCCCTTGGCGCCGGCAGAAGCTAATCCCATAGGTACGAGTACGGGAGCAGTCACCGCTTCAACAAAGGAAAGCGCCTGTCCAAGATCGGCTAGGAGTTTCGCCCGAGCGGCTTTTCTAATATCCTTATCCGCTATCGCCGGGTCTACAATGTTGGATTTTAGAACGCAGGCGTAATCTCGATACTTGTCCCTTCCATCGCAACTCATTTTTTGAGACAGGTTCTTGGCCGATTCGACATCTAATCCAGAGAGGGTGTACAAACGCTCAAATGGGCGCCGTTTACAGTTTAGAAATGCCGACATGAGTTCGGGGCGTAATAATACTTCGTCTCTGATCCCTGTTTTTTCGGAGTCATCTATCGTGCGGGCAATAAGGTCTGCCCGATAGGACTTGTTTCTCTTGTAGTTGCGAGTGTTGGTGGTGACGGCGTCGACTGCGACCAGCTTTTCGTTAGGGCGCAGGGGGTCGTTAGGTCCAGAAAGATTCCTAGACGCAACTACTTTTTCTTTTCCACACGCAACCCTTAAAATCTCGTCTTCGATTCCACTCAGTACTTTAGTTTTATTTACCGTGACAATTTCAGAGGCTGCCTTAGCGAGCGCTAATTGTTCGGACTTCGTATTGAACGAGTTCTTTGCGCGGGTCATACAGCTTGGGCTCTTGTTTTCTGGATTGTCTCTATACTTTCGCGAATTATAGTCGATCCCCAACGCGTGGTATTTTAGGTTCGGAAGGTTGAGTGCTCGAATTTCGTCTAAGATGTCTTGTGGGACCGACTGTGCGCAGGTACTTTTTTCATAAATAAAATCGCCCGACCGTGAGTAAACAGGGGTGCTTACTTTTTCGCCAGTTTCGGGGTGGTTAAATGAAACCCCACACACCCACTTTGCAGGATCGTTCCAGTCGTTTCCGTGTTCAAAATTTTTGATGTTTTTAGGAATTTCTAAGTTCGCGTCGACCAATTTTTGCGTCAGCTCAAAATACGCCCGATTTTTTCCTATCGGAGTAGAAAGTACCGAATAAGAACCTACGATTTCATTGATTTCGTCGGCGATTGCCTTGTACTCGGCGCCAATCTGTTTGCAGAACTCGCCCACGGAGTATGTGCCTCGTTTAGGAGTATCTTTTTTAGAGTAAAAGTAACTGTAATTTGTTCCGTCTATGGTAATCGAGGCTGTGCCGGTGTTGTACGTGCTCCAGAATTTGCTGCTTGGGCTACATACGTC
>DGKJ01000085.1:324-17558 GCA_002387735.1 Bacteriovoracaceae bacterium UBA4573 | reverse complement strand
GGTGGGAGCTCCGGCACTGGTTCGAGTCGAAGTTAAAAACAGACGCGCTTCGACAAACCAACTCGGTATGCTACCCGAAGGAATAAGTGCGCCGCTTAAGTCATATAGTCTCGATGCAGCCAGTGAGACGCCACCAGAAACCGGCACGATTGCGCTATCGAATGAGCCAGAAGAATCGGCCTTCGTGATAATTTGAATCGCCGTGACACTCGAGGAATTGGCGGAAGTTGCACTGGAACTCGAAGATGCACTGCTACTCACGACACCCGATATGGATCCGGCCGGAGCTTTGGTCGTAGCAGTTTGTTGCGGGCAGCCTGCCGCCAGCGCAGCCCCCGTCAGCAGTAGGCTGATTCGTCCGAACGTACCCGCCCCGCGATTTTTAATGAACCTCAATAAACCCATCCCGATACCTCGTTTTACATCCTTATTATCGACATAATAAGTCAATTATTTAGATGTATTTTAAGTCAACAAGTACCAAGCGTTAGGGGCGTGAACGGCAAAATTTACCAGGTAAGTAGCTCTAAATATTAGTTATTTGTTGTCAGACTATCAGTACTCGAAAGTGGCCAGGCGCGTTTCGAGTTCTGCGATTTGAGGAGCCGACATCTTTAGGTCTTTCCCATACCGCACGGCGGAAGCCACAGTTTCGCGGTTGGTGGCGAGTTTTCCAATGTGGAAAAACGCCTCGGGGTCGCGGGGATCTAGCGTGAGCCAGGAGATCAACGTCAAAACCAGTTCACTCTCGTGCAGGACACGTTGTTCAGCATTTTTGGGGTAGGTTTCAAGAAGCATTTTGAGTTTAGCTTTAGTGAGATCTTGACGAGACTTTAAACTCGCTTTTGAGTCTTCGGCAAAACGCACGTGCGAGAGCATTGGTTCGAACACACACGGCGAATCGCAACGAGCTTGAAACACCGCACCCGCAGGGCTCCAAAAAAAGAGTCTTTCAGACGTACCGATACGACTCGCGTACGGGGTTTCGAACAAGCTAAGGCGATTGGCACCCAGCGCGCCGGCTTCCCGTGCCAAATTGTAAAGAAGGGGCCAATGTCGAGGGTGCGGATAGGTGGCAGCTCGCTCTGAAAAAAGAGCGGCGACCGTAGAACGATCATATTGCCGTGGGCGTTTGCCGTAGAAGGCTGCCCCGAGAGCTCGGGTTTTACGGTGTTGCAGATAAAACGATCCCAATAATTTTTGGGGTGGTCCTTTTTCGTAAGGTAAGACGATTTCGAATTCGCGAAACCACCGAGGGTCGAAAACGGTCGCATACTCCCACAGAAAAACTGGTTTAAGCGTGGAGTCGAGCGCTGGATTTTCTTTGATTACGTCAAGTTTGGTCGGTATCGGAAAAGTATTTATGATTTCACTCAAACTCCAAAACAGCGTGGTGGTCGGCGCGGCGATTATCAAAATGCTCGCAATCATTCCCGTGAGTCCGGCGTGCCCGCCGTAGACCCACTTGCGATCGATTCGCCGTAGATTCCACAAACTGGAAAGTGAGTTGTTACGAACCACTAAAAAAAAAACTAGAGCGCCAGTCGTCGTAAGAAGGGCGAACTTGAAAGCAAGTCCACTGGTGTAGCCGAACTGAATCCAGCCCCACTGTAAAATTGAGAGTCCGGTGGCAAGGGTGGCACAAAAAAACAAGGCCGCGCCGAGCATTCGCGTGGCAGTGATCCAAATAGGAATGCGGCGTGCGCCGAGCCCTCGGCCGGAAACGTGAACGTTGGTTGATTGCGACGAGTTCATTGAGTCTATTTTAGGCGAAAAGCTCCGTTGGCACTGCTCGGAAAATCTTGCTCTCGCTGCATTTTTGAAAGGAATTTTCCGACGAGGTTTAGAATGCGCCTATGCTGATTTTAAGGAGGGTGGGCGTGTTTGTGTAACTATGGCATCTTACGACGAAAAAGATTACGAACCCATTTTACTGCAGTCGATTCGCGCGGACGTGGTGGTGCCGTTTGACTGTTATTTGCTGCTTCGCGAGAACGATAGAATCGTTCATTACATTCAAAGCGGGCAAGTTTTTCCCAGCGAAAAACTCGAAAAGCTGAAAAACTTTAAGCACAATACGCTCTACATTCACGTGGCAGGTAAGCCGGCGTACGTCGCTTACCTAGAATCGTTCTTCAATACGGGCGACGGGCTTGCGGTACTCAAAGAATTAAACGCAAACAATCCCGGGGGAAAAATTCTAGGGATCCCAACTGAAATCGACGTTGCAAAAATCGTAGCATCCGAAGTGGCCAAAGATGTTGCAGGGCAGCCGGTCAATGAAACCGTGAAAGTGGTGCCCGCCGGAGAATCCGTTCCGTTGGGAGAAGTGGCCGTGGTTGAGCAGGTAACAGATCACCAAAAAGATGAAGTCCAAAAGTTGGCCGGTAAAAAGCAAAGCGTACTCGAGCAAGTTGTAGCAGCGCTTAAAGAAGACATCGACCAGTTAGACCAAGAGGTTCACGCAAGTGGTGCATTGAGTGAAGAACAATCAACGCTCATCAAGAGTGTTACAGACCGAATTGACGAAGAATTGCAAAAAGTCGAAGGGCAACCAGACGAACCCGAGACGAAAACTAAAGTCGAAAGTGTGACCGAACATATTAAAGAAGAACTAGCGCGAGTTCGAAGTTTAGCAGAAAAATCTGAGAAAACCCTGGGACGAACCTTAATTTCTGCGGCAGACGACGCTGAAGAAGAACTCGCAAAAATGTTAGAGAACCCAGCTAAACACAAAGCAGCGCTTCAGAGAAAAATGATGCGACTCAAACATCTTGTGAACCCGGCGATCGAGCAAGACGCCGACGAGTTTGCGGCCGAGGGTGTTTCGCGCATGGTTCGCAAAGTCGAAAAATTAATCGGGGTAAAGTTGGCCATCCAACCTACGAGTGAAAGTGGCTCCGTTGTGAGTGTAAAAGAAAACTCTGCGGCGCCATCGGGCAAGTCGGACGAAACTAAAAAAGCTGAAGGTTCTGCCACTCCAGCGGCGGGAGCGGCCAAACAAGATGCAGGCACGGTTCCTAAAACTGCGTTTTCCAATGAATCGGAAATGGTAGCCCTGATCGTGCAACAAGCTGAAACAATAAAAAATCTTGAAGCAAAAAATAATTTTGCGGGCAAAGCTCTGGCCGACGTTCTCGACAAATGGAATGACTTCAATGCAGGTTCTCGAAAAGTGTTTGGGCCTGATCAAGTGAATGCAGCGAATCGTTTTCAACTTCATTTAGACACCCTCAAAAACGCCTACAACGACACAAATCAACAAACCGGAGTGTTGCTACGTTTGTCGGAAACACTGTCGGGTGAAA
Source organism: Bacteriovoracaceae bacterium UBA4573 (assembly GCA_002387735.1). Classification (GTDB taxonomy): domain Bacteria; phylum Bdellovibrionota; class UBA1018; order UBA1018; family UBA923; genus UBA923. Next base: position 14,250 of record DGKJ01000085.1, on the reverse strand, counting down.
TGAAGGGAATAAAGACCGATGGTTTAAAAAAGGCAAGCTCCGAACCGGTCGCGACAAACAGCCAAGTGCAGTCGCAGGCTACAGCGGTGAGCTCCGACGATGCCGATAAAAACAAAAAAGCCCAATTAGATGTGCCAGAACAGAAAACAGAATCGTCCAATATTGACGAAGTGCGAATGGAAAACGAGCTCCTTCGGGCGCAATTGCTCAACGCAAAATCGTTGCTGGAAAAAAGTGAAGAGAAGATTCTTGAGCTCAGTAAAATGCATGAAGAAAACGATAAATATATTTCAGCCTTAGAAAAAGAGGGTGTTGAACATAAAGAACTAGTAAAAAAAGCTCAGGATCAAGTGGCCACAATCGAGAAAGAAAATATTCGGCACGGTGAGCACAGCACCGAACTCGAGAAGCAACTTCAGATTAAGAAGGCCGAGGAAGAGGCAAAAGACTTAACCCTTAATGAATTGCGCCTTAAGATGTTAAGTTTGGAAACCAATATCAGAGTCTTCACTGATGCTTTTAAAGCCGAAGGCTTAGACCCGGCTGTGATGCAGGAAAAAGACCCCAAAAAATTACCTTTTAAACCTGAGGCAGTGGCGATGGTGGTAGAAAAAGACAAAATGGTAGTTCGATTATCCGAGCAGCTTACGCAAAAAGCAGACGAAGTAAAAGAAGCGCGGCGAGAGATTGCGAAGTTACGCGGATTAATTCAGGGCACCAATTTGTTGAAAAAAGAAATGAGCTCGAAAGTTGATCGTATCAATGCTGAACGTGAAACTATTGTTAAATCGCAAGAGGGTATGCAACGAAAAATTATGGTCCTCCAAAATCTGGCCGAGAGTGAGCGTAAAACTGTATCGAAGCTCAACTCTATAATCGAAGAACTTCGTAAAGACCGCGTTGAGCACATGGGGAAGACCGCTGCGGCATTGAAAGACTATAAAGAAGTGATGAGTAAGGCCATGAGCTTAAATAATCACGTTCAAGCGGAAGTCCAGCGGAACAAGGCGTTGAACGAACAGCATCAGTCGCTCGTGCAAAAGCAAAAAGAGCTAGCTTCGGAAAACGTACAGCTTCAGAAACAACTCAAAAATCTGGAAGTAGAATACAAGAGGGTGCAAAAACTTTATAAAGATGCCAGCGGTAGTGATTCGACTGCCGATAAAAGTATGTTTGATAAACGCATTGCAGATTTACGCGAAGAGAATAAGAAAATTCAGACTATGTATGCCACGGAGCAGCGCAAGTCTCAGCAGCTCGAAAAAGAACTTAAAGCGCTTCAATTTAAACTTAAAAATCCAAAACCTTCCGCAGCCTAAGCTTTACATTGCCCGACTCGCTGCTAAACTCAAAGGTGATGATCAAAGTGCATCGCCTCAACGGGAAAGAGTTTATTGTAAACTGCGAACTTATCAAGTATCTGGAGGCGACGCCCGACACCATTCTAACGTTGGTCGATAATGAAAAGTTCATGGTGCGCGAGTCGATCGATGAAATTGTAAACGCCACTCGTGCCTATAAGCGTGCGATTCACGCATTTTCAGACGCAGTAGAGTCGACTAATCCACTCACATCGGAGCAAGCATGGAAATCACCACAGTCGTAGGCGTTGTCTTAGGCCTTTTGGCGGTTTTTGGCGGTGCGGTTCTGGAAGGACTGCACATTGGTAGCTTATTGCAGGGGACTGCCGCGATTATCGTGTTCGGTGGCACGATAGCGGCGGGTCTTGTTTCGTTTCCGGTGCAAGACGTTAAAAATGCGATAAAAATGATGAATATCGTGTTCCAAAAAGTCGACACCGACGTACGGGAAGTGATCGACGAAATCATTAAAGTGGCGACTGTCGCTCGTAAAGAAGGCGTGTTGGCATTGGAAGGTATGCGCGACAGCATAAATAACCCGCTCTTCAAGAAGAGCGTTAAGTTTGTAATCGACGGTTTTGAGCCGCAGACCGTAAAAGACATTATGCAGTCGGAAATCGACATCGCTTATGAAGAGGAAGAAGCCGCGGGAAAAGTGTGGGAAGGTACTGGCGGATACGCGCCCACCATCGGAATTATCGGAGCGGTTCTAGGGCTGATCCATGTGATGCAGTCACTCGACGACCCGTCAAAGATTGGTAGCGGTATCGCGGTCGCGTTTGTTGCGACCGTTTATGGAGTGGGTGCGGCCAATTTGTTGTTTATTCCGTTCGGAACCAAGTTAAAACGCAAAGCCCACATGCGGGCCCAAGTAAAAGAAGTCGTAAAATTGGGCGTTATTGGTATTCAAGAGGGTTTAAATCCCCATTTCTTGCGCGAAAAACTGGAAGTATTCGTTGAAGAACATCTGCGAGGCCATGGCGGAGCCGAAGGCGGAGAAAAATAAATGGCCAAACGGCACCCGGAACACGTCAATCTAGAGCGCTGGCTAGTGTCGTACGCCGACTTTATCACGCTACTTTTCGCATTTTTCGTGGTGATGTACGCGATATCCCAGTCCGATTTAGCTAAACTAAAATCTGTATCCGAGAGTATTCGTGAAGCCTTCAATGCCGAAGCGATCGACCAGCAAGGAAAATCGAGCGGTAAAACGCTAAACCAATTCGACCCTGCCAGTGCTCAGGGTGGTTTGTTACTGGACATGCCGGCCGGTAAGTCCAATATCATGGCGCCCGACTACGAGGATTTGAAACGAGTGGCGGATATTTTAGAAGAAAGCGTAAGTTATGAGCTGGGCGATGCCGACATCGCGGAAAAAATGCAGATTATATATGACGACCGCGGACTCGTGGTTCGACTCTCTGCGAAAAACTTTTTTGAACCCGGGGCCGCTGATGTGAAACCCGAGGCCGTGCCAATTCTCGATCAAATGGCGAAGGTCTTAAAAACCGCAAAACGCCACATTCGAGTTGAAGGCCATACAGACGACTTGGCGGTAAAAAGTGATTATTATCCGTCAAATTGGGAACTCTCCACAGCTCGCGCAGCTTGGGTAGTGCGGTACTTGATTCAAAAGTACAAGTTTGATCCGAGATACTTAACCGTTGCTGGTTATGCCGAATATCACCCGATTGCGCCGAACAAGTCCGAAGAAGGGCGCGCCAAGAATCGGCGCATTGAGATTGTGGTCTTGAGCAAAGAGCCACGCTAGTAGTCTTTCTAAGTTCGTGCTAGGCGTGCTGGCATGAAGAACAAAACTGTTTTTGCAATCTGGTGTGCTGTGTTCTTGGCTTTGGGAACCGCCACTTTTCCTTGTTTTGCTGGCAATATTTCAGATGAAAATCCGGATCTTGAAACTATTCTATTGCGGGCGCCGCACTTACGAACTTCCGCAGAGCATGCGGCTTTTCGGTTCGAAGAATTAGTGTCGGCTCCCAGCTCGCCCTGGAGTTCATTGTCTGAGAATGAACTTAAGGCTGAACGCGAAGCCGTGATAAAAGCGTTTTTGTGGATCGAAACTCACATGCAGTTGGCTGCTGCAAAAAAAATGAATCTGGTTAGTCTTGGAAGAACAATATGGGGTGAGTTGTTGCGAGAACTCAAACCCTTGCTAATAAAACAGCAGAGCGGGGAATGGTCAGTGGATGATTTGGCGAAAGTGCGTGCGCTCATGCACCAAGCCCTCGCGCTAAGTTTTTTGCCAAACTTCACGGCAGTTCTTCCGATGGAGCTGCCGCCCAAAAAAATGGGACCAGAGCTGGCAAGGTATGTGCGTTTGGCGCTATCGCCGCTTAGGTACCTTTATCCAGGGCGACTTCCGAGCGACAGTACGGTCAACGCTCCGAGTATTTCGAAGCACATGTGGGCGACCAATATTTTAGGTGGCCTTCCATGGGGCTACTTGGCCGAACATTTCGATATTATTCCACACGGAACGGTCCTGGGGTTGTTTGCCTCACACCTGGTGTTAACCGCGGCCACAACCAGTGCGGTGTTAGGGCATGGGATAGTCGAGCTGGCGAAGGCGCCCTTCACTTGGCCTTCGGCACGTGCAGCAGAAAGACTTTACGGAGACATGCGCCACGTAGAAAAAAATGCATCGAACCTTTTGTGTACGGCTGTGATCTTAGGCAGACGGCCATACTAAATGGTCAAATTGGCGGTCGAGTTTCTGAAAACGATTTTCGTTTAGCAAGCGTGTCGCTGAAGTTGCGCACATTCGGGAAAAGATCTACTAACCAGGTTCCAACTCTAAAGTCGGTGTAAAAGACCGCGACACCGAGATCGATGTCTTCAATTCTTAGTGAGTCTCCGCTGAGGTAAGGCCGCGGGTTTGCGAGTTCACGCTCGAATACGGCATACGCTTGTTTCAGGGCGCGTTCACAGTCGTGAATGGTGGCCATGTCGGAATGAGCTGGACCCCGTCTGTGTTCTAAAAAGTGTTGAACGGCCAAATCAATGATTCCAGTAGCTAGGGAAGTGAAATGCAGACGGCGAGACAATCCCTCGAGCGACCCTTGGAAAAGGGGATGGTCTTCATATTTAACGGAAAGCCATGCTTGAATCGAATGCGAGTCGTAAATTGGGTGTTCACCGGAAAAAATAAAAACCGGCACCCGTTCAAGAGGAGATATTGCGAGGAACTGAGGAGAAGGATCCCAGACATCCACTACTTCAAAATTAAAATCTAAATTCATCTCAACTAATGCAGCGCGAATTCGGCGGACATAGGGGGATCGCAGTGATCCAATCAGTGATATTGTCATAATTTTTTTTAACAAAGGTCCGTTGAGTTAACTAGAACGTATTTAACAAATCCATTTTCTAGAGCGCGCCACGATCTCACCCCCGGGGTGGCATGAGGAGGTTCAAGCGACTGCGTCAAAGATTTCCAGTCGCACGAGTGGTTTTTTGCGCTATTCTAATCTCTGAATATTGCGATGAGGGGGTCCGAATGGTATTGAAGAACGTTGCTGAGAAAAACCAAGAAGAGTCTTTGGAATTGAAAAATCAATTCACTCAGAGACAATTTTTATCGGAATTATTTTTTAGTAACGCCTCATTTGGTTTGAACCTTTGCCGAATGGATGGAACGTGGTTGGAATCTAATCCTGCATTCTTAAAAATGGTTGGCTATTCTCGAAGCGAGGCCGACGGGGGACTGACCTACTGGCAGCTGACACCACAAAAATACAATGACCAGGAACGAGTCCAGCTTGAGAATTTGGCTCGTTTCGGATGTTACGGTCCTTATGAAAAAGAATTTATTCGCAAAGATGGTTCGCTGATCGCCGTTCGCCTTAACGGGTTTATAGTAGAAAAAAATGGTGAAAAATTTATTTGGTCGATAATCGAAGATCTCTCGAAAGTAAGACAAATCGAAGACGAAGAACGACAATTACGGATTCGTTACGAGTGCCTATTTAATGCGGTCGATCAAACTGCGATTGTCGCGATCACCGATAAACAAGGAAAAATTAATTACGTTAACGACAATTTTTGTAAGATCAGCGGTTACTCACGGTCCGAAATACTAGGGAAGGACCACCGAGTCCTTAATTCAGGATTTCATTCAAAGGAATTTTTTAAAGACATGTGGTCTAAAATTATCCGAGGCGAAACGTGGCAAGGTGAGATTCGCAATCGACGCAAAGATGGAACGTACTACTGGGTGAACTCGACCCTCGCGCCGTTTAGAACCAATAACAGTGGGGATCAAGGATATATCGCGATAAGATTCGACGTAACTGCGGAAAAGGAATCTCAACAGAAAATGATACAGAACTCCAAGATGTCGTCACTCGGAGAAATGGCCGGTGGGATAGCTCACGAAATCAACAACCCTTTGGCCATTATAAGTGGCAAGACCAGACAATTGCTTCGAATGATGCAAAACGGCAGTGGCGACCTTGAAAAGTTGGCAGAAGGTTTAACAATGATCGATAGCACCAGCGAACGAATAGCCAGGATTATTCGGGGTCTTCGTTCGTTTTCGCGCAACGCCGACAATGATCCGTTGGTGCTAACGCCAGTATCGCACCTTATCGAAGAGACTCTCGAATTGTGTCGGGAGCGTTTCAGTAACCATGGCGTCAAACTGGACGCAGTCAGTACGGCCGACATTTGGATCGAATGTCGCCCCGTCCAGATTGTTCAGATTTTGGTTAACCTCCTTAACAACGCTCATGACGCGGTCGAGATCCATGAACAGAAATGGGTGACTATCGAAACGCTAAAACACGATAACAAAGTACAGATTATCGTGACTGATAGCGGGAATGGAATCTCTCAGGAGATTCTAGATAAAATCATGGATCCATTTTTTACCACAAAAGAAGTTGGCAAAGGAACGGGATTGGGCCTGAGTATTTCGAAGGGCATCGCGGAACAGCACCACGGACAGTTATGGTACCAACCAAGATCGGGTAATACCGCGTTTGTATTGGAGTTACCCACGAAACGAGCGGATGCTGCTGCGAACAATTCAAAAACCAAGGGAGCGAACATATGACCCTTCTTATTGGAAGAACCATTTTAGTCGTCGACGATGAACAAGATCTTCGCGAGATCCTTTGCGAAGAGTTGTCGGCCTTCGGAGCCAAGGTTTCAATGGCGCCGAGCGGACGCGTAGCGCTTGATTTACTGGAATCCGACAAGTTCGACGTTTTAATATCGGACGTGAGAATGGCAGACGGTGACGGCATTACATTATTGACGCAGTTGAAAGACAAGGTGGCAGTAAAACCTAAAATATTTCTCTGTTCTGGTTATAACGACATAACCAAGGAAAGCGCACGCGGTTTGGGCGTAATCGAAATATTCAGCAAACCGTTTCAGATCGATAAAATGGTGCGCACGATCGCAGATTCTCTGATTTAATTCTTCCTTTTTGGTTCCAACCCCGTTTCAAACAAAATCCCTCCACTGTTCGGTCGCTTTTTGACCGGGAAAACCCTGCCAGAGTGCGTTTTGGGGAAAATAAGGTTAAGTTTTTACTGTTTGAGTGCCGAGGGACAACTCAAGGGATTGAATTTGGGGGTATGGTTTTATGCGTTTTGTAGGCACGCACCGTTTCAGACAGTTGATCGTGGTAGGGGCAGTTTTTTCCTGCCTATTCGCAGTTCAAGACGTTCACGCGTTCGGTAAACGAAGAGTACTGACAAAAAAAAATAACAAAACCAAGGAGTCGCAAGCCTATCCGGTGCGTGATGCGAGCATTGGAAAACTTTATGACGCCCAGTTCTACCTGCCCGATGGTCGAACTAGGGTCGACTCAGGATTAGCCCTTCAGGAAATTTTACTCACGGAGATTCCGCGAGCCACGACCAAGTTACGCACCAACGGACTGGAGCAAGAATCTGGTGATTCCGACGCTCCGAAACAACGCTTCGTGATACGCGGAGGCATCACGGCGTTCGAGGCAAATCTATCGGAGTGGGGACTGAAGTTTGGTTATCACCGCGGCGTCGGCGATATCGGCGAGGGGTCGGCAGTCGGGCTGGATGGCGAAGTGAAGGTAACAGTTGGGCGACTCGAGGTCGATTTTTATATTTTCGATAAAGTACGCCGGGAAATCGTTGGGGTTGGGTCCGGTGATGCGCGGTTACTTGGATTAAATCTGAACGTGACAGCTAGTTTCAACGACTTGGAAACGGGTCTTGATTTCGTACGCCAACAAAAAATAGCTACGATTTTTCGTTCGGTGGTACGAGAAGCAGTAAAAAATTTGATGAAAGACCCCCGCACGAATTTCTTGATGGATTGGGAGTCGACCGTAGCGAGCGTAGATACCGACACTCGTATGTTGACGTTTGCAGGTGGTGCCCGGGACGAAATTAAGGTGGGCGATCTGTTCGAGATTTATTCCGGTCACTTTCCAATTGGCACGGTAGTGGTCAATTCGGTGGCCCGTGATCATTCGAGGGCGTCTTATAAAGACGATCCTTCAAACGGAAGTTTGCGCGAAACCAGGGAAGGGGATCGTGTACTTATTTTTTTCAAAGGCGCGCCGCACTAGGTTCAGGCTCGGTTGGCGCGCAATTTTTATCATCATTGTTCAAACGTACGCAACTCCGGTGTGCGCCGCTACCTTCAACGATGATTGGATCGTTGAGATAGATCCCATTGTAGCGCGCTACATCGAACTGCCAGCTTTAACTCAGTACGGTTCGGTCAGGTGGTTTGGTGAAAATTTTCAAACAAAGATTATTCGCAAACTAATTCAAAAGAAAATTCGAGTGCGAGTGGCGGAGCCGAACAAAGCTGATGTCGACGAACTGCCGCCAATCGCGAAGAACGTACTACGGACCCGAGTAGAAATTGCAGAACTGAAGTTTATCGTAGGCCGGCGTGGAGACTGCATGCAGTTTGGTTTCGCTCGTGGTGAGGGCAACGATTTTAATCATGGCCTCGACGTGAATTTTCGCAATGAGTTCCCGCTCACCCGTGAGCCAGGTTGGTTTGGTCCTACTTTTCGCGATACGGGCGGCCTGCGTACCGGGCTTGAAATCGGCCACGAGATAAATTTCGAAGTTGTGCTTGCCGGCGCGAGAGTAAAACGCCTGCCGTACGCGGCGCACTTTGGTACGGATCTGGTTTTTAGTACCGACAAAGGAGTAGTCGAACAGGCCATCAATGCGAGAACTTCGGGTTTTTACTTCGACGTGTCGGCTCACTTTGGTTATGGGGGAGCGGACTATTTAGCAGCGCTCACCTGGGCTCGCACCGATGCCCTTTTGCGAGCGTTTGATCGCGCTGTCGACGCCACGGTCAACGCAATTGCGCAAAACCTGCTTGCTGCTCAACAAGGAACCATAAAAGAAAAAACTGTTGCGGGTATTGTGCCAAGCTCAAGCACCAAGACGCCAATATCGATTGATGCGGGCTCGCGGGACATTAAGATGTCCCAACCAGTGGCCAAGTATCGCGACGGGTTTTGGCGCAAATTATGGTTGTCGATCAAGGGAACCGCCACTCTGCCGTATCGTATCTGGCGGTACTACCAGTACGACCAAGATTATCGTGGTGCGGACTCGGGTCGCATCGAACTCAAGCGAGCGAGTTCAGTGGTATTAAAAGATCGGAATCGATTCTGGGCCCACCACCGGTTGCGGTTACCCGAAGCGTGGGCGCGCCATGGGGTTGGGGATCGACGCGTGATCGTCGCCGTGCTCGACAGTGGAATGGACTACAATCATTCTGAATTAAACCGAACGCTTTATTGGGACGGACTGCGAGAGAGCGCGGGTTGGGACTTCATCTCGGGCGATGCTCGTGCGTTCGACGACCATGCCCATGGCACTGAAGTGGCGTCGATAGTGGGCGGTGGGTGGTCGAAGTCCATGGGGGTAGCTCCCGGAGTGACGCTGCTGCCTGTAAAGGTGTTCAGTCCCTATGGGCAGACCAGTTCTGGCTCCATCGTGGCGGCCTTCGAATATGCGATCGCCAGCGGTGCCCGCATCATTGTATGTGGTTGGGCTACGCCCGTACGTTCTGCGGCGTTGCGAAGTGCCATTGAAGTTGCGAAAGCTGCTGGCGTGTTGGTCGTCGCTGCGGCTGGCGACGACGGTACGAACTTAGACGATGAACCACGTTACCCCGCTGCGTACTCGAGAGAGTTTGACAACGTCGTGAGTGTAGCGGCCTACGGGCTGCGCTCAATTCCTAAAACCAATATTTCGGAAGTGGTCTTGTGGCGAAGTAAAAATCAAAAAATTGCCTCAAGCTACGGGCCTCGAACCGTCGATCTAGCAGCCCCCGGGGAAGATCTCTTTGTCGCCCGCCCTCGAGGGAAAACCCGGACTCAAAGTCACTCAGGTTTGGCTGCGGGTGTGGTGGCAGGAGTGGCAGCACTTGCTACCAGCGTGTGCCCAACGGTGAGTGCTTCCGAACTAAAGGTCGCCTTGCTCGACGACGCCAGCCCGTCGGAGCCCGATCTCGACTGGCAAGTGAGCGGGGCTCGGGCTCTGCTAGATCTGCGATTTTTGAACCGCCTTGCCGGGGCTTGTAAAAAGGGAAAATAAAAAAACACAATAAAAACAGCGTATTGGAGCGAGTAGTTCATGATTATTTTAATCTGATATTGTGTTGATTTTCAAACTCGCTATAATGATGAGTGGACCGGTTTTTGTGGGGGATCTTGAATGAAAAGTGTTTATTTTCTGGCTCTGGGCATTGGCGTGGCCCCGTTGGCCTTGGCGCAAACGGCGCCGGCTCCAAACCCAGGACAGCAAGCTAGTATTGATCAGGCCGCCGTGACGGCGGGTGAGCTGTCAGTTTGCGAAGGCGCGCTGCATCAGATCGGCCCTTCCCAGGCAACAATTCAAAAGGCCGGCGCCACGATGATGGGTTCGTCTCAGTCGTTTGGTGGTGCCAATTTCAATGCTTGTGCCATGCAGGGACTTCAACAAACCACTGGTAGCGCTGCCAATCTGACGCCTGATCAGATGAAAGCCAAACTCGTGGTCGATAGCACCTTAAACGCCGCGCAGGTGGCAAACGATTTTTTCGGGGCTAAAAACTCTGGCGCTGTTTGTTCGCTCACGGCCGATCCCTACGAAGACGCCCATGTTGCGAACAAATACCTAGGAGCAAGCTGCGACAGTTTTAGAGGTCCGGCTACCAGAGACGGTAAAGAGGGCACATACAGTGAAGCTCAGTTGATGGATGCGATTCGAGCGGTTTCTGAAGAACAGGGCAAAGCTCGCTGCGAGATAAAACGAGTGGCGGCCGCGCGCCAGTCGCTCGAGTGTTTTCAATCGAACTATGAAAAAGTGCGGGCTTCAATGTTGCACTTTCGAGACGATCTCGATGATAAGCGCGAGTGCGTAGGTTCTTACATTACTGAAGTCGAAGGTTTGGCCGAAAAACAGAAACTGCGGGCAACCGAGCTCGACGAACGTGTACGACAGTTTTCACAGGCTACCGCCCGGGCCCAGGAAATGTTGGATAAAATCCAAGAAAAAGAGCCACAGTTAAACGAGGCCATTCCGACTTTGCGCCAAGAACGGGCTAGGTTGTATTCGGCGTTGCGTTCCGACGTGATCAGCAAATTTCATGATTGTGTGAACGGCGACGCTGCCTACAACAGCCCCCTACGTCGCAGCCGCTGTCTTGAGCGCAGCCCCAGTGGCGACGGCAGAAAGGGCAAGTTCGAACGAGTTGAAACGCGAACCTGTCTGGTGAATAGGTACAATGAATATTCAGGTGGGAATTCCAAAGAGAACATCGACAAAGATCAGGCTGGCGATAAGTCATCGCTCTTTAGTCTCGATCTAGAGAATATTGATTCGTCGTTAATGGGTGAACTCGAGTTGAATAAACCGAACCTTTCGGATTCAGTCGACGTGTTGCATGCGATCGAAGACGCCTCGGGCGCACTGCAAAAGCAAGACGCTCGTCTTAGACGGCTGGAGGAAGAATACGGATCTTTCGGCAAAGCCTACGCCAGTCAATTTCGTTGGTGCATGGCCAATGTGAAAAATGCCAGTCAAAAGGAATACAATAGCGAAACCGGTACGCTCGCTGCCCGTCGAATGGACTATGAATCAAAAGTACGCGAAGTGGCTTCTGATTTTCGAGCCACTGCCAAAGCGATGCGCGACACTGTGAAAAGCTTTGAGAAAACCTTAGGTGTTGATCTTACGCTCCACTTAAATAGTCACCACTGCGGATCAGCGGTGCAAAACCCAGGAAAATCCGAAGGTCCCGCTACCCTTGATCAACGTAAAGAATGTATCAATCACCTCACTGATCTAGTCGAAACCGTGAAGTCAGGCAGTAATCTGCCTGATTCGAATGGTGGTCTGATCATGCCAATTCCGGGCGTGATCGACACTGCAAAGTCGCCGGAGTGCCGCGGTTTAGGCGCGGGTGGGTGCGTGTGCACTGGACTCGAGGACTGCGCGGATAAATACGGCAAAGTAAGTTCGGCGATTACCCAGAACGTCGAACTCATGAAGGGCAAAGGCCACTACGTTGACCCGTCGTGTACTACGATGCTCTGCGTGAAAAAACCCGGAGCGGAATTGGCCAAAGAAAAAGTGAATGCGTCTATAAGTAAAGCCATTCAAGCCCAAGGCAGGGCCTACGCGGGAATTGCTCAGGGCAATCAAGCTGCGCTGGCTCAATTGAACGCGCTATTATCGAAAATTCCGGGAGCTGGCCGCTTAGGCGGCTTTGATCCGACCGCCCAAAGCGCGTTTTCTTGTGCAGAAAAAGATGAAAAAGGCATCTGCGCGGTACCAGACGACCTCAGCGCCGCAGTGGGTGCGATCGCCGGCATGCCGGTACTTAGCAATGAGGCTTTTGAGACCCGTATTTCCGCGCTAGCCAATGCGGATAGTAAACCTAAAGAAGATCAGCGTGCCATTGGGGAAGTTCTCGGCCGCCTGGCGACGTTAAAAGTGAGTTGCGCGAACCAAAAGAAAAAAGAAGGGGTGGTCGACGAACTCGACGCACTTCGAGGTGATTTAGCCGAGGCGGGTAATGCTTGCGAGGAGTATGCGGAAATGCACTCTCCCGATCTCGCGCGCATTGAGTTGGCGGAGATTTTCGAAAATACGTTAAAGGGCGTTCACGACATTTGTGATAAAAATCCTGGAGCGCTACAAGTCGCTCGCAAAGACTGCGCGCAGTTTAAAAAAGAAATAGGCAATACGAAGCGCGAATGCGGGCGTTATATCACGTCGCGCGAAGAAGCCCGACGCATGGGTTATGGCGGAGTTCGCAATCTAGCCGACGACAACAGTAAAAGCGCCTACTAAAGGGCAGTCGAATATCGCTGTTTTTCAGACTTCAATCTGAAATAAGGGATTTCGGTACAACCGAAAGCTTTTGTCGCGATGCCTGCGAATTGCAAAATTGTCTTTTTGCAAAACGAGTACCTGATAAAATGCCGGGTCTTCTTCGGCGATGATTGAAACCGTTTTTCCCTCGTGCTTTCCAAAATCAATGATGACTAAGTTTTCTTCGATGATTCCCGTAACCGGGCTGGAATGAGCCATGCGCGTGCGAATCCTCCGTGGTTCGTTTGAGTGTGTACTTCATGTACTGCGACAGCGATTGATGCCAAGGAACCCGGCAAAAAAAACCGAGAAAAAACTCCTCAGCCAAATCGTATCGATCAGGAAAAAAAAATCAATACCGACCCCTCACTTTTCGTTAAACTAATCGTGCGTCAGTGCTGAAGCAACGAAGGATGATTCACATGTGGAAATGGGCATTGTGTTTGGGAATAGTGAGTATGATGAGCATGGCAAGTTACGGCAGAGCCGTAAAAAATAAGCGCGGTTCAAAGGTTGAAACACCGGAGTTCCGTGCTGAATCGATTGTTCCCGGCGAAACACCCGAATCAAAACTGCTTGTCCTGGTGGGGCAACCCATGCGCGTGCTGCGGGAACGTGGGCGAGTGCTTTATTTTTATGACGTCGGCCTTCGAGGGGCGTCGATGACTGCGACCGTATCGGTACGAAAGGGCGTAGTCGAATGGATGACTTATTTCTGTGACGAGCCAGTTAAAGAAGTGCTCAGCAAATATGAAGGCGTCAAAGAGGGCACCGTGGCGTTGTCCGGGGTTGATAAACGCTCGTTAAGAGGCGGTTTGAGACAACTGACGGTAGATGAAGTGGGACGAGGTTTTGTTTACTCACCTCGCGCCGAAAAGGTGCGAGTGTGTTTGCGTTGGCCCACTGGTAAACCCTTTTCTGAGGTAGGCTTTTAAGTTTTAGGAGAAAAAAATATGAGCAAAGGATGGCTCGTGGTTTGGATTGGATTTACTGGAACATTCGCGGCGGTTAGCCCAGCCCGCGCGAACTTGAACGCTGGAATAGAAGCCCTCACCATGGGATCAGCGCTTGGAAGTGAGGTGCGAGATCGCATCGAGGTGGTTACGGGGACCACTTCCGATTGCGTTTACGACATGGAGTCCGGGCGAATCACCGTTTCAGAAACCATCGCCGCGAGCGAGACCGAAGTTGTGGCGCGGCGACGGACGTACTCGAAGACA
>DGKJ01000085.1:0-170 GCA_002387735.1 Bacteriovoracaceae bacterium UBA4573 | reverse complement strand
CGAGACCGAAGTTGTGGCGCGGTGCTTGGCCCCAGCTGTTGCCCAAATGAAATACGAATCAATCGAAGATCAGTGGTTGGAACATTCGGGCGTGCGTCAAGCCTGGGTACTGGATCGTGGAAGCGTTCGTACGAAGGAACTGTCAAATAAAGTTGTGACCGAGCCCACTG
>DGKJ01000113.1 GCA_002387735.1 Bacteriovoracaceae bacterium UBA4573 | reverse complement strand
GGGCACCGCGTGAGTGGCGCCCTACACGATCGCGACAAGGTAGCATACGTTGGGTTCGCCAGTGTTTATCGCGAGTTTAAAGACGTTGAAGAGTTCGTTGCGGAACTTAAACAAGAATCGCCGCAACAAGAAGGCACATTATGAGTAATTCACGCCGAGCATCTCGAGAAACTGCATTTCAATTTCTCTACGGGCTACTCCCACTTCCTGCGCCTGGCGGCAAAACATCTGACTGTCCGTTTAGTCGGGCCGAGTTTTCACTTTTCTGTTCTAGTTTCGAAAAAGTCGAAGACGATTTCGCCTGGGAGCTGGTCGAGGGTACCGGGAAAAATCTTCCCCTTATCGATCAAGAGATCCACGCCAACTCCACTAATTGGCGTATTGAGCGTATGCCGCTTGTTGACCTAACCGTGCTACGGATGGGCGCCTTCGAGATATTATTTCATCCGGACATTCCAAAAACTGTCGCTATCAACGAGGCCGTCGATCTTGCCAAAAAGTACGGGGCAGAAGATTCTCACGCATTCGTCAACGGACTCCTGGACAAGCTCGAGAAGAAATCTGTAAAATAGATCTCGATGCAGGACCTCGGTGACAACCAGACTCGAATTCGACTCGAAGACCTTCTCGTATCAGAGAGCGCTTCCACCACTCCCACGCTGCTGGTGTGTGGCATTCAGGAACACGAGCGCCCCCTTAAAGGCGCAGCCGGCGAAATCGATTGGCGCCTAAAAGGTTTTCTGTCGCGCTTTTTAATTCGTGGTCACATCACCGGTAAGACCGGCGAAGTAACCTATGTTCCGGTTATTGTAAGAGGAACCACTAGACATATTCTATTAGTCGGAACCCATGAAAACGCCAGTGCGCGAGAAAACCAAACGCTATTTGGTAAAATAAACGCCACCATGAAAAATTTAAATCTCTCCAAAGTGGCTCTAAGCGTTCGCAGTTTTCCCAAGACTTCCCCCTCAGAAATCGCACAGCATTTTTCGAACGTTCAAGTGGAGATCGCACAATGAACACGACGCTTCGCGACTGGCTTGCTTTGAGTTTGTTAGACGATGCGGAACACACGTTGCGCCGACAGGTCAGCCCCCAACTTCTGGATGAACTGGTAAGATTGTCAGTAAAAAGTAAATCCAACGCTGCGAGGCCTGTACCAAAGCCCGCATTGCCGTCTCTTTCACAGGGCTCGCCCAACGCCCATAATCCGCTGTTTGGTTCTAAACCGACGCTACGAGAACTAATGAATCAGTACAACGGGCGCTCGACTGCAAAGAAATTACTAAAGAATCCAGACCAACAGAACTTTTCGTTCGATCGAATCGAATCAATTCGCCTGCCCTCGATTCCAGGAAAAATTCTTCGACCATGTTAACCACCGACAATCTTGGACCCTATTGCCACGCCTGGGCCGAAAACTTCCAAAAGGAACATCAAGCCAGTCTCTCTCAAATCGAAACGCTTAGTCCGATCGCCTGGTATCAAGGTCTTTACCAGTTTTTTCACGACTTAAAGAATTCGCTCCTCATGTCACCTGAAAACGAACTAAAGGAACTTTTACCGGCAGTAGAAGTCTGCAACGCACTATTTTCGTCTCTAGCTGAAGGCAAACTAGACCTCGCAATATCTGATAAAAAAATACTGCGTTCGGTTCTGGAACGCCCAGACTTCTCGCTAGAAGACATTAAAACCACGGTCGAAGAAGTGGCCTCGAACGCCGTAGCCTTGAAAAATTTAGCTATTCCTTTTGCAAAAAATTTCCAATGGGACTCGTTCGCTACGGCCAGAGCTCAGTCGGCGCTTCGTTATGGTTACAGGATATTTGAACGCACAGACGTAGTGAGTCTTTCGAAACTAGAGAACCATGACAAAATGATTGATCTTTATCTAAAGAATCTGGGTGGCTTCAGCATTGTACGAAAAATGGAGCCTAAAACCATTGGCGGTACGGTAAAGAACAAGATCGACGACATGCGACTTGAGTGCATTCAACTAGCTGCTGTCCCTGGGGCTGCGCAACCCTCCGCTCCTTGGCGAGCAATTTAGCAACATCCATCACCGTTATAGATTGTACCAATTTTTTCCGGTCCCAATATTGGCGATCAAAGGCACGTCAAGCTTGACGGAGTTTTCCATTGCATCTCGCACGATACTTTCGACTTCGCTCGCTTGGCTTTCCGGCACTTCCAGCACCAGTTCATCGTGAACCTGTAATACGAGTCGTGCAGCAGTTTTTCGGATTCTATCGTGCACCTTGGCCATGGCTATTTTAATGAGATCAGCCGCCGTGCCCTGAACCGGCGTATTCATTGCCATTCGCTCGGCATTCGCGCGCACCGCACCGTTTTTGTTCTGAATGTCGGGCAGTCGACGCTTTCGCCCGAACAATGTCACCGCTTCTCCGTGTTTTCGCGCGCGCTCGAGCGATTGATCCATGAATTCTTTCACTCCACTATAGCGCTCAAAATAGGCCGCAATATATTGGGCAGCGTTTGCCCGAGAAATTCCCAACTCCTGACTGAGTCCGAACGGAGTTTTACCGTAAATCAAACCAAAATTTATGGCCTTCGCTGCTGCTCTTTGCTCGTCGCTCACCTGCTCGGGTTTCACGCCAAATATTTCCGCTGCGGTGGCTCGGTGCACATCGGCACCCGCCCTAAAAGCCTTTATCAAGGCTTCGTCTCCACTTAAATGAGCAACCAGTCGCAGTTCGACCTGCGAGTAGTCCGCGCCAACGAACACACACCCTTCACGAGCCACGAACGCCTGACGAATTCGTCTTCCTCGGTCCGTCTTAATTGGGATATTCTGGAGATTAGGGTCAGAACTGGAAAGACGCCCGGTAGCTGTAACGGCCTGATTGAAGTGGGCATGTACTCTGCCATCGTTTTCAATCAAGTTCGGCAAGACTTCGATATAGGTGTTCAGTAGTTTTGTATACTCTCGGTACTGCAACAATAGGTTTGGCACCGGATGCAGCGGAGCCAGTTTCTCGAGAACCGTTACGTCCGTTGAAAACCCCGTTTTCGTTTTCTGAATTACCGGCAGCTTAAGTTTTGTGAAAAGTATTTCTGAGAGTTGTTTCGGGGAATTTAAATTAAACTCGCTCCCGACGAGTTCAAAAATTTGCGTTTCAAGTTTAGCTAATTCGCTACCATATTCTTTGGAAAGTGTTTTGAGTATATCCTTGTCAACCGCCACCCCATTCCACTCCATATGGGCAAGCACTGGGGCAACCGGCATTTCAATGGTTTTAAACAGTTCCAAGAGCCCACGATTGGTCAGATCCTGTCTTAGAATATCTTCTAAACAAAAACAGGACCAAGCGTCGAGCCCCGCGTATTGCGCGGCGTCTTTTACGGGAACTAATGAAAAATTTTCGCGATCACCCAGCGTTTCCTTAAAATCTCCGATTGTCGTAGCCAGGTAACGAGACGCAAGCGCATCCAGACCGTGTTTTTGCTCTGGCTCGAGTACGTAATGAGCGAGCATCGTGTCGAACATTTCCGTGGTATTTTCAGATAGGTCTCCGGCACCCTCTGCCAATAGAACTTTATAGTCATACTTCAGATTTTGTGCGACGACCCGCTTCCCTCGCACTAACTGCTGAAACTCCGACAACACTGTTGCAACATCGAGGTCTGACGCATGGTCAGCGTGCCTCAGCGGAACATAGAAGGCACTCTCTTTAGAATACGCCAAACTTAATCCTACGATTTCAAGTTCTGTAACACTATCTCCTCGCGTTTCGGTATCAAACGCTATAGTTGGTTGAGCTTCACAGGATTTTATTAATTTTTGCCAATCCGCCCGATTCCCAACAATTTGCGTTTTCGGAACCGCTGTCCCTACCGAGACCACACCAGAAAATGATTCTCCAGAAGAGTTTTTTTCTTGTTCACTAAGTAGCCCGCCGTACTTCGCCACTAGCGCGTTGAATTCAAGACTTTTGGCCCATTGAACAAACTCAGCTCCAACTTTCGCAGGAGCTCGCAGTTTAGAGAGCGAAACCGCTCCGATGCTATTGGCAGCCACCAGATCAAGATCACACTTTACGGTGGCCAGTTCCTTCGATAGGCGCGCAATCGCCTCGTGCTCTAAAAGCGCGTCTCGTTTTTTTCCGGCCTTCATCGAGGTCGCACCTTGAAGTACTCCTTCTAATGAGCCGTATTCCCGTAAAAGCTCAACAGCGCCCTTTGGACCAATTCCCGCTACTCCGGGAATGTTGTCCGAGCTGTCGCCGATCAGACCCAAATAGTCTTGCACCTGTTCAGGTCGGACCCCTAACTTTTCTTCGACTTCCTTAGGCGTGTACTTTATGTCCTTCATCGTATCGAGCATCGACACGCGCTCGTCGACCAACTGCATGAGATCCTTATCGGTGCTCACAATCACTACGTCGCAATCGCGGAACTTACGTGCAAACGTTCCGATAATATCGTCGGCCTCATAACCTGGTTCCGCAATTTTGTGAATTCCCAGTACTTCAACTGCTTTATGAATGTGTTCGAACTGCGGTAGCAGGTCGTCCGGTGGTGCTCCTCGATTGGCTTTGTACTCGGAATACATTTCCTTTCGAAAACTCGGAGCCGGCGTATCAAACACACAGGTCACGTACTCTGGTTTATACTTCTCCAAAACCTTCAAGAGCATCGTTACGAACCCGAATGTAGCGTTGGTCGGTAAACCCTGACTGGTCGTGAGCCGTCGTATCGCATAATAAGCCCGAAAAATAAAAGAGCTCGCGTCGACTAAAAACAGAGTCTCTCGCTTGGACGACATCACTTGATTTCCTTTCACCGGTCCCGCACTAACTGCTGGCACTTTGATAGCGGCGCAGTCCGCGTCGCCACAGAAATATATTGATCCACAAAAATCCACCAAGAGCTCCGACCAAAAGGCCGTACTCTTGTAGTGAAAGACCTGACAACAACGCGCGTGCAGGCACACTTCCAATGAATGCGAACGGCAGAATAGTCATGATCCCATAACGCAAAAACCAGGGATACAACGAGTCTGGCCGCGTGGCGAATTGATAGAATTGATAATACAGATGAGAAATCGCCCACCCTCGTTCCGTCCAAAACACCCATACACATGAGAAGAACCGAATCAACAGTTGCGCAAACACACCTAAGGCCAGCCAAAGTGGCACTTCCAGCCAGTACCACATTTGCTCTGCTCCGCGAAATCCGGCGGGCCGTGCATACACCGCCATAATTGCCAGCCCGAGAAATACATTTAATACGCCGGCAATGTTGATCCAACGGGACAAAGCGAGAAACAGCGGATTCACGGGTTTGGTTAATAAAATATCAAGCTCCGCTTTATTTACCAAATCCGAAAACTGCCAAAAATTACGAGTAAACAACACACTAAAAAGCGAATCACTCGCGAAAAACACTCCTAAGAAGAAAAACACCTGTTCCCTTGTCCAACCAGCGATCTCCGACACGTTAGCGTATATGATAGAAAACAACGCAAACTCGATCACAATCCAAATGCTGTCGACCAAAAGCATTGTTAAAAAATTGGTTCGATAAACAACTTCCCGCACCCAATTGTTTTTGAGTTGAACCAGGTAAATACCGGCATACTTGGCAACTAAACTCATGGACTCACCCACCCAAACTCGAATATCGCTTCATTGCCAGACCCCAGCCAAGTTTGATTAAAAGATAACAACCCGCAAACCAAACTAAACCCAGTCCAAAGTGGGTCACAAACTCGTTTGGTCCCCAACGCCCCAGTGCCAACTCCGTGGGACCGAAAACATAAATATAAAATGGGGTGCTTTTCCAGACCCAAGCATATTTTTCTGGAAAAAGGGTTAGTGGAATCAATTCTCCGGAAAGCAAACTAACCAACATGTTTTTTACCATGAGCACGCTGTAGGCTTCTTCCCAATAAAAGGCTGTCGCAGAAAGAGCAGCCCCTATTTGGTAGTGAATGACATTCCCAAGTAACGCCATCGACATGGCCATACTCATCTGCATAACACCATCTAGGACACTTCCAATTCCGAGACAGGGAATTAGAATCACACCTAAAATAAAACAGGCGGCCGCCGTAATGAGTTTCGGAACGATTCCGCGCAAATAAACAAATTCGATCACACTCACCGGTCGCAATAAATACTGACTCAACTGACCGGACCGAATCATTTCTTGGATCTCAAAGTCGTGATTGCCTCCCCGAATCTGCGTGAATAGAGTGCTAAATACCGTATACAGAATCAATTCCTGTTTGGTGCGACCTCCCACTTCAGTTAAGCCGCTCCCGTCGAATAACGCCCACCAGAGAACAAGTTGAAAGGCTGCCGGTACTACGGCGGAACCCAATACCTCGATAAAAAATTCGATGCGATATGCAGCAGCGTCTCGCAACCCATTGCCCAAGGTCGCCAAGCGCCATCGCATTGAATAACTCAACCGTTCAAGAAACGATTCTCGCTTCATTTTGTTTTTTGAAACAAGCGCCCAATCACGTCTTCAAGCCCCTCTCGTTCCACTCCGATATCGCAGACTTCGCACTTTTCGAACAACCGCCCTAAGGTGAGCGCCATGTTTTGTTTCTTTAGCGCAATTTTGAACGTGTTTGGCGCATGCTCGTCGCCCTCGAGCGCATGAATATCTTTACTCTCTACGCCAGTAAGGCGCGCCAAATCTTCAACCCCCATCGGTTCGCGAAAACTTACCTTCATGTTCCGTTCGTCGTTTTGTACGAGCCCCTGTGGGTTGCCGTCGAATACCAGCTCCCCTTCTTTAAGAATTAAAACGCGCGGGCACAATTGCTCAATGTCGTCCATATTGTGACTCGTCAGCAAGATCGTAGCGCCTTCCTTGCGATTAAAATCTTTTAAAAAATTTCTAAGACTCGCTGCAGCCACGACATCGAGTCCGATGGTTGGTTCGTCCAAAAATATAACTTTCGGCCAATGCAATATGGCACCGATGAGTTCCATTTTCATGCGCTCGCCGAGCGATAGTCGACGAATCTGAGTTTGCAACATGCGGTCAACATCGAGCATTTCCGATAGCGCCTTCACGCGAGCTCGATAGATATCTTTTGGAATATCATAAATGGCCTGTAACAAATCAAAAGCATCTCGCGCCGGAAGATCCCACCAGAGTTGGGCTTTTTGCCCCATCACCAATGAAATTTGTTTTCGGAATTCAAAACTTCGGTCAAACGGAAGACAACCCAACACCGTGGCTTCTCCCTCAGACGGCGGAATCAGCCCTGCTAGAATTTTTAAAAGCGTAGTTTTACCGGCGCCGTTGGCCCCAATCAAACCGACAAAGGACCCTTGCTCAATTGAAAAGGTGACTCCCTTGAGAGCCTCGTGGGTTTTGTATTCTGGTTTCAGTAGCAGCTGCACTAGCCCACCGATTCCTTCATTCTTTTTGACAGACTTAAAGGTTCGTCGAACGTTGCGCACGTCGATAATGGCGGCCATGACTTCTCCCTACGAACTTATGGTTATTCTTGAAAAACTTGAGTTTCGGCCATCACATCGCCAAGGCGTTGGCCGTGTTCCTTGTTTTTCATGAGGTAAATTTCCATGATTACCAGCGGAATCCCAAGGAGAACGAGTATGATCCAACCCCAAAACGGCACGATCGCGAAAAAGAGCGCTACGCCGATTGTAGAATTTCTTAACGCACTTTCTTTTATAGTGCAGGCTTGCTTGGTATGAGCATTGAGAACCCGCAATTTCAGTAAACGCTTACCTACACTACGGCCATCCCAAATCGCATCCTGAAACAAAGTGTAGATAAACCCGAGAAACACGCCGGCCGGATGAGGAAGAAACACATCTAAGACAAATACGATAGATAAATCTATCGCCCGGGCCGCACATCGGGAGGTGATACTGACCTTACTATTATTCACAACCGGTAGCGACACTAGATTATTCCCCCTTTTTTCCTGCTTTATTCATGGCAGTCGCTTTCAATAATGCAGCAAAAAGAGGCAACAAGAGTTCGTGATGCCCGGTAAACGAAAAACCCTTCCCTCCATTTGAGGTTGGGCGCTGCACCACGTTCACGCGCCCTCTGTATTGATTTATGAAATCGAAATTGGCCGTAACAATTTGGTTTACTGTGGCCCCAAGATTCCGAGCAAGTGTAATCGCTTTTAAAAACACCTCAGGAAGAATCACGGCGGAACCAAAGTTTATGTAGGCGCCACCTTCCATAAGACTCACGGACTCAGCGAAACGTAAAAAATCTCGGTGGCTTCCGAGCCCTAATGCCGCTCCATCACATTTCGGATGCATGTGTAGAATGTCCGTACCGATAGCGACGTGCACGGTCGCCGGAAGCCCGCACTTGTAAGCGTGCGCAAACAAAGACAGATCTTTATAAGGATAATCGGACTCAGCAATGTGCTTACCGATAGAGCCACCCAGCCCTAAACCAGAAGCAACCCCCTTTGATATTTCTTGATTTACAATTTCACCAGTTTCACGGGCCATTCCGAAATCGCCGTCACCAATCGCAGAATCAACATCTTCCGAAGTTTTACCGGCAAAAGCGGTTTCGAAATCGTGGATCAATGCCGACCCATTGAACGCAAGCCCAGTGATGAATCCTTCGTTCATTAAATCTATCAGCAATGGCGCGAGCCCAGTTTTTAAAACATGGGACCCCATGCCCCAAACGATTGGTTTTTTTCTATTTCGACACTCGACGACCGCGCGGGCGAGTAACCGCAGATCCTTGGCAGCTAAGATCTCGGGGAGAGTATCAAACCATTTGTTCATGGCTAATACGGCATCGGTCGATGGTATTTGAGCGAAATCTTTGACCTCGACTTTACTCGGACGATCTCGAAGGGAATAAGTTTGAATTTTATTTAAGTCGAACATAGTTTTCGTCGAGGAAAAAACGGTCCATCAGGTCCACTAAAAGATGAATAATAGTAATGTGGGTTTCTTGAATCATCGAAGAGTTTTGACCTAGCTCAACATTTAAACTTAGATCACTTAACTCTCGAAGCATTCCACCGCTTCCCCCCGTCATCGAGAGGACGCGAACACCCATTTCACGAGCCGCACGAACGGCTTTGACTACGTTTTTTGAATTTCCACTAGTAGAAATCGCTATAGCAAGATCCCCTTTACGTGCGAGTGCCCGTACTTGGAGCTCAAACACGTCTTCGTAACTATAATCGTTTCCTATCGCCGTAAGAGCGCTCGTATCCGTGGTCAGCGCCAGCGCAGGCAATGGTTTTTTGCGCTCAACCAGCATTCGGCCCACCATTTCGGCCGCCATGTGCTGAGCATCGGCGGCACTACCGCCGTTACCAAAAATCACCATTTTGCCCCCGGCTCTCACCGTCTCCCCCATCCAGCGGGCAGCCTCAATCACCTGATCACGATTTTTCTCATAAAAATGTTGTTTAGCCTTAAAACTGGACTGTATCGTTTTATCTAAATGTTCTAGGTATTTAGCTGAATCTTGTTTTGGGTCCATGGCGAGATTCTCCGTTTTTGGGGGCGCTCCTGGCAGTTAGAGGTTTGCCATATCCTTTTTGATCCACATATTTTAGAAAGGTAGTTCGAACGTAACATAGGAGATACTCGCATGGCTTCAAAAAACGTACTCGCCGTCACCGACGGTAATTTCGAAAACGAAGTAATCAAGTCAAACGTTCCAGTGTTGGTCGACTTTTGGGCCGAATGGTGTGGCCCATGCAGAGCATTGTCTCCAACGATCGATGAACTGGCCGATCAGTACGCTGGCAAAGTTAAAATCACCAAAGTAAACGTCGACGAAAACCCGGAAGTGCCCGGACGTTTTCGCATTCGCGGCATTCCTACGCTGTTGATGTTTAAAAACGGTCAATTAGTTGATCAGCTCGTAGGGGCGCACCCTAAGGGCGCGATCGACGACCTTATTAAAAAGACGCTGTAAGCCAAAATAACGCCTCGCGTCTTTTAAAAATAACTTCGTGATTTGACCGGCAAACGTCCGATCCAGTTTGATATCCTTGACGGAAAACCGGACCATGTTACCCTTATAATAAGTAGCATGGACGGCTGCTCGCATCGCTAACGCTGCGGGACCATCAGAGGAGACAGTATGGAAGCGTCGAACTTCATCGGGTCAATAATACTTAATTTTCAAAAGGGCGGTTTTTTCATGTATCCGATCGCGATCACCTTCGCGGTCGCTATCGCCATGGTCTTCGAGCGCATGATGCGCCTCTATGTCCAATACAACGTAGACGGCACTTCGTTCATGTTCGAAGTGCAAAAACATGTTCTCGCAAACGATCTCGACGGCGCCATTCGAGTTTGCAACGGAGCAAGCCGAACCGCCTTGGCTCGAGTGATAAAAGCCGGTCTACAGCGCGCCAGTCGCGACGAAACTCAGATTCAAAACGCGATCGACGCAGCCAGCCTTGAAGTCATTCCGAAACTCGAGCGAAGACTCAACTACTTGGCTCTTATTGCTAACATCGCTACGCTTCTCGGACTTCTCGGTACGGTCGTGGGTCTTATTCACAGTTTCGCAGCTCTCGAAGCTGCCGATGCCGCTCAACGCCAAGCTATTCTTGCTAAAGGTATTTCCGAAGCAATGAACTGTACCGCGTTCGGTCTACTGGTAGCAATCACGACGATGGTCATGCACAGTATACTGGCTGCCAAAGCTACTTCGCTTCTCGAAGAAATCGACGAATTCGGGGTTAAACTGCTCGACCTGTTATCGGCCCGAAAGTACCGTCACAGCTCTGAAAAACCGGTGTAATAGCAAATGTTGAAGCGACCGACGTCACGCCGCAAATCTGGATCGCAGGAGGTTAATCCCAACCTCGTCCCCATGCTTGATGCTTTAGTTACGTTGGTGGCGTTCCTCCTTTTTTCGAGTGCATTTCTTTCGATCGTTGTCATCGATACGCCGGCGCCAGTTCTCGCTCCGGCCGAAGAACAAATCGAAAAAATGAAGGAAAAGCCATTACAACTCACTGTTCACATTCGACCTGAAACTATTTTTATAACGGATTGGTCGGGTAGCCGTGAAACCCACACTATTCCGAGTTTGCCAGATCTAAAAACCGGTGAAAAACGCTACGATTACGAACGATTTCACCAAACTCTGGTTGAAATAAAAAGACGGTATCCGAAGGAAACAAAAATCATCTTTAAACCCGACGGTGGGGTTTCCTATGAAGTGCTCGTGGCACTCATGGACGCTGCTCGACGGTTCGAAAAAACTGACTCCGTACTCTACAAGAAAAACGACCAGGGAATCGATGAACCCGAAACCAAACTCTTTTCAGAGGTTATTTTCGGCAACATTATGTCGTAACGCGAGCCAGGAAGGAGCCTTACGTGAGATCATCCATAAAAAACCGCCGTCGACGTCACCGCATCAAACGAGACTTTGACTTACAATTAACGTCGATGATGGACATGTTGATCATCATGGTTGTTTTCTTGCTAAAAAGTTACGCCACCAACTCAGTCGCTTTCGCCACGTCATCGAACATTAAATTGCCTTCTTCCACCGCTGAAGAAATTCCAGCCGATAGTATTAATCTCGTAGTCGAGCCCACCGGCATCATGTTCGATAACGAAAAAGTAATGGATTTCGCAAATCTCCCCGTAATTCCGAGCCCTGCCCCTGCTGGATTCACGTTCACCCCAACCTATGAAATCGAGTCCCGTCACCTGGCGGACTACGGTCGCAGAATTCTACCTCTCTATGACGCCATGGTGAAGTCGCGCCAAAAAGCCGAACTCATGATGAGCAAAGCCGTGGTAGTAGATCCTACTACTGGAGAGCGCTCTACCCCGAAGTTTCAGGGCGTTGTCATTATTCATGCCGATAAGAGCGTAAAATTCGATATTTTGCGAAAAATCATGTACACCGCTGGTTCGGCGGAGTTTAAAATCTTCAAGCTCGTAGCCGAGAAAAAAGAAGAGGCTTAACCCGGCGCAGTCCGGACACCGCGGAATGATTTCACTGGATTGTAAACTCGAACGCACCTTAGACGACGACACATGGGACTTGGTCAGCGGTCTTCTCTATCAATTCCATTCTCAAGGTCTTGAAGAGGGTGCGACCCCCGCTCCTCCCGACGACAAATCGATGTTAGCGGGTAACGAATTTGAGTTGGCTCTCGAGCCGGGAATTCTTTCGCCGCCACGAGAGTTTAAAGCCTATTTCGAAAACCGCCGTGATGCCGAACGAGCGGAACGAGCCGTGACGCCGATCTTAGCTGCCTATAATCCGCGCTTTTGCATAGAAGAAGTTTCAGTTCACGATTACTCGGAACTCTGGCGCCAGAGTGTTAGGCCCATGGAAGTTGCGCCAAACTGGTATATCCGAGCCCCTTGGCACCCGCCATTGTCTCAATTAAATCTCGGGCGACCGCTGAATGAATTGATCGTCGAGCCAGGAACGGCTTTCAGTACTCGCGCTA
>DGKJ01000100.1 GCA_002387735.1 Bacteriovoracaceae bacterium UBA4573 | reverse complement strand
AATCTACACCCAGCGAAGTAAGCGCCGCAGAAAGTTTTGCGGCATTGGAGTTAATAATCTGACCCGACGTAAGTTCTGTTCCGATCGCGACAACACTCCCTCTCATGATCGATCGTTACTCCCTTCGGATGTTCTGCGATACCGGATCGCGCTGGGTGAAAAAAAACGAAAGCCGTCTTTGAGACCCCTAAGTCCCTCAACGGCAATGGAAACATTCCTGTTCTTTAGCGCTTTCGCAAAAACGTAGGTAATGTTGTAAATTTCAAAAAATGGAATCATCGGTCGCAACATAAAACCACTGTTAAGAAGACTGTAATTCCTCATAAACCAATAGGTGTGTTTCGCCTTATCTTTTTCGCGATTTCCTCCACTACCCTCTTGCAGATGCAGCACTTCGATCGAACCGTCGTATATCAGACCATAGCCCGCACTTTTTATTCGCAGCGCAAGTTCTGCGCCTTCGAAATAGGCGTTACCGCGAAACTCTTCGTTAAATCCGCCGACTTCTTTGAGAACATCAGTCTTTGCCGAAAAATTGCACTCGTGTAGGTGGTCAATATGGCCACTCATTCGTCCTACAAAATTACCTGAGACGAGTCCGAAATACCGACTATACCGCGCCAGTTGGCCGATGCGTTGCATTTTTTCTTCCGAATAGCCGTCTTTAGGTTGCACAACTCGGCCACAAACTACAGCGATCTTATCAGAAGCCAGACTTCGATGTTTCGACACATGTAAATACAGAAATTCTGGTTTGAGTCGTACGTCGTCGTCTACAAAAACGCAGAGCTCAGAATCCGTCGCAAAAATAGCTTTATTTCTACCCGCGTGAGAACCAAGCGGTTCCATCGGAATATGGCGGAGTTTCACACTACCCAGATGATGTCCCAAGTCTTTTAACGGCGCGGTGTTCTGATCGACAACCCACACGTCGAAGTCTTTAAATGACTGACGACTTAAATCCTCGAGAGTGTTGCGCAAGCATCGATCGCGTCCGCGGGTAGGAATGATGACTGATACTGTTTTCATAAACACCAATAAAAAAGGGCGGGCGACTTTTGGTCACCCGCCCCAGAAATAAAACATAAACGCGAAAACGACTACCAGTTACGTTTGTTAGCGTAGATGTCTTTCAAAGTCTTTGGAAAGGACCAACGGGGCTTTTTGCTAGCCGGGCGAGCCTTCACCATGATTTCTTCACCGGTGAATGGATTACGACCTTTACCAGCTTTGCGCGCTTTTACGTCGCGACGCACAAGGGCTCCGATGATCGGAAATCGAACGCGCTCGCCTTTTGCGCCAGCTTTTGCAGCTGCGGTGAAAGCGTCATCCAACACTTTACGCAAATCACCACGTTTGATCTTAGCTTCGCCGCTACGGGTTACTTGCACTGTGGTAGTTACTCGGTTGTGTAATTCGTCCAGTAATGAAAACTTCTTCTTTGCCATGAGGGCCTCCTATAAATTGATACGACAAATGGTCCTGCGATCGGTAAACGCTGTCAAGATTTTTGCGCATACTTGCGCTTTTGCCAAAGTTTTACGAACGCTCCTGTTCCAGTTTGAATTGCTCGAGACCCCCGGGTGACTTTCGATATGCTGATGCCCAACTCATCACGAATGTCTCTTTGCGCAACTCCGGAAAGCAGAAGGTCAACAATGCACCAACGCTCCCACAATTCTTTTCTCTCTACGGATGTCAAAAAATCAAGTAAAAAGGCCTTAAATTCCGCCTTATTTTCAAATTCCAGAAAGAGTTCCGCTAGCTCTTCGGCACGATGTCCATCGGGACTAGCACTATGTAACTTGCTTCGTTTTTGGTGACGGACTTGTTTTTGGTTCCCCGACGACATGGTATGAGTCTGATATGGACATCGTGGTTTTGCAATACACCGAACTGCGCACCGAAGCCCCTCTGGGTGGGGTGGAAATGCATATTAATAAAGTCTCTGACGCCCTGGAGCGCTTGGGCCTAAAAGTAGCGGTCGGAAAGACTGCCTGCGAATCGCAATTGCCCCACATTACAAAAAATCAAACCGCGGTAGTGCACCTACATGGGGATTGCGCTGTGCCCCGAAAATTTTTGGAAAGCCTACGACAATTGGGAATACCTACTTTTCTAATGCCGGTTTACCACGGCACAACTGCAGGGCGCATGATAGCCTGCCGCGAATATTTTAGTCCTGCTGGATATCGTTCCTTGCTTAAGGAGTTCAAAATCGCACTCCGAGCTAACGCTGCCGTGTGTGTTAGCCCATTGGCCGAACAGGAAGCACGACGATATTATTTTTTAAGGTGTCCTACCGTCGTAATTGAAAATGCAGCCGATGTAGAAATATTTAGACCCCTCAAAGCCATTTCCGAGGAGCCCAGAATTTTATTTATCGGGCGCAGCGGGGATCGTGTAAAAAACACTGACCGGATTCTAGAAGCTGTCTCTCAAGTTGCTAAAAAGGGAACCAGGATCATACTTTCGGCCGTGCCAGGCATTTCAAATACCAACAGTAACAATATCGAATCCCTCGGCCCCAAAAATAGCTTCGATCTTTACAAACTATTTCAATCTAGCCGCGCTCTCATTTTAGGCTCGCTTTACGAAGGTGATCCCATTGTCCTCCATGAGGCAAAAAGTGCGGGTTTACCGATTCTAGCGTCTGATTTGCCTCAAATGAGGTACGCGCTACTAAATTACAAAAATTCCTATTTTTTTAATCCGCGCAACACTGACGCCATCGCCAACCAAATAGAATCCCTACTTGCAGATCCAAATTTAAAACCCTGCTCATTGGCAAGTAGTTGGAGCAATTCTGCAAAAAAATTACTTAATTTTTATTCCCAACAAATAGCTGCTCAACGAAGTTAGCAAATTTTTCGCTCCGTTTACCCCAAGACCTTTGGTAGGCCCAATTTAAATTTTTTAATCTGCGCTCCATGGCATTTTCATAGGATTCTGCTAGCGCTTTTTTTATACTTTCGCTTACTACAGTTGGGCTCTGCTGAAATTCAGACTTTGAAACGGAATGTGCCGCGCTAGATTCTAGTCGAAGTGGTGCCGAAAAATTACCGGTCGTTATCCAAACATTGGCTGCGCTCCACATTGAAGATAGAAACGACGAACGCCTCTCCGACACTCCTTCGTCATACGGAAGCACTACCAAATCAGCTGCCGTTAGCAGTTGTTGAAAACGTACATCGCTCGGTGATTCTATAAAACTAAAACGTCCCTTGGCGGCTGCACTTAGCCGCCTTGTGGTTTCCATTGCAAACACACGATCACGTTCTTTCGGACCGAACCCACCGACGACCACAAGGTGAAAATTTTTGGTGGCATTTTCGAAACTGTTCAACATTTGCTCAAGAGAGTTGACCCCCTTGCCAGGAGTGACTAACCCCGGATGAACAATTAATTTAGCGCCTTCCGCGAGATTTAAATCCGAGAACACTTGTTTTCTGAAATTTCGCACCGCACTCTCTACTAAATTCCGATTTAGATCTAATTCCGATTTAGGCAAACCCTCGAGCGATAGCGTCGGGCCCAAGGGGATTCTTAACAATCTCGAATGCCACCGAGACATGCCCGTCTCGTCAGCCTCTGAATTCACCACAACAGCGGTTGCCAATTTGGTAATTGCGATTTGTCTAATTTTCCAATGTGCGGGGGCTTCCGAAAATTCGTGAACGAGGCTGATAAATTTCGACTTAGGAAACGCCGCCCGCAACATAAGGGCAGACTTAAGTGGGTACCACGGGCGCAGTCGGTCGTGAAGAGAAGGAGCGTGAAATAGAATTACATCAGGAACTTCAATTCCTCTGGTAATCGGATACTTTTTTTCGGTGTCCGGTTCCAATATTTGGACATTCGTAAAATAATCACTGAGCGCTGCGGCCTCCGCCCTCGCGAATGCTCCCACACTACAAACTTGATCTTGCCGAGAACCTACCGCGACTAAAAGCTTCCTGTTTAACATAGCCTACAGGTATCGTGAAAGATGTTGGCGATAATAGGCAAAAGTATTTTGTAAGCCCGCCTCAAACTCAACTTTTGGTCGCCAGCCGAGATATCGCTCAGCAGCAGTTATGGTTGCTACAAAATCTCCGGTTTCGATAGCTTCTCGATCTTTTGGCCACGGAACAAACTCTACGGACCCACCACCAATGGTGGCCACACGCTTGGCGCATTCGGCAAACGCTTTTGGTTTGCCTGATGCAACGTTAAAGATAGCAAACGGAACTTTCTCTCCCGAAAGCTGCACCTCTGGGAAGGACTCCCCGTTTCGCAATTTCTCCCCAAATCTCCCGGCGGCGACAAAGGAATCTATCGCGTCAGACACGTAAAGGTAATCTCGTAATTGCGCACCAGTCCCGTAAATTTTAATAGTTTTACCCTGGAGAGCCAGACTCATAAACCAATTCAAAATACCGTATTTACCATTTTTCATCTGATGGCGCTCGCCAAAACAGTTCGTCAAACGGAGTGAAACGTACGGAATACCATGAACTCGTGCGTAAACCGCTCCGTACCACTCGGCAGCGAGTTTATTAACGCCGTAAACATCGACAGGGTTTGGAAGAGTACTTTCTCCAGCAGGTGATTCTAGCGGCGCGCCGATGATCGCGCGAGTTCCCGCGTAAACCACAACGGGCTTCTTAGCACTGGCCTTTGCGCCTTCCAGAACCGCCAAAGTTCCTTCACAATTGAACTTTAGGTCAAGCCAGGGGTCAATCATACTGTCGACATGAGAGCATTGCGCCGCTATGTGATATATCACATCGGCCCGCCCACAGAGCTCCTTCATAAGAGCGCGATCCGTGATATCGCCACGAATTAGGTTTAAATTTGACCCGAGCCCCTCTAGATTGAAGGGGTTCGCGCCGTAGTCGGGGTGAAAATTATCTACCACTGTTACGGCGATCTCGTTTTGAACAAAACGCGTCGCCAGATTGCTGCCCAAGAATCCGGCCCCGCCCGTTACAAGGACCTGCTTTCCACGATAAAAGTTGATTGCGTCGTTCATTTATTATTTCTATAATTTTTTTTGATTAAATGCGCCATAAAATACTCATTATCAAGCTTGCGGCACTAGGAGATATTGCATCTACCTCGCGGGCTGTCGCCGAAGTGTTTGGTGCTCTACCTAAAGATTCCGAGATTCACTGGGTCCTCGATGCGGGCTATCACAAATTAGCTCAGTCCATGACTTCGATACTTGGTTGTGACGGTATTCAATTTCATGCCTTCAACACTGAACGACTATTTCGCGGTTCTGTACCGAATAAATTGGTGGCTACCGCCGGACTTTTGTCGAAATGCAAAGCCATCGGGCCTTCCGCAATAGTTTTACTCCACCGGGACTTTCGTTACAAACTAGCTTTGCGCGCCGTCTTTCGAGTTCCTATATTTGGATTACATCTGTCGATCGAAAACGAATACGACATGTATTTCGATGCATTGTCGCGTCTACGATCACACTATTTTTCTGCGCACACTCCGATTACAAACATCTCGGAATTTCAACAATTCAAAAAGGGTCACGTAGGAATACTAGTTGGCGGTGCAGCGAACACTAAGGGAACTTTTTTTGAAAAGCGTTGGCCCCACCTAAAAAACTTCATCGAAAAATTAGTACTCAAGCAGAATTTCAAAATATCGCTTTTTGGTGGCAAAGAAGATGTTAGTTTGGCCAATGAAATTCTCGCTTCTGAGACGCTGCGCAATGCTAATTGTTCGGTCGAAAATTTTGTTGGATTACTTGATTTGGATCAGATCCCAAACGCCCTGCAAAGCCTTCAATATTTTGTCTCTATTGATTCCGGCCTTGGTCATATTGCAGCCGCAGTTATGACCGCACCTGAGCAGAAAGTAATCTCTTTGTTTGGGCCAACCGACCCTCGGATTTGGGCGCCTAAACCGCGCACACCCAATCAAATGAATATCGTTTATCGCGGCATTTCCTGTTCCCCGTGTTACAAAAACAGCGGACTTTTCAGCCCTTGCCCCTACACAGGCGAGAACTTTCAACGCTGCATGAAGGAAATCTCACCTGATCATATACTAGATTTGATTACGTGACACATCGGCTGCTTTAGTAGATTCGAAGCGTATTCGGCGCCAGTCGATGCCATAAATTTTTATTTTCTCAGTTAACGATACTTTATTTAGGCCCGCCCGACGGCTGGTAAGATTGATTTGTCCGTTGCAAGCCCGCAAAATATACTCAATATACCGTTTTTCAAACTGGGCCTTCGATTCTTTAAAGTTAAGATTTACTGGTAACTCAAGAATGCTCGACGAAGCGTAAAATCCCGCACCCTGGGTCGCTGGCATCGGTCTTTCCATTAAAACCGGCAATTCTTCCTTGCGCCCAAGACCACCCTCTCTCACCCAAGTTTGTATTGGCACGGGCATAGATGTTAGTTGCAGTTCGGCTGTTGGTTCCATGGCTACCGCAAATTCCAAAGCATTACGAAGTTCACGAATGTTACCCGGCCAAGGATAGTGGCGAATAACGGACTGTAGGTCTCGCGATATTTTCATGTCAGGCTTATTCAACCGTCGTAGGTTTTCAAGAATCAACTCTCTTGCCATGTCGAGTGCCACCTGCGGGGTGTTTGCTAAATCGCTTAGGTGAACTCGAAATACATTTAATCTATGAAAGAGGTCCTCGCGAAAGGAACCGGCTTTAACCGCCGCCTCGAGATTACGATTTGTAGCGGCCAATATTCGGACGTTTAAATTTAATTCTCGATTAGAGCCAACCGGAGTAATTTTTTTGTACTGTATAAAATCCAAAAGCTTAGACTGAAGACGTACTGGCATTTCACCAATTTCATCCAAAAATACTGTGCCACCATCTGCACTTTCCAGTTTTCCAACTCGCCGAAAGTCAGCCCCCGTAAATGCACCTCGCTCATGCCCGAAGAGTTCCGATTCAATTAAATTTTCGCTCAGAGTGGCGAGGTTTACCTTTATCAACTTACGGCCACCGCGGCGCGTATCGGCATGGTGAATCTGCTCAGCCAGGTGTGACTTGCCGGTTCCAGTGGCACCAGTAATTAAAACGGTGGCATCAACCGCTTGTGCGGCCTTCAATATGCTAACTCCGATTGGCGCCAAATTCGGTAAATTTAATGTATTCATAAAATCGAACTCCTCTACTTTCTTGACGTGCCGCTTCAGCAAATGTGGTGCCACGAACTTTTCACCTAAAAAGGGAGGGGCTCGGTTTCGCTTTTTCCGGAATTCGGCCCCGATTGTACGCGATCGCATAGTGTATTGTTTTCCGTACAGTGTCTGTATTTTATTCAGAGCCCTTGAGGTGCCTGAATATATTGTCCTTTAAAAACAGGCACTTATATTTTTACCCCTAGGGCACGGACTTTGCTCTTTAACACCTTGAGGTAAAAACCAATGTTGGCTCGTAAAAAGAAAATTCTATTGGTCGATGACGATCGAAATATTCATTTAGCTAATAAATACATTCTTAAAGATTACTACGAATGTATTAGCGCTTACGACGGCGATGAAGCGCGCATCATTTTGCAGTCGCAATCGGTCGACCTCATCTTACTCGACATTCACATGCGAAAATATGAAGAGGGTCTCGAGTTTATTCCTATCTTCAGAGAAATTGACCCCGATATCGACATAGTTATTTCAAGTTCGAATAAAGAACTCGAATTAGCCGCTCGCGCCGTCAAAGCGGGGGCTAGCGCCTATCTCATCAAAGAAAACGCCTTAGAGCAGCTTCTTATCACGGTTGAGTCGGTTTTAAGCAAACGCGAACTCATTCGTCAGAACCAGCACCTTTTTAAGGATCGTAAACGTTCGCTAGAAAAGGCTTCGATTATTGGCGAGTCAAAGGCCATGAAAAAACTGCTCCAAGATATAGAAAAAATCCGCCGCGTTCAGGCAAACGTCGTGATCACCGCCGAAACCGGTTGTGGCAAAGAATTAGTAGCCCGGCATATAGGCGTGGTCGACGGAGCGCCTTTTGTGACCGTCGACAGTTCCACCATTACCCATTCCATGGCAGAGAGTATGTTATTTGGTCACGAAAAGGGTGCGTTTACAGGCGCTGTTGCTCAATCTAAAGGTCTTTTTGAAGAGGCAAATGGCGGCGTGATTTATTTTGACGAAATATCAAACATGCCCCTTGATATTCAAACTAAACTGCTGCGAGTAGTTCAGGAAAAGGAAATTATGCGATTGGGGTCCACCAAAATAATCCCTCTCTCATTTCGAGTCATTTGCGCCACAAATCGTGACCTCGAAAAAATGGTGGGTGAAGGAAAATTTAAAGAAGACCTATTCCAGCGCCTCAATGTAGTAACGCTTTCTATTCCACCGCTAAGAGATCGTCTCGAAGACTTTTCTTTATTAGTCGAGAGTTTTTTCAAGAAACACGGGGATGAAGCGAGTCCTAAACGATTTTCAGATTCTGCTACTGAACTGCTATTAAAGTACTCCTGGCCAGGAAACGTGCGGGAACTTTCTAACCTAATAGCAAATATGTGTGCGCTTATTCATGGGCAAGAAGAAGTGGAAGTGGAAGACCTGCCGGAACGGTTGCGCATTCAAACGACACATATGCTCAGAATTGCTCCCCCAGCACAAGAACCTACTAATATCGACATCAATGAAGACTTCTACGAGTACATGCGCCGACTCGAAGGAAAAGCCCTTCACGGACTATATCAATCATTTTCGGGCAACATTAGTGCGATGAGTAAAAAACTAAAGATGAGCCGCAGTCACCTTTACTCTAAGCTCTACGCCCACGGCATACACAAATAAGCACTGCCTATCGGAAAAAATTGCCCACTTTGGATTTTTGGCAATATGACGATGTGTAATTTGTAGGTCGCCCCAGTTTGCGACCGCTTTGTTACAGCCAAATCCAGGAGGGAACCGTGGCAAACCAAGAACACTCTAAGAAAAAAACCGACACGAACCGCACACTGACTACCGTTGCGCGTCGACAGGAGCTCGAATTCGAGGCGGACGTACTATTTCAACGCCTTGGAAATAAATGGTACGCTTTCAGCGTTGTTGAAGACGACTGCCTGATGACTGAGGTTTCAGAAGAAGAAGTTCAAAAAACCCAAAAAAGAATGATGAAGCGCGGCGCTCGCGCAGCTTGAAAAGTTTGTATAAATGCCTTGGAGACCACAACCACGAAAAAAAGGCATGAAGTCCACCGAAGGAACACGAGCGCCCGAAAAGGACGCTCGTGTTTCGTCGAGTGACGATATAAAAAAACAAATCGCTATTTTATCTGAAAAAATTAATTCCAAGCTAAAAACCGAAACATCGGTAAAAAAGGCTGCCCTTATTCTTGCTTCGTGGATTTCAAAAAAAACAAAATAAATTCAATTCTTACAATTCAATTCAGTATTCCTGTGCTATCAACTCGCTCATGTATTTTTCATTTTTTTTTAGTCTTTCATTGATCGCATTGACACAAAGTTCTGCCTTCGCGTGGGGTGAGATCGGACATGAATTAGTAGTAGAATTCGGGAACTCTAAGGCAGATCCTAAGGTTTTTAAAAATTGCGAAACCAGTGCTGCCGAACTTGTTCAACACACGAACGACCCCGATCGCATTTGGAAATCACAGCGGGGCAGATACAAAATGGAACCGGCTGCCCACTATTTTCATGTCGACACCCAAGATAAGGGTTGGGAGTCTCGAAGTACCGCCAAAAACCCGCGACTCGGCTTTCTGGTATATCGAATTATTGAATGGGTTGAACTTGGGAAACAAGCGCGAAAGAAAAAAAATCTAGCGGAGCTGAAAGAGAAACTCTACGGGCTATCCCATTATATTGGTGACCTAGTTCAACCGCTACATCTTCATAGCGACCACGATGGTAAAAACGCCGGTATCCCGGGCCTTCACGCTCAATTTGAGACTAAAATGATTCAACGGTATCGGGCCGAAATCCGCCATTTGGTTTCGAATAAAATAAAGACAGCTCAACGACCAGCGGAGTGGCGACACCTTTCCTTGAATGAACTTATATTTCGAACTGCGACTGACAGTTCTTTGAAAGCACCACGTCTTTTTGCACTTTCAAAAAATGCCTTGGTCTTTAATAAGAAAAAGAAATCGGCCAAACCAAGATTTCAAAAAAAATTACTTTGGGAACACACAGGGACGTTTGCCACCGATCAAATTGTAACTGGAGGTTTAATTTGGGCCTATATTCTTGAACAAGTTTGCTCTTAGCCAAAATTTAAACTTTAGTTTTTTTTGAGAGTGGGTGTGCGCGGTCATAATCTTCGCAAAGTTTTTCTATCGATAGGTGGGTATATTTTTGGGTGGTAGAAAGAGATTCGTGGCCTAGCAATTTTTGAATACTGCGGAGATCTGCTCCCGCTGACAACAAATGAGTCGCAAAGCTGTGACGCAAAGTATGCGGCGATATCTTATTTGAGAGTCCCGCTGCGGCGGAAAAGTGTTTTACCACATGTTGGATATGTCGAGTAGAGAGCCCGGGGATCAGTGTGCGAAGATTACCGCGAGCCTTAATGTGAAATAGTACGAACTTGGCATTCTCGCTTTCCACTGATTTGAGGTAATTCCCCTGCAGCTCTCGATACGTTCTAAGGAGAGGCACTAGTTCGGATACCAACGGAATGGTTCGAAACTTGTTTCCCTTCCCGATCACCGAAATTTCGCTTCGTTCAAGTGAGACGCGGTCCCAGGTAAGATCTGCAAGCTCCTGGGCACGAATACCGGTACAGTAGAGCAGCTCTAGAATTATAAAATCACGAAAAAACGTTAGCTCTGGCTCGTGATCGGGATCGATTCGAAAGAGCGTTTGAGCGTGCTCTTCAGCCAAAATATGTGGAATCGTTCGTTCTACCTTTGGTTTGCCCAGGGGATCGCAAGGGTTATTTTCTATGCGGCCTATCGAGATGAGGTATTCAAAAAAAGCGCTGAGAGCCGCGAGTTTACGTTGCATAGAGCGGTTACTAAGTCCCTGAAACTGCATCATTGCCGTGCGTATTTCCGAAGTCTCAGGCCTAAGGTTCACGAGACCATCGCGTACAAAAGCGCCGATCCACAAATGAACGTCGGACAGGTAGTTTCGCGAAGTGTGGTGCGATCGATATTTTCGCACTAAATAGGCCTTAAATCCCACCAGGTGCGGAGTCCAAACATTAGGCATGCACCACCGATTGTACGCCAGAGCAGTCTCTAAAAATACCTCGCTATTGCTCCGCCCTCCCGGTATATGATGCGCCATGTCGGGAAAGACTATCAACATAATTGGCGGAGGACTTGCGGGTTCCGAAGCCGCATACCAGTTGGCCATTCGAGGGTTCCAGGTTCGACTATTCGAAATGCGACCCACTCATTCGACCCCCGCTCACAAAACCGGGGGGCTCGCCGAATTAGTATGCAGCAATACATTCAAATCGCTGGCAGCCCACTCGGCTCATGGAATTTTTAAAAAAGAGTTGGCTCAACTTGGCAGTCTTCTCATGAAAATAGCGCCCCTGGCCCAGGTTCCGGCAGGAGAAGCGCTAGCCGTCGATCGCGAAGTATTTTCGAACGAAATTGAAAGAGCGCTTCTGGAAACTGGTCGGGTAGAACGATGCTCAGCATTGGTAGAAAATATCGACTCATTGCCTTTGGCCGATCGCACTATCATCGCAACCGGCCCGCTAACCCAGGGTCCAATGGCCGATTACATTCGTAGCTTATCGAATGGCCATGGACTCTACTTTTATGACGCTATCGCCCCGGTTATCGATGCAACAAGTATTGATACTAAGATCGCCTTTCAGGCGTCACGCTACGGCAAGGGTACGGACGACTATTGGAATTGCCCCATGAGCCGAGAAGAATACGACCGATTCTACGACGCGCTAATCGCTTCGGAGAAAATGGCGTTTCATGATTTTGAAGCTGCTCAATATTTTCAAGGTTGCCAACCTATCGAGGCGATTGCCGAAACCGGCCGCGACTCGCTCCGCTTTGGTCCCATGAAACCCGTGGGACTCGAGGACCCCAGAACTCAGAAACGTCCCCACGCTGTGGTTCAACTTCGTATCGATAACCTGGCGAAAAGCGCATACAACATGGTGGGATTTCAAACTAAAATGAAATATGGGGAACAAATTCGGGTATTTAGATTAATTCCGGGACTCGAAAACGCCGAGTTTCTACGCCTAGGTTCGATGCACCGAAATACTTACATTTGCACTCCCGAATTGCTGAAACCTGATTTTTCGTTAAACACTCATCCAAATATCCATTTCGCGGGGCAAATCACGGGCGTAGAGGGTTACACCGAATCCAGCGCTATCGGTTTGTTGTGCGCCCTGGCAATAGACTGCCACCGCAAAGAAATACCGTGGACCTTGCCTCCTAAAAATACCGCCACCGGAAGTCTGTGTAGATATTTGTTTGAAAGTCCCGCCAAGGACTTCCAGCCTGTTAATGTGCACTTTGGCCTGATCGACACTTCGCTTTTTAATATGCCCGGGAAAAAAATCGGAAAAAATGAAACCCGAACTATGATCGGGGAGCAGTGCTTAACCAATCTCGCGAACTGGAAAAAATCGTTACCAGATCCCCTAAACCCGGTATAAGTTTGCTCATTATGAATACTGCAAAAACTGCGAAATTTATTGTTCCGGTATTTTTTGGACTTATTATAACCTGGGTTATTTTTACTAATAATTCTTTGGTTCAAAAAGAAGAAACAGTGAACCAGACCTGGGCTCAGGTCGAGAACGTATACCAAAGACGTGCGGATCTCGTCCCGAACTTAGTCAATACCGTTAAGGGTTACGCGAAACACGAAAAAGAAACTCTCGAAGGCGTTATTCAGGCTCGCAATTTGGCACTTTCTGCTTCGGGCCAAGCCAAAGCAGCACCGGGTTCCGCAACTAGCGAAGACAAAGTTAAAACCTTTGCAGCGGCCCAAGACACATTGGGGGCAGCTCTTTCGAGGTTAATGGTTGTGGTCGAACGTTATCCCGAGCTCAAAGCCAATGAAAATTTTCGCGATTTACAATCTCAACTCGAAGGATCTGAAAATCGAATCGCGGTAGAACGACGGCGTTTCAACGAAGCCGTTCAGACTTACAATTCTACTGTTCGATCCTTTCCAACTTCCGTTGTAGCTGGTTTTAGAGGTTTCGAAAAAAAGGCCTACTTCGAAGCGGCCCAGGGATCTGACGTAGCTCCCAAAGTAGATTTTTAGTGGAAAATTTAATTCGATCTTTTTTTCTAACTGTTTTTATTTTTCTCTTGATCGCCCCTGCTGGCGCTAGCGGCGCGTTGTCGCTACCCGAGCCAACAGGGTTTCGCATGAACGATTTTGTTGGTGTCTTAAGAAACCAAGAGAGTCGCACAAAAATAGAAAATGCACTTATCGATTTTGAAAAGAAAACCAACCATCAAGCCGTAATAGTTATCCTAAACTCTTTAGAAGGAGAACCGGTAGAATCGGTTGCTAATAAACTTTTTGAAAAATGGAAAATTGGAGACCGCACTCGAAACGACGGAATTCTTTTATTGGTGTCTACGGAAGACCGCTCTGTTCGGATCGAGGTCGGTTACGGACTGGAGTCCATTTTAACCGACGCGCGCGCCAAACAAATAATATCTCAAGATCTAATTCCGTTTTTTAAGCAAAATCAGTATTCAACAGCTTTTCTGTTATTTCATGATCGTTTGCACGATCTTTTAATGCCTGAAAACAAGAAACAGTCCACACTGCTTTCGCCTTCTTCCGTCACTCGCAGTTTGTTTTTTTTATTATTGTTTCTTGCCATGCCGTTTCTAATCTTACTTCTTCGCAAACGGGTGACGAGTGGCGGAATATACGGCTACGAACGAACCTACCGATCAAACGGGGTTTTTAGAGACTCCTCGCCCTGGTTTGGTGGCGGTGGTGGTTTTGGCGGCGGCGGCTTGCTGGGAGGAGGAGGTCATTCCGCGGGGGCGGGGCGCG
>DGKJ01000099.1 GCA_002387735.1 Bacteriovoracaceae bacterium UBA4573 | reverse complement strand
GTTTCGAGAAATTCGGGGCCACCGCGGTTTTTGTTAAACTGTTTCGCCCATGTCGTTTGAGGGCATTGAACCAGGATATTTCGGCGTCTATATCGGATGCGATCCCAGCAAAAGGGCCAACGCTATTGACGCTATTCACACCGAACTAGATAAGGTGAAAACTAAGAAAGTTTCCAAGGCAGAATTGAACCGTGCGAAAGAATACATCTACGGCCGAAATCGTATGGAAATGCAAATGACGGCAAGCGTGGCTCTCGCCGTTGCGTTTAACGCTCTTTATGGCTTGCCCTTTGACGAACATGAGCGGCTAAGAGAAAATCTAAGCGGTGTAACTGAGCATACTGTACAGCGATTAGCAGCAAGAATTTTAACTCAACCTAGCGTGACGTCGATCGTCGTCTAGAGTCTCGAGGATCTTTATGGCGCAAAATTTCGTAATTTCTTTTTTGGGATTATTTGTGGCGATGGATATAATTGGAATCTTGCCAATGTATTTAGGCATGACTCGAACTTTGGATCCACGAAGAAGGGCCAAGACTGTTAATCAATCAATCCTAGTGGCGGCAGTCGTAGCGATTACATTTATTTTTGTAGGAAAGTTTGTATTCAAAGTTCTAGGTATCGCTATTTGGGATTTTAAGGTCGGTGGTGGAATCGTGTTGCTCGTAATGTCGATTCTCGATTTGATCCGGGGAAAAAGAAACGACGAACACACCGCATCGACCGGAGTAGTACCCTTGGCTGTACCACTCATTACTGGACCGGCTCTAATTACAACCGTCATGTTACAGGTCAGTCTTTACGGTCATTTAGTTGTTTTTCTTAGTTTAACTGCGAATTTTGTATTCGCCTGGTTTGCGCTTTTTCGAAGTGCATTGATAACAAAAGTGATTGGCGAAGAAGGAACCGATATAGTTTCAAAAATTGCGGCGTTATTCATGACGGCAATTGCATTTTCGATGATTCGATCAGGTATTTTTGAAGCAATAGCGGCCGCGAAAATGTAAACTCTCGTCCGTTAAAAAAGAAGTCGCGGGTTATGGCTCCACGGGTTGCGCGCGCCAGCAGACCGAACAGTAGTTTGGTCGCGTCTCACCGGTTGAAGGGGTGTGGGCACCGATGTATGCCGCATAGTCAGAGCCCGTGCGAAACCCAAGTCTAAAGGTGGAGCTAGTGTGGTTGCCCTCTGCGAAAGGAATTCGCGCGTGGTCAAACATGGTTCCCGTAAAACCCGGAAAACTGGTTGTTCCGTCGTGCATCGCCAGGCAACTTCCGATTGAAGCGCGATCTTGAGCAGCGCTGTACCCGCTCCAGTGTTCGCCGGTATCACCCCCGTCGAGTGAAAGCGATGCCAGACTTCGGCCGGGGTAAAGACGGTCATACCCTGCAGGGCACCTTGGCGGAACGTTTGAATTGTCAACATCATGAACTACCATTACGTGGCCGTCGATTTCACAAATCGCGCACTCCGAGAGATTGTCATAATAATATGAACCCAGGTCGGTGCCTTGAGGCATGTTTATGTCTAATTTTCGCAACCAGAGTGAGAAATCGCCTGCGGATCCAGCCCTGCAACCCGATGCGTCGCATTCCCGATAAAAACCGCTCATGAAGCTAGAATTATTTATGCAGGACCCCGACCCGCCCAGGTCTTGGGCCGACCCAATTCTGGGGTTTATCCACATGCCGCCGAAACTGCGACGCAAGCCATTGGGTAAAGCAACAGGTAAACCAGGCGCAGTTTGTGTTAAATCGCGAAACGTTTTGGTATAAAAGGTGCCATCGTTTTTCATTGTACCTGGAAATCTACACCCCATCACACCGGAATTTCTCAAAAAGTGGTGAGCCAAAATATTCACGTTTCGAGGAGCGGTTGCGCATCGAAAAGATCCATCGCCTTGCACCCCAACTGGCACGTAACCATTTGCTGAATCGCAGTTCGGTATGCCGGCGAGATTGGTTTGATTGAGTTCCGCGTGCGTTACGTTGAGAGTTCTGACGACCTCAGGAAGTGTTACGCCATAATACGGACGTAGCGATCGCACTCGGTAGCTAAAGTCATAGGAAGTAGCTTGTTCACAGCTAACAATACCATCTGTTTTCGTACCGCAAACCGGGTTCATAAAAAAAGTGAGCTCAGTCACGCAATACGGGCTAGTGGTAGAAGAACATACTTTTCCGTTTACTTCGTAATACCCGCGATTGGGTGAAAAACTTCCACCTATCATGAATTCGTTAAGTAAATTTCTAATTCGAAGTCCTTCATAGCCGAGGCCTGTGGTTTCGGCGCAGTCTAGCATTCCATCGCCATCGTTAATAAAGCACCTATTGAAATTGCGGTTGGCGTCAACCCCTATAACAAGTGCAGGATTAAAGTTTGAAGTTACTCGAAGAGTTTCGCGTGAGAGCAAGATCATATCTCCGTAGGTGCGAACTTGATTAAAGGAGTAACGCAGTTGTTCGATTTTATTTTGTCGTTTATTGTGAACCATGACGCTAGAGGTGGCGGCTGCAGCAGAAGCTACCAATGTGGCGACCATGGCAGCTTGTACGGTGCTCATACCTTTTTGAGATTTTTTTCTCAGAAACTCTCTAAACATAATTTACTCCTCAAACGTTCTATTACTTACTTTCCAAAGTCTAAATTCAACTACGGCCCCATTAAGATCAGGCTTCCCCCGATTGGAGCAATGGGCGCAGCCGTTGGTGTCGGCGTTGCTATAACACCTACGATGATCAAATTAAGCGGTGGCGTAACAGTTGGTTCCTTGTAACACACCGAACATCGATCAAAGCTAATGGCGTTGGTGTTTTCATTAATGGACGAAAACCACATCGCGTAATCATAGTTTGTTCGGTAACGGCAGACGATTGATTCAGCATCGCACTCTAAAAACTGGGAGGGACGAACGTCTGCTTCGCCCATCTCAAAACAACTGCCAGGGCTTGAGAGGTCCTGCCGTACTGAATAACCTGCTTGATCGGTTTCTTCTTTGGCACTAAGGGCTCCAAAACTAAGACCGGTCCAAAGGCGATGGTAGCCAGTGGG
The DNA here is from genome assembly GCA_002387735.1 of Bacteriovoracaceae bacterium UBA4573. Taxonomy (GTDB): domain Bacteria; phylum Bdellovibrionota; class UBA1018; order UBA1018; family UBA923; genus UBA923. Next base: position 23,155 of record DGKJ01000099.1, on the reverse strand, counting down.
GCATTCCGGTGCGTAGTGACTGGCCATTGAGTGTTGCACTAAAACGGGACCTGGAATTTCGCATTCAGTGCATTTACTTACATTGTGTCGCACACCGGTTACAGAGGCAGATGATCCGTTGTTGCCGCTAAAAGCATCGCGCCCCGCGATCAACCAGAGAGTATAGTCGTCCCAAGTTTGGTCAGTGCAGCTTAAATCTGAACTGCATTCTGTCATTTGATTTCGAGCGAAGCGATCATCTGAATCTGCCTCGACTTTTGCACAGGAGCCACTCTTACCAAGGTCAATTTTTGTTCCAACTCCCGGTGACATGAACGAACCAAGATAACTGTAGCGGGTGTCCGTAAACATTTGTGGAAAAGTCGTGGGTACGGTGGTGGTAGCACCACTACGTTTTACGTTGAAGGTACAATTTGGGCTTGAGCGACTGTGAGAGTGGCGTGCAATATAGGTTTTTTGAAAAGGAGGCTTTGCACACGTCACGGTGCCCCCGCCCGATACTCCGCTGACTATTTGGCCAGCGTTCATGTCGCAGTTTTGCGACACGTAGATTGCAGTTTTTCTTAAAAACTCTGTTGTCATGATCACGGGATCAGATGCATTTGAACTATATTGAGTAATGGTATTGGTATTGCCGACCGTTGCTGAATTCGACTCGACAATATAGTAAAATTTAAAACTCTTTGCGATTTCGCAGCGAGCGGTGGTGTTTATATTGTCGTTACAAGCGGCAATGACCCCAACGGAACTTCGAATCGGACAGCTCTGCGCATTGTAGGCTGGGTAACCATTTGTGCCAGTACAGGGCACACCATTGATCGTCCAATACATGTATCCGGGGCTGTGTACGAAATTATTGTGTTTATCTCGTAATTCAAAAAAATAAGGCGCGACCGGTAGCGGAACCGGTGTAGGCGTAGGAGTCGGAGTCGGTGCGGGTGAGGGAGTGGCGGTTGGATTCGTGCCCGGATCAATCACAATGGGGCCTGAGCCTCCGATGGGAGGTGGTGTGCCACCAATCGCAAGCCCGTAGGCTGCTGGAAAAATTGAAAAATTAAACGCACCCTGAAGGACTCCGCCACCTGGAGGTGGTTGAATAATTACTCCACCGCCGATTGGAGTCATTCCTGGCGGCACTTGGTGACAGTCGTCTGCAGTGCCACCATCGTCGTAAAGACACTTTTTAAGGTTGGTATTGCCATCGCTAGTGGTGGCTTCAGATGAATTCATAATCGCGGCCGGGTCACTCAGGTTTTTAGCCAAAAATTTTACGATCTCCATTCTGGTTTTTTTAGCCTGAGCATTGCGTTGGGCCTTTTCCAGACCGGAAATAATCGAACTTGCACCAAGTGCAATCGCAGAAACCACTGCCGCGCTGATTACCAGCTCAAGGGTTGAGAACCCTTTGTATCGAGTTAAATTCTTACTCATAATATTGCTCCCAACGTTCTTCATCTTTTTCACCCTACTGCACCATCATTTGCGCAGGTTTGTAACAAACAGAGCACTGGTAAGCTTGGCCGCCAGAACGAGTAAACCAGAGTGAATAGTCTGATCCCGTGTCGTAGGAGCAGCCGATGCGTTCGCTGTCCCCACTGCCCGTACTGAAATGTTTACATTCAATGAATGGTGTTCGGTGATGAGTAAAACCCGATGGAAGGCGCACACAGCTGCCCGGGCTGGAAAGGTCAGTCATGGCAGCATACCCTGCATCGTTGTCGTTTGCATCGAGCGAAAAGCCACCTAGGCTTCGGCCGGTATAAAGTCTGTCCCACCCAGAAGGGCAATTAGGTGCGACGTCGCTGTGAACTTCATTGAAATCATGTACCACAAGCAGGGGGCCCGGTATTTCGCACACATTACAGTGGCTCATGTTGTTCGCCATCATGCCGGCAGAGCGAAGCATGCTGTCATTTGGAATAGAAGTATTCAGGGCAGCTAGCCACATCGAGAACATTCCGTCGTTTTTTGCCGTACACTGAAGATTCGAAGAATTACCCGATCCGTTGCACTGAGAAATCATGTATGAGTTTTGAAAGTGCTCAGTACCGATCGAGTAGTAATAGGCAGCCGGGTCGTAGTTTGTGGTACAAGACTCCGGTTTTCCTAGGTCCATGGCGGTGCCGGTGTTTTGTTCCATCCACACGCCGCCAAAACTCACGTAATGAAACCCTTGGCTTGGTGGTAACAAGCTTGGAAATTCCATTGTAACGTCTGACGTCGCTCCAGACTTTCGAACAGAAAACTGGCACGATGGTTGAGAGCTAGTAAACGAGTGAATGGCAAGAGGGGTGACTTGGGCGCTCACTTTGCCGCACTGAAGTGTGCCGTCGGCATTGAAACCTGTGATCGCATAACCATTTGCGTAGTCACAATCGCTCGGAAGCGCGATCGACATGCGTAATAATTCACCGAGCGTATAATAAATTGGGTCATTAATCAGAGAGTCATACCGTGGTAATGGCGCCACGCCTGAAATTTTCGCGGTGGTCATTTCGACGGTGTAATAGAACTTAAAAGCTCTAGCGATCGAACAACGCGTACCAGCCGTGTCCCCCGCGTTGCAGTAGGCTGCGAAACGAACGTTAGTGATGAACGGGCACGTCTCGGGTTTTAGGGGGTCGTAGGGCGGGTTGCCGTTTTGGCCGTCGCACAATCTGCCGTCCATAGTCCAATACGCAGTTGTGTTGGGGTGCACGGTGTTTCCCAAAGGGTCTACCAATATAAATCTCCGAGTGTCGTACTGATCATCAAGCGGCCGCGAGTAGGGTGGTGGTGGCCAGTGAAAGCAGGTGTCCATTTCCTGGTCGCCGTCGTCGCGCAGGCAGTCGAGAAGCATTTTATTGCCGTTTGGTGGATAGGCGTCATACGGAATATTGCCGGGAATCACGTCTGCTGATCGACGCAGTGCCACCCCGGTCTTCAAGGTGAAACTTAATCTTCGGATAAGGGAGTTGTAGGTTTGTTGAGCGATCTCTTGTTGCTGACTTTTTTGAATGAGTAAAGAAACTCCGGCGGCGCCTAAAGCAACAATGCTGAGAGCCCCTAGACCAATTAGGGCTTCCATAATGGAAAATCCAAGAATTTTCTGACTTCTCTTTTTTTCACCAGCCAGTACTCTAGCAGCACTGGTTACAAAGCACGCAACCCGGCTATGCCGGAATTGACGTTTCATAGAACCCCCTCAAATACGTTCCACCTGCCGGTCTGACCAAGTGGGCCCCTCAAAAAGTCACACGTAACCCCACGAGCGACTTTGGTCTGATGCTTGTCCCTAGCTAGGACACGGTCCTGTTTATACGATCATTTTAGTATGTTATTGTTGCTACGCGCAATGTTTTTTAAGTCTAATAAAAACAATGGGTTATTCTGCATGGTAAAGGGCGACTTAACATTGTGGTGGCAGTTTGTGCCCCTGGGCTTGACTCGGTTCCAGATTTGCTAAAATAGAGGTGATGCAAGCGGGTCGTAAAAAGTCGGTAGCGATCAGTATAGTCGAAGAACCTAATGAGTTTTTTAAAGATAAAATCGCGACCGCTCTCGAAAAACAAAGGCTTTCGGTAGATCAGAACATTGAGTTTTATCTGGTCAATCTCCTCTATCAATTCATGTTTGCCGAAAATCTCTATGCGCAAGACGACAAAGGGAATCCTCGTGAAGAGGTTTTGGCGGTCTTGTTAACTAAAGCACTTTCGGCGGAAGATGGTGACTTTAGAAATGCCCATTTGCGACGATTGGGCGACGTTTCGCTTTATACTGCGGGGTTCTTTTCGGACAGTTTAAATCGTAAAGTAGTGGACATTGATTATTACATTGGCATGGGGAAAAGTGCGTATACGAGCCTTGCGCAAATTCCCTCTTTGGGTGCAAAGAAGCACATTTTTAGCGAGCTCGGAAAAAGGTTTCATAAATTTGTCGACGTATTACAGGACGTAAGTGAATCGACCGGTAACAAAGACCCGCAAAACATACTTAGAATATACGAATTGTGGCTCAAAACCCGCAGTGAGAAAGCCGAAAAAAGTTTGAAAGAAGCGGGCATCATTCCAAACGCCGCCATAAAGCCTGGCAGCGAGCAGTAAAAAACCAGTATTATTCGAAGTGAATTTCGACCAAGTCGTCCCACTGAACAATGCGATCAAGCACGTCTTTACCACCCGTTTTTTCGCCAGAATCCACTACTTGTCCAATAACGGTATATGCGTTGTCGAGGTGGGCCCAGGTTCCTAGCGAAATATAAAACTGGCTGTCGGCGCTATTTAGGTCCTGAGCGCGCGCCATGGCGACGGTTCCTCTTACATGTTTTCGACCATTGATCTCAGCATTGAGTTTTTGGCCGCTACCACCAGTACCTACGGTAGGGTCATTCTTATTTTTGCTCTTTGGATCGCCTGTTTGCACCACGAATCCCGGAACAACTCTGTGAAAAGATAGGCCGTTGTAAAACTTCGACTGAATCAACTCAGCGAATCGTTTTACGGTATTCGGGGCGTCTTTCGAATAAAGTTTGAACTTTACGGTACCTTTCGAGGTTTTTAGAACAACCGTCGATTTGCTGAGACCGTTTGAATCCGGTGTAAGGTCATAAGCGTTTTGAGTCACAGAACCCCCAGATGACGCGGTGTTATCGGTTAGAGTGGCAGCGGGTTGCGCCTCGCCAGAGCTCGTCCCGGTGGTATCAGGAGGTGTTTCCGTGCTGGAAGACGCCGAAGAAGCCTCTTGGTTTTGGTTAACTACGAACTTGTGGTAACCGAACCAGGCACCGCCCAGAACGATTACGAGTGCAAGTATAAGAAGTGGCGCTTTTTGTTTCACGGTTGATCTCCTGTGATTTTTTAGAAATATTGCAGGGATCGTGGCGAAAAATCAAATGGCATTTTGGGATCACATGGATGAATTGCGCGCCAAAGTCGTGCAATGCCTCTATGTGTTTTTTGCGGGGTTCATAGCGGCTTACTTTTTGAGCGATCATTTGCTCGACTGGTTGCGGGAACCTTTGTTCAAATACCTACCCGAGGGAAAGCGCCATCTCTACTATACCGGGCTTTTCGAGAACTTTTTTGTACACTTGCGGGTTTCTGGCTACGCTTCCTTGCTTTTTTTGTCGCCAGTCTATTTTTTGATTATTTGGAAATTTATTTCTCCAGGGTTAACTCAAAAAGAGCGTAAAAACGCCCTTCCCTTCGCGATCGCTGCGAGTTTCTTTTTTTTGGTGGGTGCCGCATTTGCCTATTTCGTGCTTTTTCCTGCAGGAGTTAAATATTTTCTTTCCTACGGAACTGCGGCCGAAGTCGCCTGGTTAACCTTAGAAAGCTATATTTCTTTAGTACTCAAGATTCTCTTTGGTTTTGGACTGGCGTTCGAATTGCCAGTTTTATTGGTGTTGTTCGCTAAGCTTGGAATTGTAACGCCGTCTTCCATGCGTGCACACCGAAGAACCGCTTTGATCGTTATTACTATCGTAGCGGCGTTCGTAGCGCCACCCGACGCTGTTTCGATGCTGTTAATGATGGCCCCACTGTACGTTTTGTACGAGGGAGCAATCTTCGTAATCTCCAAGTTGGTTCGGTCCAGCTAACCATACTCAAGCATACTAGATACTGATTAGTACTAATTAATACTAATAAAAGCTTGCCCCCATAAAAAACGATTGGTATAAATATAGTTAAGGGAGTTCACCACATGCGACATCCAAATATGACCAGCATTTTGATGACTGTAGAGGAGTTGGCGAAATATCTTAAAATTAAGCCAGACACGATTTACAAAAAAGTGCGCCGAGGAGAATTGCCCGCTCTAAAGCTTGGTAAGCTGGTCCGGTTTCCGAAAGATTTGATTGATCAGTGGGTAATCGATCAAGCGACCCGCACAATGAAAGATGTGAAAGCCGCGAAAAAGGCAGTGGGCGCTAAGGTTGAAGAAGCGTTCGGTGAAGTTAAAAAGACCGCACGCACCGCGGGTCAATTAATTGATCAGGTGCGACACGCTCCCATGAATAAGAAGCAAGATGCTCTAAATAAGGGTCTAAAAAAGCTGCTAAAGGAAGTCGATCAAGGGATAAAAAAATTCACACCTAAGTCCCCTAAAGCTCGAGCCAGGCGCGGCGCTTCGCCAAAGGTAGTTCGCAAGACCAAGACTGCGAAGTCTGCAAGAGCAGTTAAAATGACCACCGCCCCTGAAGAACACACTTCAAGCGGTACGCCAGCAACGTTGACGCATTAAAAGGTTTTCAAAGCGCCATAAGCGTTTTGATCTTCGAACCGGCCTGTAGGATTAGTCCCCTCCACTCAAACGCCCCTACAGGCCGGTTTTTGAAGCCCCCACCAAAAACCCACCAAATTCGTAGCTCCTAGATTGAAATGCACCGCAAAATGATTTACTCCTGCCCCATGTCAAAAAAGGGGTACATCGTGAAAAAACTGACACAAATTTTTAGAATATTTTCGCCCGGCGTTCTTAGCGGTTTTTGCATCGTTGGGGTGGTCCTGGTAGGGGTTGTTTCAAGCGGATGTCCGACGGCGACTTCCACCACCGCTTGCAGTGAAGAGTATGTTGACCCCTCGGACCGCAGAGCTTGTAATTCATTTTGCAGTACCGCCAGTAACTCAAAAAAGTTAAATAAAATCGATGACTTAGAAGACTTTAAGGCCGGCTGTCTTAAGGGACAACGGGGGTTTCTAAGCTCTCAGGTAAGTTTGAAAGTAGATCAGATTCACGCATTTTGTGACGACGTCGAAAACCAGTCTTCCTCCTGGAAGGTCGGTTGTTTGGTGGGTGCGTCGCGTGAGTGGCTGCAGAAGAACTACGAACGGTTCCCTAGGGAGTCGGGCGAGCGAGAAACAGGCAATATCTCGATGGATGAAGTCATTGATTTCTTAGAAGACGAGAATTTCGTAACCCCCGAAATGACTTTATAGTTTAATCCGGCCGGAGGTTGTGTTAACCCTCGGCGTTCCTTGTTCCGCGAATTGGCGCGGGACCGTTAGTCCATAAGGAGGTACTATGAAAAAGTCCACAAATCTAACGATCGGGTACGAAACAACGTACATTTCTAAACCGGATTCCGGCGACGACGCTCTTCGAAGTTTCCTGGAAAAATTAAAAGGTATCATCAAAGCCCATGGCGGCGAAGTTGTTGCTGTTGAAGACTGGGGCAGACGCCGTCTTGCTTACCCTATTCAGAAAGAAACGCGTGGGGTTTACACTCACGTAGTATATAGCGGTAACAACTCGCTTGTCGCAGAGTTGGAACGTAACCTTCGCATCAATGAACAAGTCATTCGGTTTTTAACTGTTAAGATTGCAGACGAAATCGACACTGCAACGTTTAAGCGGAAACCGACTGCGAATATCGCTGCGACAGCGGTGCCGCTTCCCGCTGCGGCCGTCAGCGCAGCTGCCCCTATTACTGAATAACTAAGTTACTTTTTTTAAATTTGGAGATTTTACAATGAGAGATCGTGACAATTACAGAGACCGTGACCGAGACAATGACAAGGATTTTGGCGGCGGAAGAGATGAAGGCAAAGACGGCGAAGGCCGTGGTCGCCGTTCGTTTAGTCGCAAGAAGGTTTGTCGTTTTTGCGCGGATAACGAATATATCATGGACTATAAAGACGCTCGAATGATGCAGTCCTACATGATGGAACGTGGCAAAATCGTTCCTCGTCGTATTTCCGGAACCTGTGCGCTTCACCAACGTAAATTAACCACTGCAATCAAGCGGGCCAGAAACCTTGCGTTGGTTGGTTATATCGGTTTTAGCAGCGGCGGTTACGACGCTCGTTAAGCAGCAACCCCATGGGTGAAGCTACTTCTTTAAATCAGAACCATGCGCATGGGCACCACCGGGCGTTTTTTCGCCTGGCGGTGCTCGCGCCTTTTCTATTGGGCGCAGCGCTCCACCTGAGTGTTTTGTTTTTGCCGCTGTCGGCTTTGCCGATGATCTTTGCACGTTTGCGATACGGGCGCGTGATCGGTATTCTGTGTGGCATTTCGAATCTCGCCATTGTCTGGTCACTTTCCGGGCGATTGAATGCGGCGCTCTTTTTTGTGGTTGGCGTAGTACTGGCAATCACATTGGCGGAATCACTAAAGCTTAAATTGAAGCTGGAGTGGGCAGTGGTGGCTTCGATTGGCGCGATGTTTTTGGCGTCGTCCCTACTGTTGCTAAGCTATTCCCACCGCAACAAAGTGAATCCGATCAAAAAATTTGATTCGTTTGTGGGAAGTATGGTCAATCAAGTCGCCAAGAGTGTTGAAAAATACAAGGCCACATCGAGCGTATCGAACCCTGATCTAGAAAAGTTTTTAGTAGATCCGGAAATGACCAAAAAAAATATTATTCACGAGTTTCCCGGTGCGGTTACAATCACGCTTTTAATGCTGGTACTTGGAAACTTATTAGCCACGCTGAAGTTTAATTTTGCGGAAATTCGGCAAGAGTTAGGACTGGGTGAGGACTTTTTTAAGAAATGGAAAGCGCCAGAGAACCTGGTTTGGCCAACGATCGTAGCGGGATTTTTTCTAGTCTATGAGGTAGGCGTTGTTACCGATGTAGCGCTAAATTTATTTAAAGTGTTAATGGCTATCTATGCCATTCATGGGTTGGCTGTTACGACCCACCTTTTTGACGTTTGGGGCTTAAAGGGCGTTTTGAGAGTTTTAGGGTACATTGTGGCGGTAGCCATTTTGTTACCACTTGTTATTAGTTTAGGTTTTTTTGACCTTTGGTTTTCTTTTCGCGAGAAAATCAAGAATACATAGAATGCGTTTTTAGGAGGTTTTATGAAAGTTATTTTGCGTGAAAATATCGATAATCTTGGAAAAATCGGCGACGTAGTAAAGGTATCGGAAGGATATGCTCGAAACTTCTTGTTGCCTCGAAAGCTGGTTTATTTGGCCGACGAACAAAACATTAAGTCGTTAGAACACCACCAACGCGCACTCGCTCGTAAGCGCGAAAAGAACACCAAAGATGCAACGGAACTTGCTACCAAGCTCGAAGCGTATTCGGTTACCATTCGTTGCAAAGTCGGCGAAAACGACAAGCTCTTTGGTTCAGTAACGGCGGCTGACATTGCTGCAGCACTTGCGAAGGGCGGCTATGTTATTGATAAGCGACAAGTTCAAATTGATGACCCAATTAAGCAGGCTGGAGTGGCCACTGTGAAAGTAAAACTTTCACCTGAAATTTCGGCTCAAGTTAAAGTTTGGGTCGTGGGCGATAACGCTTAAAAAATTCGGTCGAATAACTTTTTTCAAAACAGGTAGTCGGGGGACCCATGGAGTTTGGTGACGAGGACAACCGTTATGGCGGTGCACCTTCGTTTGGCACAGGATCATCGAGCGGAACAAACTCTGCGGATTCGCGCCATGTGCCGCCCCATAGTCTAGAGGCTGAACGTTCGGTAATCGGTGCGTTGCTGATCGACTCAGCCGCATACGCCAAAGTGGTCGACATTGGTTTGCAGCCGATTGATTTTTATCGTGAATCTCACGGAAAAATTTTTGAAGCCATTCAGGACCTCACGGCACGAAGTGAACCCGCTGATTTAGTTACTCTTACGACGACACTTAAAAATCGAGGAACTTTTGATCTCGTCGGCGGCTCCTCTTATTTAACGGGTCTTTTTGAAGACGCTTATAGTAGCGCACACATCACTCATTATTCGAAAATCGTCAAAGAGAAGGCGATACTTCGCCGTCTCATATCAACTGCTAACGAGTTGGTAGGAACTGCCTTTAGTGGTGTGGACGACGTTGAGGAGTTTTTGGATCACGCCGAGAAGGCGGTGTTTGAGGTTACAGACTCCAAACTGCGACAAAGCTTCGTAGGCATTAAACAGATTTTGATGGAAAATATGCAGTCCATCGAAGAGTTGGCGCAAAAAAAAGCGACTGTTACCGGGCTACCGACTGGATTCACCGAACTTGACCGCATGACCTCTGGGCTGCACCCGGGGAACTTGGTGATTGTTGCAGGTCGTCCTGCGATGGGTAAAACCTCGCTGGTGTTAAATTTAGCTGAAAATGCGGCCCTTCAAGGTAAAGCCTCTGTCGCATTGTTTTCGCTGGAAATGTCAAAAGAAGAACTTGGATTTAGATTTTTAGCTAGCGTTGCAAAAGTTGAATCGTCGCGTCTGAAAGTCGGTCGATTGCAAGATCGCGACTGGAAAGCTCTTACAAAAGCAGCTGGTATTTTAGGCGAGACCAAAATTTTTATCGATGACACTCCTGCCATTACGGTGTTGGAAATGCGTTCGCGTTGCCGAAGATTGGTTACCGAACATGGTCTGAACCTAATTATTGTGGATTATTTGCAACTAATGCGTGGGAATTCGAAGGGCATGAAAGGCGCCGATTCTCGGGAACGCGAGATTTCGGAAATTTCTAGATCGCTAAAAGCGTTGGCAAAGGAATTGCGGGTTCCGGTTATTGCCCTCTCTCAGCTCAACCGAAGCGTGGAAAGTCGCCCTGACAAACGACCCATGCTCAGTGATTTACGGGAATCGGGCGCGATCGAGCAAGATGCCGATATCGTGGCTTTTGTGTATCGCGACGAAGTTTATAACAAGGAAACCGAAGATAAAGGCATTGCCGAACTGATTCTCGCCAAACACCGCGCAGGCAGTGTGGGTACTGTACGGCTTTCATGGCAAGCCGAATTCACGGCTTTCGGAAATTTAGCACCAGACTATTACTCGCAAGACTCAACCATGGCGCAACAAGGGCAGTCGTTTAGTGCTGATTCGGGTTCTTCCGGTCGCGCGAAATCCCCGGGCCTCGATCTTCGTGACCAGGGATTGATACCCACACCTAAAAAAGGTCCTCTCGATCTACCTAATTTTTAAATCGAGGATTCCTGGTCTTTAGTGCGGTCTTTAGGGCTTTTTTTTTGCTGAAGTTTCGACGTTAGTGTCGCTACTTCTTCAGCCAAGGTTTCGACTTTTTGTTCCAAAGCTTCCACTTCAGCCCGAGTAGCAAAACCCATTTTTCGAAAAGCTTCTGCGATTTTTTCGTTAGGTAGGTTAGCTACGACCGATTTCGCTCTGGAAACGGCTTCGTGTTGGAGAAGTTCGAGCACTTTTACCGATTCCTTCGCCTGGCCTAGGATTTTGTCCAAAGTTTCTTTTGTCTTTGTATTCATATTTTCACCTGTGTCAGTGATCATCGTCCGATTTAACCCATTTTACAAAGGGCAAATCTTGCCTCTATCAGAAACTTTTAGAGGCGCTATTCTAAGAGAGAGTTGGCCGTGGGTTCATTTGCTAGAGGGCAAGACATGAAAAAACTTTCGATTCTCTTGATATTGATCGCAATGGGGTGGGCCGAATCCGGAATGGCGGCAAAAAAAAGAGGCGCCCAAGTCATGAGTTCTTCGTCGGATGATAGCTACTCCTCAAGTTCTTATAGTCGGTCTTCATCGAATAACGAACTTCTCATGGATCTTACAATTAACTACCTTCGTGGTACCCAACCCGACCAGGCCACCGATACTGCACCTCGGTTCAGTATTGGAGGGATGTTTACGGACTGGGTTGGACTCGACTTTCAGGGTATTTACACCGCTCGCTCCAAAAATTTTTTAGTGGGCGCCGACCTTCGTTTGGCGCCAGTTGAATGGCTGTACGTAAAAGGTGGAATAGGTGGCTACTCCGACAAAGCCACCCGCCAGTTTACAGTAACCCCGCTTGCAGGTACTGGAATTCGCGTACACCTTACTCAGAAGTCATACTTCGTAACCGAAGCGACTTACTATCAGGTTAATCGCGAAGAATTTATCGGAATTGGTGCGGGTCTGGGCGTAAGCTTCTAACTAATTCGGTTTATTGCCCCGCTCATTGACTCCCGCTCTCGATTCACGGTAAATCTATGTGCGGGGCGTTATGGGGCATCGGGACCAGAAAAAGGTTTGTCAGTTCCTTCTACTGATCTTAGCGGCCACCCTATTCGGGTGTTCCTCCTCGTTATTCACCGGAGATACCCAAAGCGATCAAGCCGTCGGTGACGGTAGTTTTAATAAGGGCTGTCTCGGGGTTGATCTCTCGCAAGAAACTCTCTCAGTTCGGTCCACTCGCGGGCTAATGGGGTGTTTAAACGCCAATGGCTCCATTCAAGCTTATTCAGATTTACTAAACTCGATCAGTGACGACGAACTCCTCGGCCTAGTGTCGGTGGTGAACAAAGAACTTCTGACGAATCCAGATCGATTGAAAGAAGTCACAGTTTCGCTCGATCAAATGGACGCAGCCGGGGTTCTAGATCGCACGCTCAAAAGTGCTGGCTCGTTTCTCGAAAATGCAGATTTCCTTTCGAGTGTTTTAAAGGCAATTCAGCTGGGCGGGCAGAACCCAGACATTCAGGATCACCCATCGATTGATCCCGAAATATTAACTACAATTGCGCAGCTAACTAAAGAGTTGGACAGCGGTGCCGGTGCCATTGCGAATACTGCCAAAGGTTTCGATGTCGGAATAAGTGCTGTTGGATTGCCGTCGTTTCAGGAGATCGTCACCGGTTTGCGGCCCGAAATTGAAGACGGACCAACATTAGCTCAAATTGTAGAACAGGTTCACGTTTATGTTCAGGCTAAACAAGATCCAAAAGAACCGAAGCTTTTGAGCGTACTGCTCGAGGGAATCGCAGATCGATCGATCTTTTATGGGCTTGATCATTTTTATTATGACGAATGCGAAGGTGCGCGCCCCGGTGATTGCGCCGATCGTCCTCGCTTGAGCTTGGATCATCAAATCGCATCGATGGAAGCGTTTGTAGCCTTTTTAACTCGTGAGCGACGCGATGTTTTGCAGCGACTAACTAAATTGTTCGGTGTCATGAATCGCCCCATTCGATGCCTCGGAGATACCAAAGAAATTCCAAACGCCAACCTCTATACGATGGATCAACTGGTTTCCCGAGACCCACTGCTGGTGCCTTCGTGGGTAGTGCGCGAAAACATGACCAAGCTAAAATTGGCTTCTGGCATGTGTGATTATCCCGCTGAATTTGACCAACTCATGGGCGTTTTACGGGAATTGGCGGATCCCGAGTTGGCCGGAAGATCGCGGGGGGGCGCCGCGCGCGACGAACATATGTTGGTAACCGTGGCTCATTTTGTTCAGGGTTTGCGGGTGGGCGACGAATTCGGGGCACGCTCGAACCTCGATCGACACCGTTTTCGAAAATTTCTTATCAACTGGTTGGGGGATCTTTCAGACGTATCGCCGGCGAGTCACTTGGCAAACGGACTAGCAGAACTTTCACGAAGTGATCGGCGAATTATTGCAAATCTTTTATATTTTCTTAATGCTCCAGACGACATGGATCGCGATACACTCGCGAATTTGATTTCGGTACTATTGAAACCACGTTCAGAGTTGAGCGGTCAGTCAATTTACCAGGTAGTTAGTGGCGTGGTAACGCGATTAGACTCTTCGACCGTCTACGACGTAGTTAAAACTCTACCTCATTACATTCGCAGCGAACAAGCATTGCTAGAACCACTTTTGAGCGCAAATCGTGACGCATTTCATATGAACGATGCCCACCCTTTCGTGAATTTAGTGCTCGCGGTCGGAAAAAATGCGGATACTACCTATCGCCCTTTTTTTGAGACGCTCTTTGCCGTAGCGGGTCGCTCGCAGAACGAGTTAAAAAACGCGTTTGCGCTCACTGCTAAAATGGCGAAGAACGGTTCTTTGAAGGAATTGCTCAAAGGTTTGTTGTTGCCGTTTCGCATGACGGCTCGCCAATCGGCGGTCAATCCGAATCTTCGCAGTATTCCTCCGGTGCGAAAGCGATCCAATATTGACCATCGTCGCAGTGTCGCTCAGGCCAAAGCTTGGGATCCGACGCCTCCTTACTGGCCATGGGAACACGATGCGATATTAGCGTGCCATCAAATGAATATCGAAAATCCCCTAACCCCACCTCTGCCAAATTCACCCGGCTACGGGCCTTGGGCTAGTGAAATAAACCAGTACGGGGCGTGCGTTGACGTCGGCCGTAATGCCGGCGGTCAAACAGCGGCTATGAGGGAATTTATAGAGTATGGGTTAAATAAAAAAATTGGCAATCAAAGCGCCATCGGATTCATAATTGATCTGGCCGCAGACTTTGTAAGAACTGACGTGCAGTTGAAACATGTCTATGACGAGCTTAGCGATCTTTTAATTAACAATAAAACGTTTCAAGATATTGTGAAGTTTCATGAAACCATGGTTTTTGCTCTTCACTCCAAATATGGACCTCATGCCATGAGTGTGGTTCAAGGTTTTTTGCGAACTCTTCCGATAGTTAATCAAACCAATTCGACTGGACAGGACCGTGTTCAACCGCTGTTAAATATAGCAGCAAAGGTGATCGAAAGTCCTAGTGCCCCTGGGGCAGCAGTTTTAGTCTATGATTTATTGGATGAGGCAGAAAAAAGACCTGCCCCTACGATTGCGCCCAAAGTTATTCCTCGAAGTTTTCCTGTGAATTTAAACAATGAGATTGTTGTAGCTAGGGCCATCGAACTCTTAAATCAGGTAGAAAAGACCAAAACTGATACCGAGCGACAACGGCGCCTAAATGAAATGTTCAACGAATATTTGGGTTACGTAAAAAGCGATGAGCGACGTTGGGAATATCGCAACGCTACAGAGTTTAAATCCTCACTAAAGCCCTTATTAGACGAAATCGCCAAGGGATCCCGAATCGAATGGATACTAGCTTTTATGCATTATCTTGAGAGTGATCCCTACGACCCGAAATGGTGGGAGGGCTGGTTTCACCGTTTATCTTCACGAGTGTTTCCGATCGCCTATCAGTACCCTGGTGAAGCCAAAAGAGTGCGGTTGGTAAATTATTTAGATCTATTGGAGCTGATCGTAACCGACGCGAATTTTACCCTAAAAGAGGTAGGACAAACGCTTTCGTTTCTAGACGGCCTCATACTCAAAGAAAGTGACGTAAGCGCCGTCCGGCACTTGTCCAAGCTCGGAAGGTATCAAGACGGTCAAGACATGACTCCTTGGGTGAATGAACTTCACACTGAGATTGAAATTTTTAATTCGGTACCCGTTATTCCTATCTTGGGTGATCCATTGAAACCAGAGGTCCGGCGAAGACTCTTTAATTTGGAAAATGTTGCATTCGTTGTAAAACATCTCAATCAATCCGAGGAAACAATAACTGCGCCCGACGGGCGGCGACTTGTTAGAAACGATCTTGGCGTATTGCGTGATCTTTTTAAAATGCTCAATAGCTCTATGCCGGTCGATCAACGCTTGAATTACAATCGAGAGCACGCACTTTCGGTGGTCACTTCTTTGACGGAATTTGGGCTACTTCGAATGATTGGTCGAAACATATGGGTTTACGACGAAAACGGTCGAAAAATCGCCGTTGGCCTGAACTCGATTCTCAAAACCTTGCGTGATGTGGCAGTCCAGAAAACTGCTGTAGGACGTGAAACCAATAAAGACACATTGGCACTGCTGGATCATTTGTTACGCAAAGATGTGAAGCCGGGCGTAGACCCCGCACGCGCAACATTTGACGAACGGTATATGTTTATTGGTAAATTCATTGATCAGTATTTTGCGTGGGTGCAAAATGATCAGTGTTCTGCTCCCCCAGCGCACGCGGCTTTTAAATGTTCCACGGCCGCAATAAAAAGCGCCACTTATGGCCTGGCGTCGTTTTCAGCCGATGCCAATAATCCGCTAGATCTTTCAAAGGTACTAAGGGCGGTAATTTCGAACCAATACACTACGTTTCTTGGAAGAAATCTCGATGTGCTCGAGGATCTTATCGCTACGCCAAAGGCCGCTGGTTTCTTTTCAGGCCTTGAACGCGCGGCAGATAATGAAAACAATCGAGCCCAGGCCTATTCCGATTTGTTAAATATTACTCGAACCTCTCTTAAAGATATGGCGCTCTCCAATGCGATTAATACCCACCACGCGGTGTCGATCGTTAAGGACCTTAAAGAAGACGCTCAAAATCGATGGGATAAAGCAGTGGCTACCCTTGATTCAATGAAAGCCGACCCAGCATACCAACGGCACCGAGAAGAAGTTCTTGAGCCGATCATGAAGTCAGTAGTCCATTGGCTACCGGAGAAAACCGCATTGAGACCCCGACTGCAAACCTACTTGGCGAATCATTTGCGAAATGGAAAAACACGAGAGATTGTCCGGTTTGGCGCTCAGGAGTGCGTAGATGATCGCTCGTACTCTAAGATTAAGTTTATCGGCGAACCAACCTACGTGTCAGGGTACCAGGATTTCCTTGAAGATTTGCGCGCCGGCTTGCAAGATATTCACTGATTCACATTCAAGCTTTCAAAAGGACAATTTATGAGCGTAGACGTCAACTCCTTGACCGAGAAGGTCAAAGTTCATTCAAAATTCATCGACAACGTCGTTAGCGAGATTTCACAGGTTGTTGTCGGTCAGCAGTCAATGGTCGAGCGAATTCTTATGGCTCTTTTATGCGACGGTCATATTTTGCTCGAAGGTTTGCCTGGATTGGCGAAAACCCTGACGATTAAAACCATGGCGGATACGATTCATTGTGGATTTAACCGCATACAGTTTACGCCGGACCTTTTACCGGCAGATTTAATAGGAACTGTTATCTATAACCAAAAAACTGGCGAGTTCACTCCGAAACTCGGTCCCATACATTCCAACATTATTTTGGCTGACGAAATTAATCGGGCCCCCGCCAAAGTGCAAAGCGCGTTACTCGAAGCAATGGCCGAAAAACAAGTGACGATTGCAGAGCAAACCTACAAATTGAAAGATCCATTCATTGTGTTGGCGACGCAAAATCCAATTGAGCAAGAGGGCACCTATCCGCTGCCTGAAGCTCAGCTCGACCGTTTCATGTTTAAGGTAAAAGTTGGGTACCCATCTGTGACCGAAGAAAAAACAATTTTGAATCGCATGACCGGCACTGAGGGACCAAGGGCGAATCGCGTCATAGAGTCGGGAGTGATAGTTGAGGCGCGGCAGGTTGTTTCTTCGATATACATGGACGAACGAATTAAAGACTACATTCTATCGATTGTGTTCGCGAGTCGATATCCCGAAAAATATGGGCTCAGTTCTTTAAAGGGAGCCATTCAGGTGGGAGCCAGCCCGCGGGCTACGATTAACTTGGCAAAAGGTGCGCGAGCTTCAGCCTTTTTGTCGCATCGAGGATTTGTAACTCCGGAGGACATAAAGACCGTAGCAATGGACGTTCTCCGACACCGCATTCAGGTTACTTTTGAGGCTGAAGCCGACAACGTAAACTCCGAGACGGTAGTGCGTCAAATCCTGGACCGAATAGAGGTGCCGTGAAAGAGCGAGCAGAAGAAATTTTGCGTCGTGTGCGGCGCATAGAAATTTCCACGCGCAAAGTCGTAGACAATGTACTTTCTGGCCAATATCACACGCGATTTAAAGGCCAGGGAATGCAGTTTTCCGATTTTCGGGAATACGATCCGGGCGACGATATTCGCCATATCGATTGGAAAGTTACAGCCCGCACTCAGTCTGCACATATAAAAAAATTCGAGGAAGAAAGAGATTTAACAGTCTATCTAGTGGTGGATGTTAGCGGAAGTGGACTTTTTTCCACTGTTGCCAAAAATAAAACAGAAATATTAGCCGAAACTTGCGCTATGTTGGCATTCGCGGCTGTGCGAAATAACGATCGTGTAGGTTTAATTCTATTTTCTGATCGAATTGAAAAACATGTGCCGCCCAAAAAAGGCCGTTCCCATGCGATGCGATTGGTGACTGAAATTCTTTATTATACACCGGTTGGCCGAAAAACTAATATATCGAGCGCACTTGAACACTGCGCGAACGTGATGAAACACACCGCCGTAGTCATTGTAGCCAGCGATTTTATGGATAGCGGATACGAAAATGCGCTCAAGCGGGTAGCAAAACGACACGATGTTATCGCAATGCAAGCCAGAGATCGGCGAGATTTCGAGGTACCCCCCATTGGCGAAATCGAGTTGATAGACCCGGAAACTGGGGAAAGTTTCTTGGCCAACACCGCTTCCTATCAGTTTCAAAAAGAATTTAAAGATCGCGTGACTCAATTCAATAAACAAACTGACGATATTTTTGCACGCACTGGAGTAGATCGAGTAGAAATTTGGACTCACGAAGACACCTTCATGAAAATCGCAAACTATTTTAAGTCTAGATCAAAAAGAATTTGAAGAGGGCACTAAGTGGAAATTGAAAAAGCCACAACTACTGTAAAAGTACTGGCCGCTCCCTTCGGAAAACCAACGGCCGGCGATATTACGGAATTAGTTGTAAAGATCCCCGAAGCCTTTCTAGGCAATGAAACGGCGGTGATCGAACCGGAATTTGCCGAATCTTTGGCTCTCGGGCCTGTAAAATTAGGTGAAAATATTCGGGTATTAACCTGGAGTCGTCGCGAAGATACCGTTGTTCTACAACTTACGACCTATGTGCCAAGTAAAATTGACATACCCTCGGTGGCGTTTCGGGCCGAAGGAAAAGTAATATTTGTTTCAGAACCGCAAACCATAGAATACGGAACAGTTGGTCAAAGCGAAAAACAATTGGAAATTTATCATCCACAAAGCGCCGCCCTGCCTCAGTGGGTGTGGCTCGGTCTTTCATTTGCGACACTAATTTTCGTTGTTGGATGTATTATCTTCATTGCGAGGTGGTACCGACGAAAACAGCAAAAACTCAGAGATCTTGCCGCCATACCACGAGTGTTAACCCCCCACGAAGCACTTCTGGAGGCAGTTAATTCTTTAAACAAAAAGAATTACTTAATTAATCGCCGCTTTAAAGCGCATTATTTTGCGTTAAGTGACGCTGCAAAAAAATTCCTGGCGGACAAACTTAGAATCGACGCGGAAGAAAAAACTACCCGGGAACTGCACCGCGAATTGCAAAGAGTGCTGCTTGATCACAGCTTGGCCGATGATTGGCGCGGTATTTTCGAAGAGTTAGATATTGTGAAATTTACTGATCAGCAACCCGTCGATTTACAGGCAAGTGACATCGCCAATCGTATACTAAAGCTTGCCGAGAGGACTTCATGATATTTCGCGACAAAGAAGTATTGTTGATCGCGATCGTGCTTGTATACGTACTGGCACGTGCTTCTAGGGGCACAGCGCCTACAAAGTTGCTAGTTTCTTCTGCTCGATTTTGGAATGTCCATGTAGGCAAACGACTTTCTCATCGATTGATTCAAGCAATTATTTGGACGATGGGCATACTATTTTTACTATTTGCACTGGCTCGCCCGCAGGTACCACACTCGAACATAAAGCGTACGGTCGAAGGAATCGATATCATGATGGTACTCGATCTTTCCGCCAGTATGCGGGTAGAGGATTTTCGGGATCGCAATCGACTCGAAATGGCTAAGCCAATTTTGAAGGAATTTATTCGCGGTCGGGCAAGTGATCGTATTGGTTTCGAAATCTTTTCGGGTGAGGCCGTGACCGTAGTACCGCCAACACTAGATTATGAATTACTACTGAACGCAATCGACGGTGTGGAGATTGGGGATCTAAAGGATGGAACTGCGATTGGCGACGCGTTGGCAACCGCGGTCAGCCGTTTAAAAGAGAGCACCGCGAAGACCCGAGTTGTAATTCTCGTTACCGACGGCGATAGTAATATTGGACAGGTCGACCCATTGACTGCCGGCGAACTAGCTAAAGGATTCGGAATAAAAGTCTACAGCATTGCTATGGGCCGAGACGGGCGCGTGGCTATGCCATTTGTAACCAAAGATTTTTTGGGTCGATCCGTAAAAACCTATCAGTATTACGAGAGCTCGATTAATCCGGAGTTGCTAAAACAGATATCAGCCCTAACGGGTGGGAAATTCTATCGAGTGGAGGGTGACGAAAAGTCATTTAGACAGGTTTTTCAGGAAATTGATCGTCTAGAAAAGACTGCAGTCGAAAAAACAGAGCACGTACAATACGAAGAAAAATTTGCGCGATACGCTTGGATTGGTTTAATCGCGTTATTATTTTTTATTCTAAGTGAAGCAACTATTTTCCGGGTGTTTCCATGAGATTCTTAATGCCAGCGAATTTGTGGCTAATGCTCCCTTGGTTGGTATGCGCGTTTCTTTGGCTAATGTTCGAACAAAGGTGGAAGAAGAGAATTGAAAAGTTTGCGGCCCCCGAGGCATTACGGGCGCTCATTAGGGACACCAGGGGCCAGTCGCAAGATCTGTCGCGGGCGAGATTGCGGCAAATGGTGGTGCGGTGGTTGAGTGGAGCCCTGGTTATCGTGGCGCTGGCTCGTCCGCAGCTTGGCAGTCGGGTTGAGACAGTGAAAACCCAGGGACTTGACGTGGTATTTGCACTAGATGTTTCAAGAAGTATGCTCGTGGAAGATGTCGTCCCGAGTCGTCTAAAAAAAGCCAAACATATAATTCGAAGTTTTTTGGATCGTCTCGGAGGTGATCGCGTAGGAGTCGTTGTCTTTGCTGGCTCAGCATACCCCGCCATTCCCCTAACCAGTGATTTTGATTTTATTGTTAAGACTCTCGAAGGTATCGATGACCGAGCGGTTCCGAATCAAGGTAGTGATCTAGCACTCGGGCTCTCTCAAGCAATGCGGTTAATAAACAACGGTGGAGTAAACGAAAAAAACGATAACAACACCGGTGAAGCTAGCGGACGGCTCGTGGTCGTCTTAAGCGATGGGGAAGAACACGAAGGAAATGAGAGTAAAACCGCCGACAGACTAGCTAAAGATTCGATCAAAGTATATTCCATCGGCGTAGGTAGTGAGCGCGGTGGGCCCATTCCAATTCGCGATGATAACGGCTCTCTTCGCGGTTACAAAAAGGACGAAAGTGGTAATATTGTCCAATCTAAACTCGGAAAAGCGAATCTTGAAGCAGTTGCAAAGAAAACCGGCGGTCAGTATTACACTGCATCGACAAATGAAGGTGAGATTGACGACATACTCAGCAATGTTTCACCGGGGGGCAGCGGTAGTTATCGACAGGTAGTTGTGTATCGCGAACTATTCCAGTACCCGATAGGAATGGCAGTGGCGCTGCTTTTGATTCAAATGCTCGCGGCGGTTTTGAGATATTCTTCAAAAAATCTGAGTCCCACATTAGGGATGCTTTTGGTCGCATTAAGTGTGTTTGGCGCAAAAAATGTCCAGGCAAGTTCGTTGCGAGAATATTCGGAAACGCAAAAGGGCGTCGATTCGTATTCCAAAAAAAAATACAGCGACGCGATCGATCGTTTTACGCGAGCGCAAGCGGCAAGCCCTGAGAGCGACTTACAACATCTGAATCTCGGCGGATCACTTTATCAAGCGGGCGATCTTGATGGAGCCATTAGAGAGTTCGACGCATTAGCAAAAAGTAGAGATGCTAATTTCGCGGCGAAGGGTGCGTTTAATTTGGGACAGACCTTTGAAAAGAAAAAGGATCGAGAAAAAGCTATGCAAGCCTATCAAAATGGTTTGAATACGCTGGCTAGGGCGGAAAAACCTGATCCGGAGACACTTTTGCGGCTTAAACAGGCGTTAGAGTCAGCACAACAACGTCAAAACCAGCAGTCGCAAGAAGGCAACGAAGGCGAATCGGATCCGAAAAAATCTGAGAACGGCGAATCTCAGGACTCAGAAAAAAAGGATTCGAAGGGAAAAGTAGATGAAAAAAGTGTCGGAAAAAAACAAAAGTTCAAAGGAGAGCGTCTTTCGGAGATGGACGCAAAACAACTATTAGAAAGACTTCAGGATCAGGAAAAGAAAACTCAACAACGTTTGATGCGGGGTAAAAGCGAAAAACCGAACAACGCGGTTGGAAAAGATTGGTAAATATGTGGCACGTTAAAACAGCGATCGTAACTTTTTTAATTAGCTCGATATTGATGGCGGCGGATTTAAAAGTTGAACCGAGTGCCACTGAAATTTCCGAAGATGACAGTGTTTCGGTTCAATTTGAAATTTCCCAAGAAGGTAACGAAGGTGAGTCAGGCGATATTTTTTTTGACGCAGACGACTTCGAAGAATTGAATGTAATGCGTTCCCAAGGCATGCAATCGCTTTGGATAAATGGAAATTTTCAAACGAAACGCACGTTGACAGTCACAGTAGTATTGCACCCCAAACGGACTGGTGAATTAAAAATTCAAAATATTCGCACTACAGTCGGGAATAAAAAACTTACGGCTCCCGATCAGACCATTTCTGTATTAGATCGAGATGCCTATGCCAAAAAATTCGGTAACGGAGGTTCGCTTCCGGGTTACGGTTCTGCGATAGGGCGACGCCACCCAGCTCCAAGAGGTTCTAACATTGGCGCACGAGAGAGTGGCGGCAATTTATTGGTTCGCACCGAACCAAGTAAGACCAAAGTATATAAGGGCGAGCAAATCCTATTAACCTATGCGCTTTACTCGCAAGTAACTGTCGCTTCAGTTGGTGCGGAACGATACCCGAATGCTCCAGGATTTTTAAAAGAAGAAATAGAAATGCCAATATTAAAGCGACTCCAGTTTGAGCCCGCAGTGCTCGGTGGAAAGGCCTTTAAGCGCGCTGTGTTGGCTCAATACGCCATCTACCCGGTTAAGACTGGTAAGTTGACCATCGATCCACTGACAACCAAAGTGAATGTACGTTCGATGCGGGGTATTTTCGATCAAGACGACGAAGACATCTTTGGAATGAACCAATTTTTTAAAGCGTTGCAAGGGCAGGTCGTGACCCGTTCGAGTGACCGTGTGGACGTTGAAGTCTTGCCGTTGCCCACCGAGGGGCAGCCCGTGGATTTTTCAGGGTTAGTCGGCGATTTTACGATTGCGATAAGTGTAGATAAAACCGCTTTGAAAGTGGGAGAAGCCCTGAACGTTAAGGTGAAGGTCGAGGGAGATGGGCACGCGGCAATTTTAGAAAAACTTCCGATTAGTTGGCCCGAGCAATTCGAATTGTATGAGGATAAGGCGCGAACTCTGTTTCATAAAACTGGCCGTACGGAGCGTACTTTTGATTTCATGTTGATTCCCAAGACCAAGGGGCAATTTGAAGTGCCTGCGATTAAAATATCGATGTTCAATCCAACTTCAGCTCGTTACGAAACGCGGCAAACTAAACCAATTTCCATAGAGGTTATCGAGGGTTCGGGG
>DGKJ01000081.1:6894-22907 GCA_002387735.1 Bacteriovoracaceae bacterium UBA4573 | reverse complement strand
GCACGAAGGTTGGACGGGCGTAATATCTGACCGCGAAGAGTGTGAATTCGATAGTATTCGTAACGCACTGAATCATTCCTGCGTATCAGAGTTTAATTCAATAGCCGAAAAATTAACTCAGGATCGGTTTCGAATTTCAAAAAAAGGTCTGGCAACCCGGCGTGACATCGAGAAGGTGGTGTTGCTCCTTCACAGTGAAGAAGCGCTTTCTTTTTATGAACGACTCTATAGCAAGTACGCTCAAAGCTTCACGCGTTCGGCTAGTGTACTCTCGCCGCTACCAGATAATCTCAGTGGGATGGATGCAATGGTGCAACGAGCTGAAGAGAAGGAAGCGAGCGGCTTCTCGGACCTTGCTTATTTACTGAGTTCGAAGGTTTTTGGTAGCGATAAACCGGCAGTATACTGTGGTCTTTTAAAGGGAAGTTTCCGTGGCTATGCGAGTCAGTTCAGTTCGGTTAATCAGGTCGTTTTCGTTTTGATTTGTCGTGAGGCCCAGAAGAAAGAAATGGATTGGCAAGGAACCGAAAGTGCAGCGGAAACGGAACTTCGGGAAAAACTTGATTCCGAAGCCCCATTTAGAGTGGAGGTGGTGCTGCGGGTTCCTCGAACCGAAGACGGTAGTTTGCCCGAGTTTGTGCCACGGGACTCTTTAGCTATAACTGCAGAATACAGAATACGCGGAAACAAGTCTGCTGTTGTTGGATCGACCAAGTATTGGAATTATCAATTGTACAGTATCGAGTCTAAGTTTGACTTGAGATTTGCTACAGAGCCTATTCTTAAAACAGTGTTGCAGTACGAAACGCTTCCTAAAGAAAAACTTAATTCCTATTTAAACAAAGTTCCGTATTACTTCGAAACGGAAACAGGTTTTTGCGATGCGCTCGGAAGTTTTATCGTAAAAGAATTAAATGCGAGTCAGAAAAACTGCCAATAGGTATCGGTAATTGAACTATCGCTTTAATGCTATTTTCGCCGCTTCCTGGGCAAACTGATAAAAATTGGCTCTGCCCATGAAAGCTTTGTAAAGTAGTTCGTCCTTAGGGTCAGGGGCCGCGCCACGTGCTCGCGCCATTGCCATGCGATAGAGGGGAAGTTCGCCGCCCCATCTAGGAATCAAAGGGTATGAAAAACGAAGCGCGCTCAAAGCCGCTACGTACAAAGCATTTTTGGTTCGGGATCGCTCAAAGTCGAATTGCTCCGCCAGTTTTTTTGGCAACGTGCTGGCCGTAATCGCATCAGAATACTTTCGTGCAATCCAAACTGCGGGGTTTTTACGTTCGACTTCGCGACTCATGACCCGGAAATGTTGCTCGAGCGCGCGTGCATCGCGCGAATAGGTGAGTTCGGGTGAACTTACCATGGTGTCGAAGTAGGTTTTGAATTCACTCCAGTTGGACGGGATCATGTTTTCCGGAATACCCAACAGCATGGCAAAAATTTTTGTCTCGCCAATGTAAACGTTTCTCTCCGCATCTGTGAGTGTTCGTACAAACACTTCGTAGGTGCGGAGTACCGCGTACCAATGAGTTGCGTGAATCCACAACAACGCAAAAGGATCGTTGGCGCTGTATTGATAACCCGCTTTGTATGAGCCTGCGTCGGTGGGAAGAGTGCCGGTGATTTTTCCGTGAATGCGGCTTAGTCGTAACGCCAGCATTGACGCTTCTTCGACCGTTCCGAATACAATTCCCCAAATATCAAAAAATGTACTCTGAAAACGGCGAATTGGGTCTTTTTTAAGTCTTTGAGAATAATCGACCACGCCCTGGGCGCTTGGAGGGTGTGCAAGTTGCATGTAGAGTTCTGGCGCCGCAAAGAGCATTAAAAAGGGGATTCGATTAAGTTCCCACATCATTGAACTAGGACCGAAAAAACCGTGGGAGTTTGGAACTCCCAAGCGGCGTTCGAGAATTTTTTCTATATTAGTTTGAACATCGTTTTGGTCGACACGTTTGGCGTCGTGGGTGGAGCTAAAAATTAGGTCAAGACAAGAAACTTCGTGGACAGAAGCATGGCCGACAAATGGCATAACCAAAAACGCGAAAACCGACAGAAATTTTTTTGATTGCATTGCGCCCGAGTAGCACGGTCGTTCCTTAGCGTAAAACTAAAATCAGCGGATTTGTCTTCTTTCGCGCAAGGCGTCGATGGCTCGAGAGGGGCTCTGTTCCGCGAGTAAGAAGCAGAGGCAAAAGCAGATAGACTAAGGTTGTGGGTAAATTTTTCATTGACGCAACCCATCACAATGAACCAACGTCATTAAGATTGGATTCCCCTTTGAATTGATCGAGCCTAAAATGGAGTCATGTTGAAAAATTGTCGCGCACGCACCAAACCAGAAATCCGCATGGTGAAACTCAAAGATCATCTGAAGTTCGTAGACAAATATTATTCCACTTTATCGGTAGACGAAAGAAGTCGGGCTGATCGTTTTACGATCAAGAACGTGCGAGAGCGGTTTATTGTGTCTCGAGCCTTATTGAGAACTTTAATTGCAAAAAAAATCGGTATTAAAACGAATGCGATTGTTTTTGCATACGGACCCCACGGAAAACCCCAGCTAGATGCGGTAATGACCGGAATCAGTCTCAAAGAACCGTTTCACTTTAATGTGTCTCATTCGAAAAGCATGGTGTTATTTTGTTTCGGCCTGCTGCCGGTTGGAGCTGATATCGAATTTGTCCGAAAATTAAATAACCCGGACCGTATCGCCCAACGCATTATTTCGAAAAGAAAATTAAAAATTTTTCGATCGCTACCTTTGAAAATGCGCCACGAGGTTTTGCTTCAAATTTGGACTCGAAAAGAATCTATCGTTAAAGCGCTCGGCTGTGGCCTTACGATACCAGTAAAAAATTTCGAAGTATGGACTGGCTCGAAGGCTGATCCCCTTTCATTTGCTCGTCGTGTAGAAATTCCTGATGAGCGTTTTGGCGATTTAATTATTGAAAGTTTAGCGCTGAAATTACCCAAAACCTATGTTGGCGCAGTCAGTTTTATTTGTGGCAACAAACAAAAGGATAACCCATGACGTCAATGTACAGAATTCTTTGGTCAGTTCTGCTTAGCTTTGGATGTCTCGTTTCCTATCGAGCGAGTGCGGTAGAAAATACTTCCTCAGTGGCAATGAGTGGGACCCAAATAATGGAACACAACTTTAAGGCCACTCGTCTAAAGCAATCTCGTGTGACTGCAACCATGGAGCTAATTTCGAGTAAGGGCGAAAAACGCGTGCGCCAACAGCGAGGCGTTTCAAAGTTAAAACCCAACGGCCTTGATAGCCGCGGGCTAACCGTATTTGATTTACCCAACGATATTAAAAATACTGCGGTTTTAATTGACGAAGACCAGGCCGATGGCGACAAAGTTTGGATATATCTACCGGCATTAAAGAAGAATCGGAGGCTTCCTGGAAGCGGCAAAACGGAAAATTTTGTGGGAAGCGACTTCACCTACGGCGATATCATTGTTCCGAAAGTTGCCGAATACAAACATACGTTATCTGGCCAGGAGCCGTGTCCCGACGATTCCAAAATTAAATGCTACGTGGTGGATTCAGTTCCCGCGAGTAGCGATATCCTCGAGACCCGGGGAGTAAGTGCCAAGCGGCAATGGGTTCGCGCCGACAACTACATGGTCGTTCGTTATGAAACCAAAGACCGAGCCGGCCGACCGTGGAAATCTTTTTTGGGAAAAAATCCCAAATTGGTGGACCCGAAAGAAGGGAAGTATCTCTTGTTCGATGTTGAAATAACGGACATACAATCCAAGCATCGAACACGATTAATTCTTAATAAAGTCGACGTGGTGTCGCCAGTTTCCGATGATTTGCTGACGACAATGCAGCTCGAGCGAGGGCTGCCTCAGTAAGCTCAGTTTAGACCGTTGTGTCTAGGTAAATTATTGAAATTCCTATCGAATTTCATTCGCCTCTCAAGAAAAATCAATATCCGACCGAAAAGATATGATGATGGGTGTGTTTATACGGTGGCTCATAGCCCACGCACGTCTCGTATTAGTGTTGGTAGGTCTAGTTACCTTGGGACTAGCCGCTGGAATTCCGCGCCTTCGACTTGAGAGCAATATAGAAAACAATTTGCCCTCGACCCACTCGTACATAAGAGCGTTTGAAACAATCAAAGACAAATTCGGAATTAGCGACGTAATTATTGTCGCTTTTCGAAAAAAAGAAGGCAGCGTACTCGAACGCGATTTCTTATTAATGTTGGAGAAAATTACCAGTGAACTCGGAACTATTCCTGGAGCCTCCAGTGCGAACATACTTTCGCTAACGGCCCGTAAGGTAAAAGACATTCGGGGAGTGGCCGACGGGTTGGACGTAAAACCGTTAAGTGATTTTACGGGTTCAGTACGGGAACTAGACGAAGCGATTAAACGCAATAAGGTTTATGAGAGAGTTCTTATTACCGACGATCGGCGCGCGAGCGCAATCGTTATGGATTACAAACCCGAAGGCGATCCGCACTATCAACAGAACGAAAAACACATTCGTGAAATTGTCGAACGACACCTACTGCCGAATATAGAGTACGGCATGAATGGCGCGCCAATAATAATGTCGGCGCTCGAAAAATATAGTGAAAAAATTGCGCTCTATTTTTTGATAGCCATCGTTGTTATTGGGCTTGTCCACTTCGAAGCATTTCGGAGTTTTCAAGGGTTAGTGTTGCCGCTTGTAACTGCACTGCTTTCAGTCGTCTGGTCCACAGGTGCACTTTGTTGGTTGGGGTTCAATACACTTGACCCGATCACCGCACCGACACCAATTTTGATTCTAGCGATAGCCGCGGGTCACGCCGTCCAAGTTTTAAAAAGGTTTTACGAAGAGTTTGACGTAGTGAAAGACAATAAACTCGCGGTGCAGCGTTCGTTGGAAAAGGTAGGTCCCGTCATGGTGCTGGCGGGATCAATCGCTACGATTAGTTTTTTGACACTTTTATTGTTTGATATTCCTTCAATTCGTAATTTCGGTCTCTATAGTGCATTGGGCGTAATGGCAGCCCTTGCGATTGAATTGACTTTTATTCCCGCGCTCCGAAGTCTAATGCCGGCGCCCAAAGCGATTCGCCACAAAGACCATGCTCTCCTCGATCGCGTAATGACCTGGTTAAGTGACCGCCTGGTACTAAAGAAAAATTTTAAATTAGTTTTAACTACCACCCTGGTGCTTTGCATTTTCTGTTTAGCATTTACCTTTAGAATCAAAGTGGAAAACTCTCCTAAAATTATGCTGCCCGAGGACGAGCGCGTATTGGTTGAAGATGAATGGATCGGGCGAACCGTCGCCGGTGTTGCTACGATTTGGTTTCTCCTCGAAGGCAAAGAAGATGATTTGAAACGTCCAGATGTTTTGATTGCTGCAGATCAGTTCATGCAATTTCTAGAGTCTGATCCGGATGTAAGTAAAACAATGGGACTGCCGTACTTCGTAAAAAAAATGAATCAAGGCATGAACGAAGGCCGAAATGAAAAATTTCATATACCAATGAACCAAGATTTAATTGCCCAATACCTCTTTTTGTACAGTATGAGCGGCGATCCTGGAGATTTCGATTCTTACGTTACTCCTCAATATGACAAGGCTGTTATAACTGCATTCCTCAAAAATAGTTCCACCGCGTATACTGAAAAATTAATTGCAAAAGCCAATGAGCAGGCCGCAAAACTTTTTCCCGCAGATATCAAATTTAGCGTTAGCGGAACCCAGGCCAATATCGCTGCAATTAATCGAGTGATCGTAAATGGAAAACTTGGTAATATATTACAAATCGTTTTTTCTGTATTTGTTTTAACTGGACTCATTTTTAGATCCCCCGTTGCGGGGGCCTTTGCGATTGCCCCCATTGTGATCGCCGTAATCGTTAACTTTGGCATCATGGGCGCCGCTGGCATACGTTTAGATGTCGCAACCGCCATTGTCTCTGCCTTGGCCATTGGTATCGGTGCCGATTACGCGGTTTATTTTATTTCAAGGTTAAGAGAAGAGCTGTTGCGATCGGGCGACTATAGTGAGGCCGGTTGGATTCGCTCCACGCGCCACACGCTGGTGACCACTGGTAAAGGAATCTTCTTCGTGTCCTCTGCGGTCGCACTTGGTTATCTTACTCTTTGCTTATCTCCATTTAAGCCACATTTCTTTATGGGCCTGTTAGTTGGAACCGCCATGGTTGTTTCGAGCGCAGCGGCGGTAGTAATTTTGCCGATTTTTGCTTTGTTATTTAAACCCAGATTTTTAATTCGTACCGAGAGATCAGTTGAACATAAGGAGGCCGCTTAAGATGAATGCCGCCGAACAGAAAAGCTTAGTCGATGTTTTGCGAGGCCGGGCCCGCGAAACTCCAGACCGATTAGCATTTAATTTTTTACTAGACGGGGAGTCTCTTGAGGCGCCCGTAACGTATGCGGAACTCGATGCTCGAGCGCGTGCTATAGGTGCGGTTTTGCAAAAGAAAGGTCTTACTGGAAAACCAGTTGTTTTACTTTATGCACCGGGGCCCGAATACATCGCGGGATTTTTTGGTTGTCTTTATGCAGGTGCGATAGCAGTGCCGGCCTATCCACCCAATCCTTCGCAAATTCGCCTTACTGTAAAAAAACTTCAAGGAATTATGAAGGACGCAGGTTGCGCCGCAGTTCTTGCAACCTCGGACATTGTGCTTCGTTTAAAACCCCTTTTCTTGCTATCGCCTTCGATGTGGCGCCTTAAGTGGGTTCCCACCGATCGCGTTGAAGACTCTGCTGGAGATCGCTGGGTCGAAACCGAACTTACGCGCGATCACCTAGCGTTTCTTCAATATACCTCCGGATCCACCGGCGAGCCGAAAGGCGTTATGTTGTCGCACGGAAATTTGCTTTCGAATCTAGAGTCGATCAGAATTGGCTTTGGTTATACTCCGGATAGTCGAGGAATGGTGTGGTTGCCGCCGTACCATGATATGGGTTTGATTGGCGGTATTCTTTGTCCGATATTTACTGGATTCCCAGTGGTTTTAATGTCACCGATTGATTTTTTAACAAAGCCGCTGCGTTGGTTGCAAGCAATCTCAAAATACAAAGCAACGGTTAGTGGCGGTCCTAATTTTGCCTATGCGCTCTGTGTACGAAAAATTTCAGCGGAAGATCGGGCGAGCCTGGACCTCAGTTCATGGAAAGTGGCATTTAATGGTGCCGAGCCCATTCGTAACGAAGTGCTCGAGTCGTTTTCCCAGACGTTTAAAGGTCAGGGTTTTAAAAAAGAAGCTTTTTTTCCCTGTTATGGCTTAGCTGAATCGGCACTTTTCGTAACAGGTATTCCACCTGGGCGCGGAGCTGTTTCGGTTGTGGTGGACTCGGCCGAGTTAGAAAAAAATAAAGTTGTGTTACGGCCTGATCAAAGTACTCCGGGCGACGTTTCAAGTAAGCGGTTGGTCGGCTGTGGAATGTCCGCGGTGGCGCAGAAAATGCTGATCGTGAATCCCGACACTTGTGAAATATGCACTGATGGATCAATAGGCGAAGTGTGGGTTTCTAGCGCTAGCGTAGCGAAAGGCTACTGGAAACAAGAGGAGCGCTCGGAGAAAACTTTTCGGGCCCGAGTAAAAAATCAACACGGTTTAGGTGCGTTTCTTAGAACCGGTGATTTGGGTTTTATCACGGCAAGCGGCGAGCTATACGTCACTGGACGATTAAAAGATCTTATAATTATTCGCGGACGTAATCACTATCCCCAAGACATCGAACGGACCGTAGAGCAAGCGACCCACTCAGTTCGGCCTGGTTGCAGTGCCGCGTTTGCAATCGATGTAGGTGGCGACGAAAAATTAGTGGTCGTTTCTGAAGTTGAGCGCCGCTTCTCCCCTACGGCTAAGCGTTCTATTGTGGGAGAGGGAATTAAAAACGAGCCAGAACGATTAAAAGAACTTGATTCCGAAGCAGTGTTTCAGGCCATCCGCAAAGCGGTAGGCCACAATCACGAGATACAAATTCATGAAATTGTATTGGTGCGCGCAGGTAGTGTGCCAAAAACTTCGAGCGGAAAAATTCGACGAAGCACCACCAAGCAAGCGTACTTATCCAAGGAGCTTCACACGGTGGCGACTGACCTGTTTGGAACAGGAACACCTAAGAGACCTCTGAACGCTGTTAATGATTCGAATAAAAATAGTGAGGCCGAAAGTTCGAACGCCCTGCCGCGAGTTCTTCATGAAAATCAGCCAGGTATCGAAAAGGAACTGCGCGAAAAACTGGCGGCTGCAATGAACGCTCCGGTCGATTCTCTCGATGTAACTCAGCCGATGTCTTCGATTGGGTTAGACTCACTGCATTTGGTGGAAATTGGAACCTACATTCAAGGTCGTTACGGAATCGACTTGTCGTTTGAAAAGTTCTTTGGCGACACCAGTATTGCAGCCTTAGCCAACGAGCTTGCTTGTTTGGGGGCGATGAGTGGTGGTGGAAACTCTTCTGCCAAACCCGTGGGTAAGGTGCCGTCGCCTATTCCGTTACGGACGATGTTTGAATACTCTAGGTTGTCCGCCGGTGAGTCGTGGCAACAAGCATTGGTGGCCTTGTATGCGCCGATCGGAATTGCTTTGGTATTTGCGAGAATTACAGCGTTGTTAGTGTGGATTCCGACCTTTTTACCATTTGCTATGATTTCGCGGCGACTCACTCAAGTGTACTTTAAGGTGACGTGCTTTCTTGCTGGCATGGTAGTGCACGTACATAATCGCGCGGCATTTGATCCCTACAATGGCCCACGTATTATTGTGGCGAACCATCCTTTTACCTTAGATGGTGCTGCATGGATGGCCGTTTCGCCGTCGGCACTGGTCGTGGCCGACAAACTTTCGAAAAATGCTTTTTATCGACTTTTTAGTTTTGTGGCTCGTTTCGTAGTGGTGCAGCAGAAAGATACCCTGCCGAAGCTATACGAAGCGGTCAATACTTCCGACCGCCCAGTGGTGTGTTTTCCCGAGGGCTGTACGACCAATGGAATTGCCGGTGTTCTACGTTACCATCCTTTTCTTTTTTCACTCGGCATCCCAGTTCATCCGGTCGCCATACGTTTGCGTCGACCGGTTCCCATCGTACACTCGTTGCTGTGGAATAATTATTACGCTGACTTATTCTGGCAGCTCTTTGTGCCATTTACAGCTTTCGAAATGACGCTGCTGCCACCTCAATCCAAACGACCTGACGAAAGTGCTCAAGAATTCGCTGATCGTGTTCAAAGGTTAACGGCCAAAGCGGGTGGCTTGGTACCAGTGGGTTACGACGCAGACGATAAAACTCGTTTACGAAACAAAACCAAGGGCAAAAAGAAGGCCGTAGTACCGGTTACCGCTACGTACAAAGTGCGTTGGAACAAGGATCAGGATAAAAAGAAAGCTGCTTAAGAATATGCAAAATCTAATATTAGATTTCGATGGCACAATCTGCGATTCATTTCACCAGACGTTACACGTTCTTAATGAGTTAGCGGCACTATTTCGATTTCGGCCGGTGCCGGAAAGTTTGTTTGATGAATTAAAAGACCAGGGGTTTCACGAGTTCACCAAAACGCTTCAAATGGCCCACTATAAGATTCCATTCGTGCTCTATTACGGGCGTAAGATCATGCGGAAAAAAATGCCAACCCTGAGACCCTTCGAAGGTTTAGCAGAGGTGCTGGCTGAGCTGCGAAATAGTACTTCACAACTTGGAATTTTAACCACCAATTCGCAAAGTAACGTTGAATCTTTTTTAAAGTTGCACGGTCTAGATTTTTTCGACTTTATCCAAGGTGGTTCAAGTGTATTGGGTAAAGCGAGAATTCTGGAACGCATCCTCGCGGAAAAAAACATGGATCCCGCCACCACAGTATACGTTGGCGACGAGGCCAGAGACATAGTTGCGGCACGAACCGTAGGCGTGCGATCGGTAGCGGTGACTTGGGGGTTTAACTCGCGGAGACTCATTGAGGCGGCTACCCCAGATCGAATAATATCCAAACCAATCGAATTGTTAAATTTGGGACACCTGTATTAGGATCGCAGGAGACGGCTATTGGTCGGGGGGCCAGCATCTTGAGACTGCGATCTATCATTATATACAGCGTTTTTCTGCACGGGTTGCTTTTGTTTGGGGCCTTTGTGCATGCCCAAGATTCTTCGACTTCGCTTTCTAATCTTCAGACTGTTTCGGTGGATTCAATTAATATTAAGGCGAGTGTCTCTTTGGGATCGGATCGCCCTCCCGGAGAATTTACCTTTCGCCCCCTTGATGCGTTTTGGGTTTGGCGGAAGGCCCACCAGTATTCAGAGGTTGGCACGCCCGCGGTGCGCGTTGTTTTTAGTGACGGACTCGACCAACGCCTTCTGCTCGATTCAGTTATAGAAGAACAAGACGTCATGCTGGTGTCCCGTAAACAACGAAAAATTACGGTGGACCTTCTTGGCAGCTCCGCACGTCTCAAAGTTCGCGTCGCCAGTCAGGGTTCGGTCTACACTTTCGAGCTCCAGTTTCAGTTGGATCTAGAGGTGCCGCAACTAGTCCGAGGTAGCACTTGCGAAAATTACGGAGTCGATCTCATTCGACGTGAAGGACCAAGTGGGTTTCCCTTTTTGGGGGTAGATTGTCTCGAAGAGGAAAATGCGATTGCCGTTGGAATCGTGCGACCTGGAGGTACGAGTTGGGTTGCCTCTAGCGATGCTGATAGGCTTAATCGAGTTTTTCGTCGCACGGTTAAAAAAAGCGGTTTTCTTGGTAACGATTTGCACCTGAGACTTGTTTTGCCAGATGGCAAGGCGGCCAGCTTCCACTTAAGAGTGAGTGAAAAGAAACCCGCTAACAGTCCGATATTCGTACCCACGTTTGGCGGTCAGCTCGCAGCACGATCTTTTTCGGGTTCGCGGCAACTCGATGATCGGCGTTGGTTAGAGGGAATTAAGGGCGACTTTCGCCAAGAAAATCAAATTTGGAATCTGCGAACCTATGTCGAAGCACGCGCTTTATTCGAGGAGTTTGCCGATCTTAGTGAGCGGTACTTTGATCTTCGAGAAGGTTATCTAGAATGGTCTCCGTTTGGCGCGGTGCGTTTAAGAGTAGGTAAGCAGTTAGCAAGCTGGGGGCGCGCCGACGAGATCAACCCGACCGATGTGTTTACTCCTCGTCGAACAGGTTTACTCTTGGTCGATGCGTCTTCTGAGCAAAAGACTGGCGCCTTGTTGGGCGAGTTACGTTGGAACAGTGATTGGCTCGGAACCTTTACTGCCGTAGGAAATCCGTATCTTGTTCCATCAGATATTTATGCGACTGGAGATCGTTTGCAACGAACGCGCCCTTCGCGAAGGTCTCAATGGGGAGGTGGATTTCGGTGGGATCGACAGTGGGATCTTATTGAAACGGGCCTGTCTTTTTACAATGGTGTCGACCCTGCGGGTAATCTAGGACTTGGTCAAAACTACTCGGTGACTCAAGAGTTTCGTAGAACCGCGATGCTCGGCCTCGACGGAGTGTTGGCTGCGGACCGGTTCGCCTTGCGATTTGAAGTGGCTCGAACCTGGCCTTTAGGAAGAGATTATCGAATTGGTGAAAAAAGATCGGAATTTTTTGGAGTCGGTGGCTTTGAACGCCAGTGGGATGACGGTTCTGGCGGGGTGATTACACAAATTATCGCCAAAAAGATATTTCACTTAGACCAAGGTACATACGCGGGTTCACTTTTCGAAGCGGTAGAGACTAATTCGAGACGTTACCACCTACAAAACGAAGAATACATGCTGGCTTTTAGCGCCCGCATAGCCCGATCGTTTTGGAATGATCGAATTGAAGCTGAAGTTTTCGGTTTAAAGGAATGGACCACTGACAATTACTTTCTTCGACCTAAAATAAGGTACTCTCCCTGGGATCACTGGAAGATCCAAGTAGGATACGAGTACTACGGTGGCACCGAGGTTGGAATTTTTTCCTTCGTTCGTCGAAACGAGTTGGCTTTTTTTGAGAT
Organism: Bacteriovoracaceae bacterium UBA4573; assembly: GCA_002387735.1. Classification (GTDB taxonomy): domain Bacteria; phylum Bdellovibrionota; class UBA1018; order UBA1018; family UBA923; genus UBA923. The sequence continues at coordinate 10,915 of DGKJ01000081.1, read as the reverse complement.
TAGTAGGTTTTTTTAAGGTTCGTTAGAAGCCACTATTTAAACTCGCGTCACTTTGTGGCGAACATTCGGACGGCACCCTTTCCTCGTAGTACAGATCCCACGTCGGTATTTCGCTCTGGCTTTCTATTTGTTCGATAAATGACGCTTCATTGGTCCACTCCAGTGACCAACAGTTGTTTTGGGGGTCGCAAAAATTGGTTATTACAGACTCGTCTTCGTAGTTTGCGATCAGCTCAATCTTATAGGGACCTCTATTTTTCTTACGCAGGCTCTTTTTGATCGCCGCGGCGACCGAAATAAAACTCCGATCACCGTAAACGTACTCGATAAGTTGATCGCCAATTTTAGACTTTACTTGGTATTCCATTTCCAACGCCGCTAGCAAATGATTTTGGTGCTGTCGTATTAAGTGGCGGTATTCTCGTGCAAGAATTTTGGTCTCCCGCAGACAATCGTTGGCGAATAACTTTTTAGGGAGCATGGTCGCCGCGGCGACCGAAATTAGAAATAAGAAAAACAGTCTCGAACGGGATTTCATTTTTACCTCCAGAAAAAAAAGTAGCGAACTAAGCAAGGTCTATGCCAACCGTTCGTGTTTCGGTCGCCGTGGCGACCGAATTAAAAGTAGTAAAAAAAGAAGGTCGCTTCATAAATTTCTGCCCTTTTTTGGAAGCGCGTTTTATGATCTGTGAATCTGGAGTTTTTTTCCGATCGTACGTCAAGATACATTTTCAACCAGGGAGGGTGTGCAAAATGGCTTCGTTCAAAGATCTCGCATTTACATCTGCCGAGTTCGCAAGACTTGCGCAGATATCAAAAAACCAAGTAGATGAATTCGAAAAAGAAGGGGTGCTTACCACCATCCGAAAAAAGGTCGGCAATGTAGATCGCAAGATGGTTCCGCTTGAATCTGCTCAATCGTTTTTTTCGAAGCTCAGAGAAATGAATGTTCCTTCGGTCGCCGCGGCGACCGAGACACCGAATGAAGCGGGCGACCCAAGTTTAGCTGCCGGCTCGGATTCTTCTGAGGTTGCCATGAACGCTTCCACCGGTCGCCACGGCGACCAAAAAGCGCCAATTGGAATGTTTTTGCCAAAAAGCGTGCAGCACAAGGTGCAGATGTTCTACAACGTGAAGGGTGGTACGGGGAAATCGACCTTAACTGCGCAATTTATTATGCAAGCGGCGCTCATGGGCTATCGAGTTTTAGGAATTGATCTTGATGGACAGGGGCATTTGAGTTTGAACCTCGATGTATTAAATGCTCACGAGCTTCCGACGATCTACGACGTGCTGATTAACGATCTACCGATGAAAGATTCGATCATAAACGTGGCGCCGGGCCTTGATTTAGTGCCGGCAAACCTCGGTTTGTGCACGATCGAGATCCCACTTAATCAAAAACCACGTCGCGAGTATCGTTTGGGCGAGGCGATTCGCTCGGTATACGACCAATATGACCTAATTGTGGCCGATACTAATCCAGCAGCCTCGATTCTTAATAGTTCTATGCTCGTAGCGGCAGACCAGGTGAATGTAGTTTGTGCCACAAATCCACTTTCTTTCCATGGAATGTCGCTCGTTATGGCGACTATTGAAGAAATGGAACGTGAATTCCGCAAAGAGCTCGCCATAAAGATCATTCCAAACATGTACGACAACCGCGAGGTTATTAGTCAGGAAGTTTTGGGTGAATTGAAGTCTCAATTCGGAGATTACTGTGCTCGTTCCGTTATTAGCCGTAGTGTGGATTTAAACGAAGCCACTAAACAGCGTACAAGTGTTTGGGGCGTAAATTCACGCGGGATCGGTGCGCAGGATATCGGAGCGTTGGCCAACGAACTAATCGCTCAAGGACAAGCAGAACTTGGTTCTGCTTCGCTAGGGAACGCTTAAATTAGTTTGAAGCGTCGCAGCAGATCGTTGAAAGCGAATCACAAAGCGACAAACGTTCAAAAAATCACGGAGGATTTGAATTATGGATGAGAAGAAAGTCAAAACCAGAGAAGGTAGCGGTTACTTAAGGCAGTTGTATTCCACTGCGCGCAATACAGCGGGAACCAATTCATCAAACTTTAAAAGTCTTACGACGTTTTTGGTGAACTTTATTCCAGTAGATAAGGTCGATGCTTCGGAGCTCCAAGTCAGAGTTCACTTCGACGACGCTGAAATCGATGCTTTGGCAAATTCGATTAAGGTGCACGGTGTATTGCAACCGATTCTCGTGGTTCAGAACGGCGACCGTTATAAGGTTATCGCGGGTGAGCGCCGACTAAGAGCCTCGAAAAAAGCAGGGATCGAACGCATTCCTGCGCGGGTCATTAACAGTGACGACAAAGGTGTTCACGAAATTGCACTGCGTGAAAACTTAGATCGCGTTGACTTGCATCCGATTGAAGAAGGCGAAGGGTATCTGTCTTTGCTTGAAGCTCAGGCGTACACCAGTCATGAAAGCATTGCGAAGGCGTTTCTAAGGCCGAAGTCTCGTATTACGGAATGCATTGGTTACACGAAGTTGCCCGATGCCACCAAAAAAGAAATTATGCGTCGCAACATAAAGGCGCGCTCCTTTATGAGAAAGCTCATGTTAGTGCCGCCCGAGCAACACATGCAGTTGATCGAAGACGCGGTGAAGGATTTAGAATCCGAACCCACTTTAGTCGCCGCTTCGGCAGTACTCGATAGCCCAGAGGCAGAAGCAAAACCAAAGCCTAAACGAGAAGTAAAGTCTTTCGAGTATAGCGTTTCCGACAAGGCCATCAGTGTTCCGGGTTTTCGTTGGAAGGTTGGCGAAGGTACAGACCGTCTACTCGATTATGCGGCACAGGTTGAAAAACTTCTGGCCGATGTAAAAAAAGTCATCGAGATTTAATCACACCCAAAGCTCAAAGAGATTACGTCAAAGTCTCTTTGAGCTTTTTTTCCCTATCCACGAATCACTTGCGCGCAATCAAGTTCAAACTCTTTCTGAACAGATAGACCGTTTTAGGCTGGTGAACTACGGACCTAGGATCCTGCTTTTCCAACGCGACTTACTTTTTTCGAAAGCTACTCGTTCGTGCAGGCGGTTGGGTTTGCCGAACCAAAATTCGATTCGAGTAGGCGTGACCGTATAGCCGCCCCAACGCTTGGGCCGTGGTATTTCGAGACCTTCAAATGCGGTTTCGATGGTTTGTGCCGCTTCGGCCAGTTTTTCGAACGACGTGATTTCGGTGCTTTGGGGCGACGCTAATGCGCCAATCTGGCTCGCGCGTGGGCGGGACTTCCAGTAGTCGTCGGAATACTTGGCGTTCGTTTTGCGTACTTTTCCGTCGATTCGAATTTGAATTTCGAGCGGTTCCCAGAAAAACATCAACGCCGCTCGCGGGTTTTGGGCCAAGTCTTTGGCTTTTTTGGAGAGGTAATTCGTGAAAAAGCAAAAGCCACCTTGGTCGATGCCTTTAAGCAAAACGACGCGGGCGCTTGGCGTTCCTTTTTTGTCGGCAGTTGCCAAGGTCATGGCTTCGGGCATCGGAAGGGCCTTGCGCGCTTCGATGAAAAGTTTTTCAAAAAGCTGAATCGGGTCCTGGGCTCCGCGTGCTGAATAAAGCGATTTGTATTGAAGTGCGGGACGCCAACGAAATACGGAGTGTTCTTTTTTTGTCACGGGCGCACCATACTCCCGATCAGCCCTAACCGCCAAGTCTTTTGGTCAATCGCAGTGTTGCCTGCCGACTAAGGGTCGCGTTGTAAGTGGGTCCCAGGAGTGTTTGATCATTATAGTTTAGTGATGCCGCCCAGTCTTGGTGGGGGGTAACCGAAACTGAGCCGCCCACGTTCCATACTAAACGAGGAGCGGCGCTGGCTTGCCATTCAGGTCCCACCGACAAGCCAAATCTGGAAGGTAGGCCGAAGACTGCTGAGTGAAAGCCGCCGGCCAGGTCGACCGTTGTGAGTGCCCCCGGATTGAAACGAACTTGGTTTCGCCCAACCGTTCGAGTTTGCGAAAGGTATCTTACGTGTTGGCTGGTGAGGCTTGTGT
>DGKJ01000081.1:0-6759 GCA_002387735.1 Bacteriovoracaceae bacterium UBA4573 | reverse complement strand
GGTGAGGCTTGTGTCCCAGCGAGACCAAGTTTTTAGGGCATGCCCACTGACTGCAAATCCCCACGCGCCATTGCTCGACACATTGGTACCCAAGCGATCAGAGCGAGCGTCTGCTGCGCGCCCTGTGGGTAAGAAAGTAGCAGAGCTTAGAAACACTCGAGGTCGAATGGGATAGTAGGTATATTCGGGCAAAATTTCGTAGCTGGCACCGAGCGAGGTGTCCCCCCAAGCCCAGGTGGATTCGCGCGCACCACTCAACTTTTTTTCAGTTCGTAACAAATCGGTGCTGGCGCTGATTTGCCACCGGTCATCAAGGGCGATCGTCTGGGAAAGGCGAAACCGCAGTACGGTGTCTGAACGTTCTTCATTATAAAAGACGCTCGAACCGTCGTCCGATGAATGACCAATGGTATCGGAGTAACTAGAAGAAAGAGTAGTTTGAGCTTTGCTATCTTCGGTCATTAAAGACGGAGCGGCGGTGGAGCTAGCGCAACAGGCGGAGGCAGCGGACGGACTGATAGTGACGGTGTTGATAAATAAGAACAAAAAAGGGAGCAGCGTAAAAAAAAGGAGATTCACTGCACGTCCAACTCAAACTCGAAAGTCTGTTGATTGATTTCCACGGATAAAACCCATCGACCAGGCATAGTGAACCAAACTTCACTTACGAAATATTCCCGGTCGGATATTCGCTCGAAATTAAACACGGAGGTACCATGACCCATGTCTGGCATATCTGCCCAAGAGTCGAATTGGGTGATGGGTTGATCACTCGTTACTGTGAATGAAGATTCGCCGACAGATACACCGTCTTTCCAGGCGATTTGGGCGGTTCCATTTGCGATCTTTACTATATGTTGGGGCTCGACTTCGTTGCGGTGAGCCGGCGGCGGAGTTTTTTCGTCTTCGTGCTGAAACAACGGTGATACACCGCACGCCGAAAGCAAAAAGGCGAAACCTGCGGGAAAAAAATATAGAAAATAATTAAGGCCGCGCAATGAAGCACCCCAAAGTTTTAACGAGTGCGGGTTCGGGTAGTTGCCCGTTCGCAATTTGATTAAACGCGGTTTCCAAAATTTCCTTTTCCGCAATTTTTGCATCACGCGCATCGTCGACACCGCCCGAAAAAATAACGTCTCTTGTGGAGTTTAAAATGAATACGTGTGGGGTTTTTAGGGCTCCAAGTAGATTGGCGAACCGGCTACCGGGGTCATGCAAAACTGGAAAAGATAAGTTGGCTGTTCCAAAGTATTTCGCGGCTTCGCTGAGAGGTTCGTTTGCATTGGAATGAATTCCAATGCACCTTATTCCGCGGTTTGAAAATCGAGCGCAAAGTTTGGAAAGTTTTTCTTCGTGTGACTTAGAGCAGGGGCAGCGTGCAGAAAGAAACGCGAAGGCTGTGAACCGTGAATTGAGAGACAGCTTTACCATCGTTCCATCCAGCTTTGAGAGTTCGATTTCGTTTGGCAGAGGTGTAGCGGCCAAACATAGAGCCCAAAGAAGAAACAAAGTTGCAATTTTTACCAACGCGTTCACTTGGACTCGGGCTTTCTAACCCAGGCAATAATTCGAGCTTCGTCGTCTTTGCCCGCGCCTTTGAACTGCACGGAAATCCGCCAAATTCCGGCCATCGTGAAAATCACATCATTTGAAATCCAAACCGCCGCTCTTTCGTTATCGTCGATGGTCTCGGGTTTGGCTGTCGGTTCTTTTCCGGATCCGTGCCCCATTCCGGGCATGTAGCTCGTCAAGGAAACGTCTTTAACCGGTACCAGTTTACCATTTTGATCAACGAATCGAACGGCAAGGGAGCCCTTGAAAAGGTTTCTTTTTTTGGCGTCCCGAAAGAGCACAAGATCGTAGTTCAATAGAACTTTGCCTTCACTTGTTGCTTCGACCGTACAGTCAAGACACTGATAATCTGGAATTTCCGAGGCCGAAACGCGAGCGCAATTAGCCACGAAAATTAGAGTCAAAAACATGTTAACAACGAAATGCATGGGGTCTGGTTATCTCGGCACAAAGCCGCGTTCAATCAATAAATCATAAACTTCGTCAGGACTAAGGCCGACCTCATTGATCGGTTTAGGTAGCCCAAGCTGGCGAAAATATTCGCCCCAGTGAGAGCCGTGGAATGTCATCGGGGTGGGGGGCAATCGAAAGTGTTTGGCGAGTAATTTAGAACAGTAGAAGGATTCGGGTTCGTTCCAGCGAAACGCTGGGTCGTAGGGCAGTCCTCGAATTTTTCGAACGAATCGAGTACTGGGTTCGCGTAATTTGCGGTGTTCGAGCACTGCCGCAATTTGACCAAAGCGACGGAGAGATTTGGAAATTTGGACCCCGCCGTTAGGGTGTGCGTGTAGCCAACGCCCTTTGTAAGAAACAGCGACGTGGTAAAAACCGTGGCCCGTGGGGTGCAGTCGAAGCAAATGTCCTTCGGCGTTTTTTTTGGTTAGAAAGGCTACCCGAACCACCGCCTCAGCTGGAATTGTGGTGGTGAAGGCAACCGCGAAAAATAAAAAAACTAATAGTGCAAAAGTACGCAAAAGTGGTGCTAGCGAAGAAGGAGAGCTTTTCTCTACTTTCAGCGCTGAAGCAACCCCCACTGGCATTCGCGTCTGAGGTAGGAATGAAGAGCAACAAGAGAATAAAAAAAACCGCATGAATCGCCTTCCTAGCGACTTACCCGCCTTTTTTCAACTGAATCTCCTTTAAATAATGGCTAAAGCTTCGGTCGATCTAACGTAAAAATATCTCTCACCGGACAGTAGGCCGATCCAGCCAATCTTGCGATTGGGTCGAAAGCTTCGATCAATATTTTGCCATCTTTATAGACTGCAGGGTCGAAGTGCATGTGTAATATTTTTCCAATGACCACAGCCCCACTTCCGGGGCCACCGGGGCCCACTTTGACAATTTCAATAAGTTCACACTCCATTGAAATGGGAGCCTCTAATACCCGCGGAGGTTTGACTTTTTTGCATTTGCCCTCGGTCAGACCGGCTTCTTTGAATTCACTTATGCCGAAGGGATAGTTTGCCGATGTCTGATTCATTTTTTCTGCGAGACCACGTGACACCAGATTAACTACGAATTGTCGATTGTCTCGAATATTGACGAGTGTGTCTTTTTCGCGACCTTCCGGCGTATTTACTGGGCAGAACAACACTGACGGTGGGTTACTGCAAACTCCATTAAAAAACGAAAACGGTGCTAGGTTGCTCACGCCAGATTTGTTCACTGTGCTCACCCAAGCTATCGGACGAGGTACGATCGAGCCGATAATTAATTTATAAGCTTCTTGAAACGGAAGTTTTTCAACATCGACTTCGACGTGGGAACTTTTAGGGTTTGGCATATTCTTTCCAACTATTTTTATAATCGACCATTTCACAAGACACTGCGGTATCGAACGCCTTTAGGGGGCGAGTGGTGTCGATCATTACGGCATATTCCTGCGCAAACTCTTTGGAAAACTGATTTGCGAACGCCTTAGGATGCGGCCCGTGATGAATTCCCTGGGGGTGAAAAGTGAACATTCCGGGCGTTATACCGCTGCGGCTAAAAAAATCGCCGTCGTGATAAAAAATCACTTCGTCGAATTCGATATTGCTATGAAAAAATGGCACTCTCTGCGCTTTCGGATCCCCGGTCTCCATTGGGCGTGGGGCGAATGTGCAAAGTACAAAGTTTTTGGCCATTAACGTGGTGTGTACGCTTGGCGGCAAATGAAAGCGTGGGCTAATAATGGGTCGAATATCTTCAACGTTAAAACGGTAAGCAAAGGCATCCCCACGCCAACCAACGACGTTAAGTGGATTGAAAGGGTAATACACGTCAGTGTATTCGTTTTGTCGCTTAATTTTAAGTTTCCACTCTTTGCCGTCGGTCGCTGGTGCGCCACTGGCAGCGGCCTGCGGAACATCAATGCAAGCAGGGTCTAAAAAAGCGTGACGACCGAGAGAGCCACGATCGGGAAGTTCAAACTCGGAAAACGATTCGATCAATAGATAAAATTGGGGAGCCCCAGCGTCCGGAAAAAAACGATAAGTCGTTCCTCGCGGGACAACCAAATAATCGCCTTTCCGGTATTTGAGAGGGCCAAAATCTGTTTCTAGAAAACCCGAGCCAGCGTGAATGAACCAGGCTTCGTCGCCGTCGGCGTTTCGAACATAGTGAGGAGTTTGTTTTTGGGGTGCGTAAATCCAAAGGCAAACATCGTCGTTTCCTAAAAAACGTTTTGGGGCAGTAGTCGCCGTTCCGAGTGCTGCGTTGGCATCGTACGCATGAGGGTGAAGTGGCCCGTCGATTCGTGTCCAACCAGTGGGCGCATTTTTACGGTAAAGGTGAGTGGTGCGCCCGAAAAAACCTTGGCGACCGTATTCTTCTTCGAAGGTACCATTTGGCAAGTCAACGTGAGTTTGCTTCGATACCGTGCCCGATGAAAATGGAATTTGTGGGGGTTTATGGGACATGCTCAGTTCCTCTATAGGTTGGTCGGATTTTTTAGGGTTTGGCGCCGACACGATTTTGAAGCTCGCCGATTCCTTCTATTTTTAAAGTCACTGTATCACCGGGAGTCAGCCAACGGTCAAGTTCAAGGCCGCACCCCCGGCCCACTGTACCGGAACCGTAGAGATCCCCCGCGAAAACCGGTTCGTCGCGGCTCACGTGCGCAATCATATCAGAAAAACTCCAGTGCCGAGTGGCGGAGTTGCCATCGCTCCAGCATTGGTCGTTGATAAATGCTTGCATCCGAAGGCCGTTGGCGTCACCCAATTCGTCTTTGGTAACGATACAAGGACCAATACTCGTTCCAAAGTCTTTGCCTTTTGCGGGTCCAAGCCGACAGAGCATTTCTTTCGCCTGAATATCGCGTGCGCTCCAATCGTTCATGATTGCGTAGCCGAAAATGTGATCGAGAGCCTTTTCTTTTTTTATGTTCACGCCGCTTCGACCGAGGACCATCGTGAGTTCAAGTTCGTAATCGAGTTTCTGGGTGAACGATGGCCAACGAATCGTATCACCAGGACCCCAAAGTGTGCGGTGATTACCTTTGTAATAAACTGGCATTTCGTACCACTCAGGAGGTAAATCGAGTCCGCGTTTTTTCCAGCTCCAGGAAGAGTGTTCTTCAAATGCTAAAAAATCCCGCATCGATGGAGGACGTGGAATCGGCGATAAAAGCGTAAGTCGAGAAACCGGTACTCGGCCCGCGACGCGCTGAGATTTATTTTTCTTGAGCCTAACAGCACTGCCAAGTTGCTTCCAGGCGCTTGGACCTGCCTCAATTAAGTGCAGCAATGTCGGGACTTTTTTTGAGGTAAAGTCAAATACGTCGTTGTCGATCCAAACACCCCAACGCGCTTGGGCTGCGCGGTTCCAGGCGTAGTCGTTGGGCTTGTCGGTTCGGCGATAGGGTTTAGATAGAAAAGTAACGAGCTTCATTTAAGGTCGTACGCGGTCAATCAAAACATCAACTCCACCGGACCCTACAAGCGCGGGGTTGTCTTTGTGAACGCCCTCAATATCGCCCGCAGCAGGCATTGCGTCGCCGGAACGCGAAAGGCGAGCGGCAATCGTAAGTTGGGCGCCCGCTTCGAATCCACCTGTACCGCCCATCATCGCGTCTTCCGGGCCGATCACATATTCCAAGGGAAACGTTGGGTTCACGATTCGTTTAACCGCAGTAGGTGGGCCCGACTGTTGGTTTCGGGCAATGATGAAAAGAGTGTCCGTTGGTTTTAAAGACGGCACCAGCTGTTGATCGATAACGATTCTTCCTGAAATTTTTCCGGGAGTCGCAGTGGTCTTATTTTTGGTACAGCCAAACGCGAAACCAATCGCAAGCGCGACGAAAGTAACTTTTGATACGAAATTAAAATTCATAAACGTTCTCCAGAATGATGCGGTGGGTATAGAAACAAATTGCTCCATCATCCAAAATTATGTTGCAACACTTTTAAGTCTTCATAGACTGAAAGAGTCGGCCAAACAATGTCGAAACGCGAGCGTGAATGGGAAATTCCCTTTTTGATGATGTGGTGCGTCTCACTGGATTACCCGAGGAAACAATTTTCGGTGAGCTTTCCGATATTGTCGGTAAAGTCGGGGCAGAGCCCAAAAGTTTAACAATCGAGCAACTGCGCGCGGCAATGTTGTGCTACCTTGAGGAACTTGCCAGTTTCGAGGAGTTCTCTATTGATGAAACACCCCAAAGTCCTGTAAAAATAATAAAAGAGGATAACCCCTCTTGATCGGACTTCGCCCCTTAGAAATTCCATGCAATTGAGTTCGCAACGGAGAGCCAAATGAATCGCAACCAAGCCCTTGAAGTCCTCTCTCAGTATATACCGAATCCGATCGTCGTTGAGCAAACGGCACGGGGCGAACGGCAATACGACATTTATAGTCGGCTGCTGCTTGACCGGATAGTTTTTCTGGGCACTGAGGTGAATGATACGGTCGCCAACCTCATCGTGGCTCAATTGTTTTTCTTAGAAAGTCAGGACCCCGAAAAAGACGTTCATCTGTATATTAATTCCCCGGGTGGGTCCGTGTCGGCGGGCCTTGCTATTTACGACGTAATGCAATTTATAAAATGCGACGTTTCGACCTATTGTTTGGGAATGGCAGCGAGCATGGGATCTTTGCTCCTTTGCGCGGGCGCAAAAGGTAAGCGCTACTCGCTACCTCATAGCCGTATCATGATTCACCAGCCACTGGGTGGTGCCCGAGGGCAGGCAACCGACATCACAT
>DGKJ01000079.1 GCA_002387735.1 Bacteriovoracaceae bacterium UBA4573 | reverse complement strand
GTGAGTGGGGTGAATGAGACACCCGTATATGCTCACTTATGCGGCGTGAATGAAGAGGTTGCTGGTAGTAGCAGTGGTTGCCAGCTCAGTTGGTCTTGGAGGTTGCGGCGGATCGGCTGAAGATGAAGATGCCGAATGGGTCGCAGAAAATGCCGGAGCAGACACGGCTGTAGTTGAAAGCGAAGGCGATGCCGAAGTTGTCGCAGCCGAACCAGTGACTGAAACTGTCACCGAGTCGAAAGCCGAGATTCCAGCAGATAGTTATGACGCCCCATCTCAAATGTCGACCAATTACGGCACCGGGGAAGTTAACCACTATACGGTAAAAAAGAACGACACTTTGATGAAAATTGCGTTTGAAGTTTACGGCGACATTACGCGTTGGCGCGACATTTTCGATATGAATCGGGATAAGTTGAAAAACGCAAACATGATAATGGCCGGCACCAAAATTAAATATGAAAAACCAGTTCAGGAACCCGACGTTGGCCACAACGGCGAACCATACTTAATTAAATCCGGTGACACGCTCGGCTCGATTGCCGACGATGTGTATGCCCAGCGTTCGAAATGGAAGAAGATTTACGAAAACAATAAGGACCTAATCAGAGATCCTAATCGCATCTACGCGGGCTTCTATATTTATTATCAAATTACAGAAGAAGAGCGTCGTCGAGTAGACGAAATCAAGGGGCGGCGCAATCAACGTCTTGGCGGCATGCCCTCAGCGGAAACCTTTGGTCCTACTACGGTTGGCAGCGTTGGCGGCGGACTTAACGACTTAGCCGCGCCAGATGATGGCGAAGTGGTCGAGCAAGATCGAGTCCCTACAGCCACTCAATAAAGACGATATCTAGTCATCACAACAGTCTTTTGTTACAGTAGTAGGATGAAAAGATTCCTACTACTTGTGTTTCTCTTGGTCTGGTCGGGCTGCAGCACCGCGCCAAATAAGGTCGATCAAGGGGTGCTTTCTCCCGAGATGGAATCGAGCTTTGAAGCGCGGATGTATAAAAATCTACAACACCAATATGGTTTGTTAGAATCAAAAACCAAACTCAAAACTGACTTTCTGAAGATTGAAAAGTTTATTCAAAATTTAGTTAACACGCTTGCGGTGTCCGCATCAGCGCCCAGTTCCAGTACCATTAAGGTAAAAATCATCGATAGTAGACGTTTAATTCACGGAGCGGGTTTAAATGGCAGTATCTACTTATCAACCGGCCTGCTTAAGGCGATAAAGTTTGAAAATGAACTCGCTTTTGTGTTGGCTACCCAAATCGCATTATTAGAGGCCCGCCACCCCCAGATCAGTTTCGAAACCATTCAGGGTCGAGCGCTGGCCGAAAGTAAGGTCTACCTCCCGATGGGGTTAAGTGCAGATGCTGGAACTAGTGAGGCCTTACCCACGGTTGATGGTAAGTGGTTTGAAAAAGGTGGTTTCTTCGATTTTGGAAATGCCGCTTATTATCAGGCTGACCGAAGTGCCATTCAACGCCTCGTTGAACACCGTTACGACCCGAGGGGCGGTATTTCTTATTTGAGTCGTCTAAGCGAATCAAATCGTAATTTCGCGAGGGAACCGGTTGGGCAGATATTGCCACCTCTAAGTGAGAGAATTGACGAACTTCGCAATGAAGTTGCGAAACAGTCGCCGCTTCGTAATCCTATAGTTAAGAGTGCAGGATTTGAGTTATTTTTAAGAATTGTAAATCAAACAGATGCGACCGGAAAAAACAAAAACAGCTGAAGTTAATTACGATGTTTTGGTAAAGGCTTGGGTGTCACGCCTTGGCCGCAGCGTAACCGTTGAAGCCCTGCCAGGCGACGCCTCTACTCGAAGATACTATCGAGTAAGAACTCGCACTGCGTCCTTCATTTTGATGAAGATGCAGCCCTTCGAAGATTCCGGGAATGATCTTACTTTTATACAAGTACAAAAACATCTGAGTAAACTTGGTATTAATGTTCCCCAAATTGTCGACGTAGATGACAAGAGTGGCGTGATCTTGCTTTCCGACTTGGGAGACGAAACTCTTTTGAAAAGACTGGAGCGAGTCTCGAAAAAAAGAGATCAGTTGGTTTGGTTTAAACGGGCAATCGACTTAGTTTTGAATATGCAGGTTGTGGCTACTCAACGTTCTGCGCCCATAGATGCATATGGACTCTACTTCGACGAAGAAAAATTGATGTGGGAAGTGCGGTTTGCGCTTGCACACTTTTACGGCGGCACGTTAGCACGAAAGATTCCAAACAAAGAAGAGCGTCGAGTTCAAAATTATTTTGAAAGCATTTGCAAACAACTTGCCAGTCAAGAGTGGTATTTTACTCACCGCGATTACCACAGTCGAAATATCATGGTCGTGGATCAAGACCTATACATGATCGATTTTCAAGATGCGCGCATGGGTTGCGCCCAATACGACCTCGCGTCGCTTTTGCGTGATTCCTATTATCAATTAGAAGAAGAAGTAGTTTACGAACTGGTCGATTACTATATTCGCCAACGAGATAAAATGGAGGGTACGAAAACCGGACGAAAGGAATTCGTACGAATTTTCGATCTAATGGCGATTCAGCGAAATTTTAAGGCCATCGGTTCGTTTGCTTCCTTTTATGCCAAGCGTGGTGATGCGAGATACTTAAAATTTATTGGCAACACGTTTGAAAATATTCGTAGAAATTTGCTACGTTTCCCAGAGCTCGACGAGCTTAGATGTCTGCTTTTTCGATATTACTATTTTTAAGGGTTAAAAATGAAAGCACTTGTTTTGTGTGCGGGCTTCGGTACCCGACTTCGACCCCTGACTGACAACTTTTCGAAGCCAGCCCTTCCGATTGTGGGAGTCCCTACCGTTTGGTATGCGATTTGGTCGGTGTTGCGAGAGCTTCAGCCTGACCGCTGGATGGTCAATGTGGGGCACTGCCCCGAGACCATTCATAACGCATTAGAAATTGCTGATTTGAGAAATTTTGCAAGAATCGCTATCGATTATAGTGACGAATCGCAGCAGATATTAGGCTCTTCTGGGGCTCTTCGAAAAATTAAAAACTGGGTGGGGAATGATCGGCTGTTGGTCGTAAATGGGGATAGCGTATGCTTCGCTCCCTGGCGCAAAATGCTCGAATTCCACGTAAATCGAAAGTCACCGCTCACTATTCATGTAAGGGCGTTTAATGGTTCTGAGCCGTACACCAATGTTGCAGTCGATTCGAAAGGCTTGGTTGTTGGTTTTGGCGAAAAATCGAATCAGGGAACGATGTTTTCGGGAGCTTACATCATCGAGCCGGAGTTATTAGAAAGATTGCCCGACGGAGTAAGCGAATTGCGACCCTCGCTCTTGGAGCCGTTGGTTCAAGAAGCGCGGCTCTATGCCTACCGCGAAGATATCGAATGGTTCGACACGGGAACGTTGGCCACTTTTTTTTCCGCACAGTTCGACGTACCGTCGAAACTACGAGCAGCGAGGCCGCTTATCGAGTCCACAATGTATGAATTCGCTCCCGGTTCTTGGCGGCCCAAAACCTGGGGTGGATTTCGTAACAAAAAATTTGACGTCCGCAATCCGGTGATCGTTGTTGGTGCACCGGAGTATTGGGAGAATCTCGCCATAGAAAACTTCGGGCCGCGCTTTTGCGGAATTAGCGATTACCTTGGATTTGGTGGCGATAAAGCGAGTTTTGAAAAAGCACTGTTGGAAAATGGTACTTCCGATACGTTAGTATTCTTAAATCAAAGCTATTCTGCGAAGAAGTGACTGAAAGTTTTTTCCGGGAATAATGGCGGCGCCAATTCCATTTGATCGAGCCCCTGTGACCGCGCCAAGAGAAATCTCACGTCCCTTGAGTGCTTCATATCCAAGTCGGGCAAAGGCCATGGCCTCTAAATAATGTAACGGTCCCAATGTCTTGGGCAGCATCGCAACTCTAATATTTTTTTTGGGCAAAAGACGATCAATCTCTCGCTGAATTAACAGTACAAGAACGTTATTTGCGGCGCCCCCTCCGGCGATGTAGATGCAGTCAAATTTCGGAAAACGGCTAATTACGAAATCGCGATAGGCTTTAGCAACGGTGTGCGCGGTAAAGGCAGTGGCATTGGCTACAAGTCGCGCCCCTTGGCCTGGTATTTTTCTTAGAAAAGCTTCGTTAAAAAGTTCTCTTCCCGTACTTTTCGGGGGCGTTTCGCAAAAATAAGGATGTTTCGATAGTTTTTCAATTTTACCCCAGTCGATTTGCGAGAGACTGCTTTCGGCCATACGTCCGCTGCGATCAAAGTGATGACGACCTTTGGTAACCTTTTCCACCGCTAAATCAATGAGGGCATTTCCTGGCCCAGTGTCAAACGCAAATATTTCATCTAACTTGTGAGTGACTACGGTGAGGTTCGAAATTCCCCCAATATTATGAATTGAAAAGGGATTTTTTTGGGTCTGTCGCATCTGTTTGGCGCGTAGCCAATGATAGTACGGAACCAATGGCGCACCTTGGCCACCCAAGGCAAGGTCTGGCTGCCGAAAGCGCGCAATGGTGGTTAGCCCGGTTTTAATCGCGATCCGGGCAGGTTCCCCAAGTTGGATCGAAAAGCGTGGCGGTTCGTGCCATACGGTCTGGCCATGTATCGAACATAATGTGCGCGCGGTGTTTAATTTAAACTTGGAAATGACTTGACTGCAAAATTGAGCAAGCCAATCAGAGTACAGCAGTTCGATCCGCCCCGCGTCGACGATATTTAGTTTTCCCGATTGGGCTTTGCGCAGTTGGAGTCTAAGATTGGCGGGAAACTTCCGGGAATAAGTCCCGTAAAGAGACTCACTCTCCGTTTCAGGATCAATTTTTAACACGGCGCCGTCTGCTCCATCGCAACTGGTTCCAGTCATGACCCCTAAGGAGAAAACGCTATGATTCATTTCACGGGTTCCGTTTTGGGCGCCTCTGGAATACGTTGAATGGCATGTACGGGGCAAACTGGTACACAGGCCATGCAGTCCGAGCAAACATCTGCATCAATTAGGAAGATTGGTTCGGCTTCGGCAATTGCACCGGTTGGACACTCTGGTAAACAGGCTCCGCATCGGGTGCAGTTTTTATCGATTAAAAACGGCATATTGCATAAACGGTAACATAGTTTGACAAATATCCAAGGTGAATCACACTAGTATCATGCGCTTCTTAAGAAGGCCGCCGCTATTGAATCTTCTGGCCGCAACGTCTTTTTTATCGCTACCTATTGTAGCGGTCAATTTCTGGATTTATTCAAAGGGCACCAACAAGATCTTTGCCGTTTCCCAGCTTCAAAAAGTACTAATTCCAACATTGATAGTTGCTATTTTAGCCTTCGTTTTAATTCGGAAGGCCAGTTGGTTGGGCTTCTTATTGACGGCGGGTTTTACTACTTTTGTAGTTAGTTCAAATATTTATTTTCTTCTTCTCACCAAAAACTACGCACTGGCCTTTTACGCCTTATTCGTCGCTATTAGTTCCATTTTTTTTCATATTTCCGTCTACAAGTTATTGAAAGCGGCCTACTTGAACCCGGGTCTAAGATGGTTTGAAGGAAAGCCGCGGTTTATTCCACGTCTCAATGCGTATTTGTCTTTCGATGGAGCCGCTCCTTTTCAGGTTAGGTTCACGAAACTGGCCAACGACGGGTGTTTCGTTTATTCTGTGGCAGAGCAATTTCGAAAAAATAAAGGTCGAGGTGTATTACAGCTAGAGCTCGAAGGCGTGACTACTCAGTCCCAGGTCGATTTAATATCGGTGGTAGATCGCGGAAAAGGAATGGGCCTTAGATTTGTAGAGAACAGTTTTGATTCGAATAAAGAGATTTTGGACCTAATCGATTCAGTAAGGAGCGCAGGGTATGTATCGTAATTTCATCTTGGTGGTTTCTATTTTGGTGCTCGGCGCGTGCAGTCCGAAAAAAAGCGCGGAGTCGCCTGAAAACAGTCTCCGAGAATATGTTTCTAGAACCTTCGCTATCGACAATGTCGAAGACAAAAACCGACTTATCGAACTGACCACTGGCAAGGTAAAAGCCGCGATAACAACAATGTCGGACGCGGATTTCCAACGGCATTTTATAGACGAAAGTAAAGATTTTATTGGAATGAAAATCAAGGACGAGCGAGCGTTAAGCGACGGTCGTTTTTCAATTACCTACGAGTTATCTTTCAAAAACAAGACCGTTAACACTGAAGCAAAGATTCTTACTAAGAAACATGCCATATTTGAAAAAATCGATGAACGGTGGCTGATTTCAGAGGTCCAAAGTTTGAAAACCGTTATCGAGCATCAGAACGAAATGAGCTTTTAGTAGGCAGAAAATGCCACCCCGAACGCCCTAGATCCGCCAGTGTTTAAGAGGTTTGCTCCTTAATCCGAAGCCTATATAGAGGGAGCACCTACTGCGGTATGGACTCGGATAATAAGAAAAAAAAACCGTCGTTTGACGACGTATTAAATCGTGGCGCGTCGGTAGACAAAATTTTTGAAGATGCGCCCATCCCTAAGGGCACCGACCCGTTTGAAAAACTAGAACCAGTAGCGACTGAATCGGTGACAATAAGCCCACTTGCCGTCGAAGAAGCTAGCGCTGATTTCGAACAAATAGGCGGTGCAACACCCGTTAATATCTTAGATAACGACACTTTATTTTGCGTAAATAGGAAGTTCGCCGCGCTTGAGGAATTGTTTCGGCTAGTAGGTCGGGACTGCACATTTGGCGAGCTTACTAGCGAAATTTTACGAATAGCCATGGAGCACGTGAAGTCGGAAGCGGGCTCTATCGTCGAAATCGATTTCGAAAATAATAATATGTTTTTTAGAGCAGTATCTGGGCGATCATCGAAGAATCTTTTAACTTTTACAATCCCGCGCGGCAAAGGCGTGGTGGGTTTCGTATGCGAAAACCAACAAGTAATGGCCTTGTCCAAGGTTGATGAGAGCAGTGTATACTTAAAAACAATAAGCGATTCGGTGGGTTTCGAAACTCGTAATATTGTAGCCTACCCGCTTGTCATAAGAGGCGTAACGTTTGGTTGCCTTGAGTTATTGAATCGCTTGGGAGAGGATTTCTATACTGACGCCGACAAAGAGGTTCTCGCTACTATTTGCGAATTTGCCGCCAAAGTAATTGAACAACGGTTGGTTCTCGCTGCCGTCACCAAAGAACTTATCGATCTAAGAAAGTTAGACCGTGGAGAGGCCGCATGAGCAACCCTCTTCGCATGTTGAATAACAATAGTACGACAGCCAATGGTAATGGGTCAGCCCACCGTCCGACCATGAAGTATTTGTTGCATGCTTTGTTGAAACATGGAGCCTCAGATTTGCACCTAAAGGCTGGTCGGCCACCAATGTTTCGAATCAACGGTAAGTTGGTGCCCGCAAAGCTTCCTGAGCTAGCTGCGGATACTGTAAAAGAAATTTTGTATAACATTTTAAATGCGAAACTCATTCATCAACTAGAAGAACACATGCAAGTGGATTGTAGTTTCAACATGGAATCCATGGGTCGATTTCGGGCGAATATTTACATTCAACGCGGAACGGTAGCGGGTGTAATACGCATGATACCGCTCACGGTTCCAAGCATCGATTCGCTCGGATTGCCAAGTGTCCTGAAAGATCTTTGTGTAAAGAAACGGGGCCTCATACTCCTGACCGGTAGTGCGGGAGCCGGTAAGTCCACAACCATGGCCGCAATGGTAAATCACATTAACGAGCATCGGCATTCCCATATAATTACGATCGAGGATCCCATTGAGTTTGTTTACCGTGACATTAAAAGCAGCATTTGCCAGCGCGAAGTCGGCACTGACGCACTAAATATGCACGAGGCTTTGGTTGGTTCTTTGCGGCAGGACCCCGACATTATCACGATAGGTGAAATGCGAGAGATCGACACCATACAAGCGGCATTAACCGCCGCAGAAACAGGGCATTTAGTACTTTCTACTCTACACACGAACGATGCGCGTTCTACTGTAGACCGCATACTAGACGTGTTTCCGGCAAACTCTAAAAACCAAGTCAGAGTCCAATTGAGCGCCAGCTTGCTAGCGGTAGTTAGTCAAAAACTTGTGATGAGGGCAGATGGCGAAGGTCGAATAGCCGTCTGCGAAGTAATGATTAAGAGTCCTACTATCGAAAATTTAATACTGAATAACGAACTCGACAAAATTGACGACGCTATCGCAACTTCTACGACATACTACAAAATGCAGACATTCAACCAGACGCTGGAACGTTTAGTGTTGGCAGGCGTAATAACAAACGAAGAAGCAATTTACGCCAGTAATCAACCAGAGGACTTAAAAATGAGACTCTCTGGCTTTAAACGCGAAGAAGGCTATAACCACGGATAGCTAGTTCTTGGCAGATTTCTTTTCGCTCAATTGTTCCCACGTTTTCTTAAGTAAAAGAGCGTCATTTTCAAGCTCTGGGCTTTCGCAAATCACAGAGCCTCGGATTTTGAATTCCTTGCAAGCACGTAGAAAGTCTTTGTAATTAAAACCACTGTCTTTGAGAGACAGGTGGCGAATTTCTCCCTTAGAGCCATATTGCACTCCCGCAACGTGAATGTGCATTTGCCCTAATGCCGATTTACCGAGGGCTTTTCTGTAGCGCTCAAAAACCTGAGAAAAATGTTCAAAGTCATTGCAATCAGTTTTGGCTTGGTCGTGCGAAAAATCTAGACAAGGGTAAACTTGGTGTACCTCTTGGCTTAATTCGCATAGCTCCTCAAGCGTTCCAAACTGACTTTTCCTTCCAGTAAGCTCTGGTCTCAAGTGAATGGGATTTTGTTCATCCACAAGACGATCGGTAATATGTTTGAGGTATCTCTTTACGATTCCGAAAACCGTGCCTGGCTCATCTTTCATGTAAAACGCAGCGTGAAAGGTCATGCTGTAGGCGCCGCACATACCAGCGAGTCGCGCAGTTTGTAGAAGACGATTAATTGACGCGTCAATCTTGTCCTGCTCTTTAGCGTTCAAGTTAATGTAATAGGGCGCGTGAGCAGTAAGAGTAATTCCTAATTTTCTAGCGGTGCGATTAATTTCTAACGCCGATTCATCGCGCATGCGTATGCCGTGAGCGAATTCTAGCTCTAAACAATCTAGCCCTAGGTCTTTAACAATGTGTAAAGCAGCGATGGGGTCTTTTTTGGGAGCCTTGCTCGGAAAGCCCGCGGTGCCGAAACCTAATTTGTCCATAGAAGATGAATCTCCTGTCACATCAAGATTGAGTGTGACCATTTAGCATGTAGACGAAAGCGCATCAAGTGTCCGTGTGGGACTTTAAAATTCGTTAACTGTCGAAACTTGCTGGGGAATTCTGTAACACGCACATGACCATTTGCGTTAGAAATTTGCAAAATTTTGCGGAAAATCTGTTGGAACGAATTGTCTTGATTATCTAAAGGCGAAGTCGCTTAAATGGAGTGGCATGACTAACCATTTGAAAGTCCTCATATTTTTTGGAGTTATTGCCACCATTACCACGGCTTTAGGAGTGTTGTTATTTGGGAATAGTGGGCTTCCTATTGGCCTTGCAGTCGGAGTGGCAATCGTAGTTTCCCTGGTCGGTCTATCAGACTGGCTCGTGCTCAAGATTCATCGCGCGCAAATTTTACGTTCAGCTGAATCGATGGGCGTACACGACATTATTGAGCGGTTGGCAGAACGAGCTAGGATTTCAGTGCCTCAAATCTATCTTTCGCCAAGTCACAGCCTAAGCGCTTTTTCGGTGGGCCGCGGCCCTCATCATGCTTCGATTGTTGTTACGGAAGGGCTCTTGGCGATTCTGAGTTACGACGAACTCGAGGGCGTTCTCGCCCACGAAGTCGCCCACATTAAAAATCGTGACACTTTTGTTGGTACCATTGCAGCAGTTGTCGCAATTGGTTGTCTTGCATGTGCGAAGTTAAGCAGTTGGGGGGCAATCCTGGGTAAACAGCGAACCAGCTCCAGACAACCCGGGGCGCTCGACACATTGTTAGGAATGATCTTTGTACCGCTGGCCGGGGTCGTTCTTCAAACACTTGTAGCTAGATCGAAGGATTTTGAAGCCGATCGTGCTGGAGCGGAATTTTGTATGCAACCTGAATGGATGGCCAATGCGCTTCGAAAAATTCAGAATATGAGTACTGGTCATGCGACCTTTGGTACTCCCGGAGCGGCTCATCTATATACTGTGAACCCTTATTCGTCTTCCGCGCTGCTTGGGGTTCTTGATCGCCACGCTCCGGTGGAATTAAGGGTACAAAAACTATTGGCGCTGAAATACGGAAAGTATAGAAGTATTCAATCTGGAGTGCAGCTATGAAGCTCGATTTTACCACGTTTGTATTGTCAATCTCTTCAGCCGTTTTTATGGGATTGGGCCTTACGCCTCGCCCGGACTCAAAAGAAAAGAAAGTTGATCTAGAGTTGGCGCGGCACAATATTGATTTATTGGAGCTCATTAAAGAGAAAACCAAAGGCAACCTAAGTTCTGACGAACAAAAATTGATAGACAATCTTTTATACGAAACGCGGATGCGTTTTGTGGAAGCACAAAAAAAGTAAATACGGAGTACGCATGAATAAGACAATGAAGATCAGGGCGATCCTAGGTTTGTCCGTTCTCGCTATCTGGGGCTTAACGAAAGAGTTACACGCTGCGAGCGCTGACAATGTTGTTACTCCCGTCAATCAAGTGTTTATTCAAATTTCAAAAAAAATGATTCCGTCGGTGGTGAATATTTTTACAACCTCAACCGTAAAGGCGCCGCACTGGGGTGATCGAGGGCGAACACCCGGACAGCCGGGCGACGAATTATGGAGACGATTTTTTGAAGAGTTTTTAGGGGAACCTTTCGGAGGTGGTGTCATGCCCGGTCCTCGGGGTGATGGAAACCGCGTAATGCCTCAGAGAAAAGCAATGTCCCTTGGTTCTGGGTTTGTAATTGAAAAAAACAGCGTCGGCGGTTTGATTCTTACCAACAACCACGTCGTCGAAGGGGCCGACGAAATAAAGGTTAAATTCACAGAGGACGTCGAAGAAAAAGAGAGTGAAGCAGAAATCATAGGTCGAGATCGCGAACTCGATATTGCTCTATTGAAAGTAAAAACCCGAAGAACCCTACAGCCGGTGGTACTTGGAGACTCAGACAAATTGGAAGTGGGCGAGTGGATTGCCGCGGTAGGAAATCCTTTTGGCCATGGCCATTCTGTTTCTCACGGAATCGTCAGTGCAAAAGAGCGGTCGCTACCGGGTACTTTTGGCAATTATCTGCAAGTCGATGCGCCAATTAATCCGGGCAATTCCGGCGGGCCGTTGGTGAATTTAAGCGGTGAAGTGGTCGGCATTAATAATGCGATCGATGCAAGAGGCCCTGGCATTGGGTTCGCTATACCCGTGAATATGCTCAAGAAAGTGCTCGAACAGCTCAAAACAAAGGGGCGGGTTGATCGGGGCTATATTGGCGTAAATGTTCAGGAATTTAATAGTGAAATTGCTAAGGCCCTAAAACTTGACGAGGACCGGAGAGGCCCCATCGTTAGTGATGTGGTTGGTGGTAAACCGGCTGCTCGGGCAGGCATTAAAAAGTCCGACGTTATTACGGAAGTCGCAGGTAAACGAGTTCGGACCATTGGTGAACTGCTGAACACGATAACGAACATTCCAATCGGCGAAAAGGCCGATGTGACTGTTTTGAGAAGCGACGACGGAAAGGTGTCGGAAAAGAAGTTCAAAGTCGATGTAGAAGGAAGACCCGATTTCAGGGCAGATGCGAAGGGTAGACACGATAATAAGGGTCCTGACCGTCCCGGAAAAGCAGAGGTTGCTGGAATAACTGTCGAACAGATCGACTCTGAAATTGCAGGTGAATTGGGTCTGCCCGCTGACTATCAAGGCGTTGTGATTAAAGAGATTAAGCCCGATAGTCCAGGAATTGAAGCGGGTCTTGAGCGCGGTGATGTGATTGTTGACATTAAGGAAGCTGGTAAGGAAACCCGCCCGGTGAAAAAGGTCGAAGATTTTGTACGAATGCTGAAGGGTAAGAAACGATTTGTTTTGGGTATTCGAACGACAGACCCTGACGGTGAGGAAGTATTTGAGGTTAGGCCGTTAAACCTCACGGGCAAAAAAGATTAGCTGAGAGGTTGCGGCTTCGCTTCCTCCAGTTTGAGGAGAAAGCACATGGCTGCAAAATTTACAGCAAAAACCGAAGAAGCGTTAGTCGATGCCCAGCATTTGGCCATTCGACGAAACCACCAAGAAATTCAACCCGAGCATTTGCTCGTTGCTCTGCTGAAACAACCAGAAGGTATAGTACCGTCTATTGTTCGCACTGCCGGTGCGGATCCGGAATTCATTGAAAAAGAAATAAGCGCTGCACTCGGAAAATTTCCCAGTGTTACGGGAGCAGCAACCGAAGGGAAGGTCTATCCTTCCGGCGCTTTCAACAAACTGCTGGTTTTGGCAGAAGACGAAGCTACGAAACTCAAAGACGAGTATGTTAGCGTAGAGCACTTTCTGTTGGGTTTTTTGGGCAATCGCAACGCGAAGGACTCCGATGCCTATAAGGCCTTTTTTAAGGCTGACGTAAATTACGAAAAAGTGCAAACAATCCTAAAAAAAATTAGAGGGGGAGCCCGCGTGCAAGACGAAAATCCTGAAGCCAAGATGAACGCTCTAGAAAAGTACGGCCGCGATTTAACGGCGGTTGCCGCCAAAGGAAAGTTAGACCCAGTGGTGGGACGCGACGAAGAGATTAGGCGGGTAATTCAGGTGTTATCTCGACGCACAAAAAATAACCCCATTCTTATTGGCGAGCCAGGCGTCGGAAAAACCGCAATTGCAGAAGGTTTGGCCCAACGAGTGATGAAAGGCGACGTACCCGAAGGACTAAAAAACAAGCGAGTCATTGCGCTAGATTTAGGTGCACTCATTGCAGGAGCCAAGTTTCGTGGTGAATTTGAGGAACGGCTAAAGGCAGTTTTAAAGGCGGTGAACGACTCCGCGGGTAGCGTGATACTTTTCATAGACGAAATTCACACACTCGTAGGAGCCGGAGCAAGTGAAGGCGCGATGGATGCCGCGAACCTCCTGAAACCAGCTTTGGCCCGCGGCGAACTAAAGTGCGTTGGCGCCACCACCTTGAACGAATTCAAGCGAATCGAAAAAGACGCGGCCCTAGAACGACGATTCCAACCAGTCTTTGTAAAGGAACCTACGGTCGAAGATACGGTTTCAATCTTACGTGGCCTACGAGAGAAATACGAATTACATCATGGCGTAACCATAAAAGATGGCGCATTGGTTTCTGCTGCAAATCTCTCCAACCGTTACATTGCCGATCGGTTTTTGCCTGACAAGGCAATCGACCTTATAGACGAAGCCGCTAGTCGCGTAAGAACGGCTTTGGATTCGGTACCAGAAGAAATCGATGTACTCGATCGAAAAATATTACAGGCTGAAATCGAACGTCAGGCCCTTAAAAAAGAGACCGATGCAAGATCAAAAGATCGTTTAGAAAAAATTGAAACCGAACTGCGTGACGCAAAAGAAAAATCGAAAACCCTTCGGGCGCAATGGCAAAAAGAAAAACAAGAAGTACAAGGATTGGGTGAATTAAAAAGCGAAATTGAACAGAAGCGCTTTGAAATGGAGCAGGCTGAAAAACGTGGCGATCTGGAAAAAGCCGCAGAGCTTAAGTACGGTGTTTTGCTTGATCTTCAAAAGAAACTCGACGAACGAACTGCGAAGGCAAAAGAACGTAAGATTCTTCACCAAGAGGTAGATGAACGACACATCGCCGAAGTCGTTTCCAAATGGACCGGCGTACCAGTGTCGAGAATGCTCGAAAGTGAAGTTCAGAAACTTTTGCAAATGGAAAAACGAATGCACGAGAGAGTTGTCGGGCAAGACGCAGCGATTGAGGCTGTCTCCGACGCCATTCGCAGATCTCGTGCTGGTTTGCAGGATCCGCGCAGGCCGATCGGTTCCTTTTTGTTTCTTGGACCAACCGGCGTTGGAAAAACTGAGACAGCAAAAGCACTCGCTCAGTTCATGTTCGATGATGAACACGCAATGGTACGAATTGATATGTCCGAATATATGGAAAAACATTCGGTAGCGCGCTTGGTTGGCGCACCTCCAGGTTATGTGGGCTACGAAGAAGGCGGACAACTTACGGAAGCCGTACGACGTCGCCCTTACTCGGTGGTTTTATTGGATGAAATCGAAAAAGCCCACGGTGATGTGTTTAATATTTTTTTACAGATTCTCGACGATGGTCGAGTCACCGACGGACAGGGAAGAACGGTGGACTTTACCAACACTGTGATAATTATGACGAGTAACATCGGCAGTCGCGAGATTCTATCAGAGAAACAGCCAAGAAAACGCGAAGAAATTGTGATGCAGGTCTTAAGAAACCACTTTCGACCCGAATTTTTAAATCGCATCGACGATACGGTAATTTTCAACAGTTTAGATGAGACCCAAATTACCGAAATTGTACGGATTCAGACCGCGAAACTGGCTGAGTTGTTAGCTGCAAAGGAGCTTCGATTTAGTATCTCGGATGAGGCAGTCAAATATTTTTCGAAGACTGGGTACGACCCCGACTATGGTGCTCGCCCTCTGAAGAGGCTTATTCAGAAAGAGTTGCAAAATGTGGTGGCAAAGAAACTATTGGAAGGCGCCTTTCTGCCAGGTGATACGGTTTCGGTAGGTTTAAAGGGCGGCTCGCTATATGTGGAAAAAAATGCCGCATCGCAGTAGCTGATTTAAGCCGCTTTGTTGCGTCGTGTTCTAGTCTGGGTTTACAATGGAAATAGTAGGGTATTTCTTTTGTAGGTGCAGTGACCAGGAGAGGCAACATGGAGATCACCGAAATAAAAATTTTTCCGGTTAATGAGGAAAAGCTTAAGGCCTACGTAACCATTATTCTCGACAATTGTTTTGTCGTCCGGGATCTCAAGGTCATCAATGGTAATACCGGGCTATTCGTTGCGATGCCTTCAAAAAAGCGAAAAGACGGCGTTTATAAAGATATCGCACACCCACTAAACACCGAAACTCGGGAAAAAATGGAAGCGCAAATATTGGCGGCTTATGATTCCGAGCTGAAGGCGGGTGGCGGCCGACGCCCGTCCGACGAAGATTAAATTTTCGCCCCCCCGTCCTTATGCTAGTTTCCGGCTATGCCCGAGAATAATCTAAAACGACAATTAGAACTTTCCCGCTTCGAGCGCGCGCTCGAGGTAGTCAATAGTATGGTCGAGTCCGGCGTGTTTCTAAATACCGCGGAACTAGGACGATTGAACCAAATATTAACCGGCACTCAAAATGATCCTTGGCGCGTAGAACCCGCCATATGTAAGCTGCCTTCGGGACGCGAAGCCACGTTTGCAATTCTTGCCGATCCGATAAAAAAGGCTCGAGAAATTTTGAGGGCAGCCAAAGATCGAGCAGACGGCGGAGAAGCGATTGAAGCTGCCGCCGATGTTTATGCCCAGTTCGTTCTTACCCACGTCTTTAAAGACGGAAATCGACGTACCGCTGTTGTCGCGGCCTATTTTTTACTCAAAGCCCATGGTCATAGCGTTTCAGCCGTTGGGCTTCACGAACTTGGTCTCGGTGACCTTAGAATCGATAGCCAAATGGAGGCTTTGAGAGAAACTTTGAGAAATCTGGTTCGAATGAAAGTGCGTTCCATCCGTTAACCTGGATTTAGCGATGTGTTTTGCTAACAAATAAAAACGATCTCGTTCACGTTGGGGTATGAAACCAAGGCCCAAATCCAATTGGTCTCTTATGAACTTTAAACGCTTCGCTTCCGTAGAATAGAAAAGCGCCAGCTCGTCGATATAGGTTTGAACTTCGCTTGCCCGCCTTCTGGCTTTTGGCCGATCAAGCAGCTGCGTGACAATTTTTTCGAGCAACAGCGACGACTCTCCATTAAAAAAAAGAGTGATCCACTTTTCCCACTCTACCGAAAGTTGCCTAAACCGTTGCTCACGGTTTTTTACGAACTCACTGCGGGAGCTCGGAGTCTTAGATTTTTTCTTTTCTCGGTGCCCGATGTATCCGATTAAGCGGTTCATGGAAAAAAATGCGCGCCGAGTGTTACTGCGCGATCGATAGCTGCCGAACAGTCTTGATCCAGATTGAATAGTAGATGCTTCTTCGGTCGAATAACCCAATATGAGATCACCATTTTTTTCGCGTCGAACGGAAATGATAGGGTACATAAAGTAGAAAGCACCCACGATGTTCCACTTGGGCTTTGCTTTTTGAATCCATTCATTTTCGAGTAATAGGGCGTCTAATTCACTTGGGCAGTTGCGGGTTTCGTAACGAAAAGTGTCGCGAATTATACCGCGCATGCGACGATGTTTTCTAATTCGGCTAGTTTTACGATATTGGGCCAAACGACGTCTTAGGTTCTTGGCCTTGCCAACATAGATGAGGTTGTCTGCCGCATCATAAAAAAAATAGACGCCAGGATTATTGGACAGTTGTTCGATGTCTTTCAGTGCGCGAGCCGGCATTATTCTGTACTCAACCTAAATCGAGTATGTCATAGCTAACCAAATGACGACACCGTCGAATCCCGGGCAGTTAATGAGTTTGAGCGTCGTTGTTGCGGCGCGCAACTGTGAAGAGCGTATTGAGGGCGCGCTACGTCCTTGGCTAGCGATCGCTAAGGAAGTGATTGTTGTTGATCAAATGAGCGAGGACTCGACCGCTGCGATTGCCCGAAAATTGGGCGCGACCGTATATGAAAAAAATCCCCCAAATGGCAACTTTGATTTAAATCGCAAGTTCGGACTGGAGTCTGCTACCTCGGAATGGCTTTTGTACATCGATACTGACGAACGACCAACCCCGGAACTCTTAAGTGAGCTCAAGGCTTTCTTGTCAGACCCAAGAAGTTCCAGGTTTTCGGGCGTCAAAATTCCCAACTCATTTTACTTTGTGGGCGCTCCCCTGCGGTATGGGCTCTACAGTCCAAAATCGTCGGAAATAAGACTGTTTCGCACTGGTACCTGGGACTACCCTTGCGAAAAAGGATATCACCGCGGAGTTTCCGTTCAGGGGTTGGTACATGTTTTTAGAAACGGGTACCTACACTTCAATGTGAACAGTTTATCGGAGTGGTTTCAGAAAACCGATCAGTACACGGAATTTGACGCCTCGAATGGCGGTCAAGACGGGGAATTTCGATCGGTGTTTTCAACAATTTACCGCGCTTTTCGATTTTTCTTGCGGCACTATTTTTGGAAACAGGGGTATCGAGATGGGACTAGAGGGTTTATTTCGATTTTCTATTTTTCGCTTTATCACGTGACTTTAGATTTTAAGCGTTGGGAAAAACGAGTGCTCAGTTCGGCGGTTCCTGAAAGGGACTTTCTACCAAGCCCAAAAATGAAGCGCCGAGTCAACGCGTAGCCAATAAAGTCGAGTTTTAAACTTGAGAATTGTCATTTAAAAGCCCTGTTGTTAATTCTAGTCTAGCTATGGGCGCCCACAAAGTACTTATAACATCGTCAGGCACAGGCTCCGCCGTCAATGCGATACGTGCACTACGTCATATGGATCCCGCCATAGAGATCTTAGCCTCTGATACCGACCCTTCCGCCCCAGGACTGTTCCTTGCTGATAAAACCTTCCTTGTACCAAGATTCGATTCACCACTTTTTGCAAAAAAATTATTTGAAATAGCTGATCGCGAAGGCGAGGTTTTGTGTCTTCCAACTTTTTCCGGAGAAATAAAGTGGTTTGCTAAACACGCCGCACTTCTCAAGGAAAACGGGATTCATACTTTTTTGCCATCGCACGAGGCCGTCAATGTTTGCGACAACAAGTGGGAGTTTTGGAATTTCGCAAAAAAATTAGAGATTATGGTGCCGGAAGTTCTATTTTGTTCCGGACTACTAGAATTCACCCCGGACCCACTCAATTTTCCGTTGTTTGCAAAAAAAATCGAAGGCAGTGGAAGCCGATTCGCTATGCCTCTTCATTCAATGGAAGAGTTTAATTTTTATACTGCCTCGCACTCCGATCTTTTAATTCAGAAATTAATTAAAGGTTACGAAGTGACAGTAGATGTTTTCTGCGATCACTCAGGCAGGGTTCGTGCCGCTTCGGCGCGGAAAAGGATGGCCGTAAAATCGGGCCAATCTGTGAAGGGTGTAACGATTGCAGTGGAGCCCTTTATGGCTATCATCGAACATATTTGCGGCCGCTTGCAGCTTCGAGGCGCGAGCAATTTTCAGTTTATAGTTAACGAAAAGCCTTATTTAATTGAAGTGAACCCTCGTTTTGCGGCGGGTGGTCTTATGTTATCGGTTCATGCTGGTGTAAATATTCCGGCCTTGTGCGTTGAAGCGATGCTGGATTCTGCTCCTGCTGCGTTTCCTATGCGTCGCGGTCAAGAGGGTCTGTGCATGACAAAATATTGGAACGAATTTGTTTATCAGAGCTAAACGAATATGCGCATAGTTGTCACCGGCGGGGCCGGATTTATCGGTTCTCATATCGTAGAATCCTTGGTGGCGGACGGGCACGATGTCTGCGTTTTCGATAATTTATCGACTGGAAATTTGGAAAATTTATCGAATGTTCAGTCGAGGATATCGTTTGTTCGCGGCGATATTTTAGACCTGAACCTATTGCAGAAATCCATGGAAGGGGCTGATGTAGTTTCGCATCAGGCGGCTCAGCTTGAGATTTTTAAGGCATCGGATGACCCACTGTATGATTTAACAGCAAATACTGTTGGCACTTTGAACGTACTTAAAGCAGCAAAAGAGGTCGGAGTAAAAAAGGTATTAAACGCATCTTCAGCCTGTGTTTATGGTCAGCACGAAGGTGCTAGTGTTGAATCGCAAAGCCTCCGCCCAAACTGGGCCTACGGAGTGAGCAAATTGGCTGCTGAAAATTACGGTCACCTTTTTAACGACTATTATGGTGTTCCAGTGGTGAGCCTACGCTATGGAATAGTATACGGCGAGCGTGAGTGGTTTCGGAGAGTTCTTACGATCTTCATCCGTAGAGCCATTGAAAAAAGACCATTAGTGGTATTCGGCTCGGGCGAACAAAAACGAGATTTTATCTGCGTAGATGACGTAGTTAGTTTACATCGCACTTGTTTGTATGACCCACGAGCCGACGGAAATGCCTTTAACGCGGGGTCGGGCACGGCAATATCTGTCTCAGATTTAGCCACTTTAGTTGCTGAGGTTAGCTTTCGCGAGTCGGGATTTCGTCCAGAAATTTTAAATGAGAACGTTTCGCAGGGAGCCTATTCAGCTCTGGTTACATATAAAAGACGAAACACCGCCGAACTTCAGAGCATGTGGTTATCTACCGAAAAAGCCAACAAAACACTCGGATGGGCTCCCAAAACAGCGCTATCAGACGGTATCACTCGAGAGTTTAAATGGGCGGAATCGAATATGAGTCACTGGGTTGAGACACATAGATCTCATGTAAAACATTCGAATCATGAAGCATCAAAAATACTTGTTGTTTGATTTTGACGGCCCGATTCTCGATGTAAAAAGAAAATATCATCGAGTGTATTCCGACATTCTAAGGAGCTTCTCATTCAGTCCCTTAGACGAAACAGACTACTGGACTTGCAAAAGAAATAAAGTGCCCGACTTTGATATATTACGTCGCTCACAGGCCGAATCAATACTAGAAAAATACTGGTCACTTCGTGAAGGTGTGATTGAGACAAAAGGTTATCTCGATTTAGATGAGCTTCAGAATGAAGTTCAGGACGTACTCGGAACATTGCATGAACGATATAAACTGGTTTTAGTAACAATGCGCACCTCTCCCGAAGGTGTTAATTACCAGCTTCGGGAGCATGGACTAACTGGTTTTTTCTCTAATGTTTTGTGTTCTGGCTCAAATCAGAAATTACATAATGCGCACCGTTCGAAGTGGGAAATTAAATACGCGATGGTATCGAAGTACCTTCTGCGCGAAAATCAAACAGTGAATTCAATTGTTGCGATGGTAGGGGACACCGAGACAGATATTCGCTGTGCTCAGGCGCTTGGGTGTAAGTCTTTTGCATGCGAGTCTGGAATTCGAACCTCGGAGTTACTTGCGAAAGAAAGCCCTGACTTTGTTCTGAAAGAACTTCGTCCTTTGCTCAACAGTTTGTGAACGGTGGTTAGCAGTTCTTCGGCTCGTAACCGAAAAGAGTGGTGCTCAAAGCACCGACGTTGACCGCGCTTTCCAATGTCATTAGCGGCGGTCGGATTTTCAAGCAACCAAACCGCTTTTTCTATGCATTCAGTGGGATTGCGAAAGGTCACAATTTCCGAGTCCTCTGAAAAGAACGACCCGATATTCTGTTTCCAGTCAGTTAGAAGACAGGTTCCCATTCCGGTGGCCTCAAATAGCCTCGCATTGCCTGCGCATGGGCCAGAGGAGTCGATGTGAAAGTTGAGACAAACGGCTGCTTCACCGAGTACACGATAAAATTCGTTACCATACAATGCAGGGTAGCTATTTTTAGCTATTGCCCAGTGGGTTGGCGACCATAACTGCGTGTCTTTCCAGAGGCTAGCGCGCCGACGAAAGGAGCGAGCTGGAAGAAATGGTGAAAGTCTAATTTTGGCTAAAAACGATTCTGTTTCGCCGAGTAATCGTTTAGCAAGTCGTCGCGAAAATGAATCAGTCTCAGCAAATAGACTTAATGGAATACCTGCGCTTAAAAGACCTGCAATAAACCCAATTCTTCCTAGATGAAATTCGCGGGCCTGAACTAGCGAACCTGCAAATACCAGCGATTTCTCGAGGCGCCTGGTCCAAGGGCTTTCGGACATTTGTGAGACAGAGTAAAAAGTGCTGGGTTCGAATGCATGATGAAGTACGTAAGAAGGAACCCCCATTTGTTCAAACGCGGAAGTAAGCGAAGAATTGCAGGTAAATATGGCGTCGTGCATTTTAAAGTTATCTATATCGTTAGCTCCGAAGGGTGAGCAACGCCATCCAATGAGCAAACGCAACGCGGGTATGGACTCTCTAAGGCGTGCAACCCATGCATTAGAAAACGCCCCAGAGGCCTGAAGAAAAATAACATCTGGATTAATTTTTTTAATCTGCGCCAAAACTAAATCTTCGTTTGAACCGGCAGCATGATTTTCTAATGCCCACGCCTTTTGCAGTGACGGCACATTCGGAAAGAGTTCAAACGCCTCTATTCCCAGCTGGCGAAGGTGACGAGCATAGTAATCCGACCAAAAAAAATTATTTGAACAGAGTCGATCAAGAATTTGATTGTAACCGTCGGAGTGAGAGGTTCTATCTCTCTCGAACTGAGTTACAGCGCCGCGGTAAAGGGTAGAAATTTTTAAAAATCTGAAACTCACCAGCTAACTCCATGTTGACTCGAAACTTCCCGCATCCAATGACGTGCGGAATATTGCAGCCAAAATTTAGACGCAAGAGACCAGTTCCCCGGTACTTTCATTAAGTGATTACGATATATAGCTCGAATTTTTTTTCTAGCTAACACCGAATCGATTGGTGAGGGACTTTCCAATGAATCCAACACCCACTCTTTTAAGGGCCCACTTAGCCAAACCGAAAGGGGCGAATTCAAACCCATTTTATCTGATCGAGTGCGAACTTCTTCTGGTATTAATCCGCGTGTAGCTTCTCGCAATATTACCTTCGTTATGCCGTTTTTTAGGCGACTTGTATCGGGTAGAGAAAAAGAAAAAGTGACAAGCCGGTGATCCAAAAAAGGCATTCGAACTTCTACGCCGTGTGACATTGATGTGACATCAAAATTTTTAAGAATTCGCGGTAAAATATTGCGATGAAAATCATAAAACAAAACTCGCGCTAATGGTGAGGAACGAAAGAGTGATTCGGGGGTTTTCAATGGTTTCGTCGAGTACGTCTCCCCAAGTAAAAAGGGAAGCTTAAGGGTACTTAAAACTGGATCGTAGAAACGACCAGCAAGAACTCGAACTGTATCATTGGTGTAGGAAGTAAAGTTCTTTTTTAAATAGTTGGCGGCCAAATGTTTCCACTCAAAAAAAGAACCGGTTAAGGCGCGAATATTATTTAAATTAAATCCAGAAGAGTCATAAGGAAAATAATGAGTATAACCCGCTAACAGTTCATCGGCCCCGTGCCCGTCGATAGTGACGCTAAATCCATTTTCTTTTTGAGATTTATAAATGCGTTTCGCTGCATCCTGAGAACCCGGATAAAAGGATTCTGAGGCATAAATAGATCGGCTGATCTCGTTTACGAGATTGGTTTCGTCGAGAGTAACCCATTTTCCTAAAACCCCTGTGTGGGCGATTGTTTTTTTTGCGAAATTGCTTTCGTCGTGTCTGGTATTTTCGAAAGCGTGCACAAAGGCAGTTTGATTTTGCGCTGAACCTAGCCGACTTAAGATTGCTACGATTGCACTGGAGTCGAGTCCGCCACTTAGCGAAGAAGCGACAGGGACATCGCTTCGTAAGCGAATTCGCACCGCGTCAGTAAGAAGGTTCAAAAATTCGTCGGCATTGTGTCGAGGCTCTTTAAAATTCGCCTCAATGTGATCGGCGGTATTCCACCACTGTATTTTATTTATTGATTTCGGACTAGCGTCTAGAGCCTCCCCTCCTCCCATACTCGAGAGGTTCTTAATAACGGTGTGCCCCGTACCTTCAAGTTTGAGTGGCGACAGCAGCGCGGTTCTAATTCCCTTTTCGTCCCATTTTAAATTTAATTTTCTCGCCACCGCAAAGAATGCCTTTAGTTCCGATGCGAAGATTATTCCACCGTCGGCGGTCGTCATGTAATAGAGGGGTTTTACTCCGAATCGATCGACCGACAAAACCAGACGTTGTTTTCTTTCATCATAAATAGCGAGCGCCCACATACCGTTGAAGCGATTAAAGGCCGAGATATCCCAACGATCGAATGCAGCGAGTATTACTTCTGTGTCTGAATTGGTTCGAAAGGAATAACCCAAGGATTCTAATTCGCTGCGAATCTCTAGGTAGTTATATATTTCACCGTTGTAGGTAATCCACAGACCAGAGTCAGAATATCGCATAGGTTGCGACGCGTTTTCGGAGAGATCTAATATGGAGAGACGTCGATGGGCAAGTGCCGTAGTGCTCCAAGTCTTGAGGCCACTACCATCGGGCCCGCGATGGGCGATAGCGGAGCTCATTTGAGCCAGGTCGTGAGGATTTATTAATGCGGTTTGAAAATACCCAGCGATTCCACACATCGTTTTATGTTTGTTAGCCGAAAACGTCGGCAACTCCAAATGGACTTTATGTAAAACTTCGCTATATTGCGCACCGACTTCGAAACAACGATGGCCGCAATATTTACCATTAAACTCGTCAACAAAAGGGCAGTTGCAGAGCCTTGCGCGCCATGTTTCGGAATTAGGAGGTAGTTGAAGCCTACCAGTAGCGCGAGCGTCAACGCCTCAAGGGCAATACAAATACTCAACTTCTCATTGAGAAGTAGAAAGCCTTGACGCACAACGCCAAATAAGGTCAACGGAAAGATCCATACGATAGTTCGCAATATTGATACGGCCTCCCGAAAGGCGGTTCCGTAGAGTAGTGTGATAATCCAAGGAGCTAGAGCATACATCGCGATGGGAATAATCCAGGCAAGAATATTAGCGACCCCAATGGCCATTGACACTCGCTCGCGCTCTTTCTGAGAACCTGCTTCATGATTTCGAAAAACAGAAAATATGAGGGGTAGGATCGAAATTGAAAAAATTGAAGGGAACACCCCCAAATACTCTAAAATCTTGGAACCGGCCGCATAAATTCCAGTCTCATTGGGAGAGCCCAAAGAATTGATCAAAATAAGATCGAGCTTCGAATAACTGAGTACTAAAAGGGACGATAATCCCAAGGGCCAACTTTGTTTTGCGAGCTGTATAGTATCATTGCGGATATGAGAAAAGTTGGGTCTCTCCCGAGTTTTGGTTTTCAGTAAAAAGAGTTGAAGAGATCCAGTTACGATCGCCTCTACGGCCACTATGGCTACATAAAAACCCAAGGACGCGCCCAAAAAAACACCGGCAATCCGTAAGGCGTTTGCAATGGAAAAAGCGATTCCCTTAGAAAAAACCGAATATTTGCTTTTATTTTGGCTCTGAAAATATAGATCTGGAAAGTCGAGTGCCGTGCCCAAGACCCCCCAAATGCCGAATAATAGTAAGGATCTATCGTTTGTAGACACCCCGCTCCAAAGTAGCGCAGCGCCGATTGCGATGGCCGCACCCGTGAGTCGAATTACCGCTACGGCAGTGAGAGTACGATCTCGAGTTTTCGGGTTCGAAATTAATTTCGCGACGACCCATTGATCTATGCCAAGCATCGCGAGGAACCCAAAAAGCGCTAAAAGGGAAGTCGTATAGGCGAGCGTTCCCCAGTTTTCGGTCCCGAGTTTTCTTGCCAGTACGGCGTTTACTCCGGCTGTAACTACAAAACGGAAAATCTTATCTCCCAATAGCCAAGAAAAGTTTTTTGCGGCGGATCGGAGGTCTAGAGTTTCCATTCGAGGCATTTCTTGTTAATTCTCACGTAAATGTTGGCATCACTCGAGCGCATCGCTTCGTCCTACAATCACGAGATCATACATGGGTGGGAGCGAATCTACCATCTCAAATGGGAGTTTACGTACACGAAGCTTCTATCTTTAACAGATCCAGGAAGGCGGATTGCGGCGCTCGAGATGGGTTGCGCAGATGGGGCGATGAGCACGCTGCTTTCGCGAGACTTTAAAAAGTTATCAATACTTGATGGATCAGCCGAATTTTTGAACGCCACAAAGGAATCATTAAAACAAAAAAGTCGCATAGATAACGTAGAATTTTTTCAGGGTTTATTTGAGGACTTTGAGACCGAACAAAAATTCGATGCCATATTTTTAGTTCATGTCCTCGAACATTTAGAAGATCCGGTGAGTGTGTTAAAAAAAACGTCTAATTGGCTTTCGCCAGGCGGAACTATATTGATTAACGTACCGAACGCACATTCTTTGCATCGCCAATTAGGTGTGAAAATGGGCCTATTAGAAAAGGTTACGGACCTAAATGCCCAAGACAAAAAGTTGGGGCATAAGAGAGTGTATACTCCTGCATTGCTTTCAGAGCACATTCAACAATCTGGATTAGTGGCAGATCGCATTGGTGGAATAATGTTAAAGCCTCTCTCGAATCGCCAAATGAACGATTGGGACGAGCCAATGCTCAAAGCACTTTTTGAATTAGGGGATGATTTTCCGGAATTAAGTTCGGAGCTTTACGCGGCCCTGCGCCCTCGTTCATGAAAAAACTAGCGCTTCTCTATTTTCTAACGGCTTTTTTTATCTTTAAACCTTATCAGGTAAACCACCATGGAATGCTGTATGGTGGAGACGATAGCCAGTATCTCGCTATCGCCACTTCGTTGACCTATTTCGAATTTCCCTCTTTTAAACTCGAGTACGTCGACGATTTTAAGATACCTCCACCAAGTCGGATGGGCGGGGGATTGATGATCGCCCCTCTAGTCGGGCTTTTTTCCATTTTTGATCGTATCGCGAGTTCGCCGCTGATTGAAAAACGTACACGTGAGCACTTGATCGGTAGCTGGACATTGTTCGGCGCCTTTTTTTCTACTAGTTTGTACTTTTGGCTGGCACTAGTATTCTTGTTCAAAGGGCTTCGTTTCAATTATTCAGAAAATATCGCGATCGTATCGATATTTGCCATGGTCGTGGCGCAAGGTTGTGCTCTATATGCGTTTCGCCGTCCACTAATGGCTCACGTTGCGTACTTGTTTTTGTTGTCGATTTATTTCTTCTATTTGATGAAAAATAAATATGAAAAAAAATTGGCCGTTAGACCCAATGCCCTTCCTAAAACGTCTCTGATCGTGCTTTTAACTTGTGGAGTGTTCCTACTTCGGGAAGAAGGCCTTCTAATAGCGACCGCCTGGTGCGTGGCTGTTTATTTTCCCGATTTAAAGAAGATCTGTTGGACGTTGACGCTCGCATTCTTATTATTTTGGATTACAAAAAATGCGATGAAATTTGGAAATGAAGTTCATTTCGAAGAGGTGACCAAGCAGTTTGATCCTACAGAAGATCTCATTAAGATTTACCCGATGTGGTTGTATTTTAAACGCACAGTAACGGTGCTGTTTGGCTTGGATTGGGGACTCGTTTTTACAGCCCCAGCACTCCTGTTAGGTCTTCTGGGTATTAAGAGATTTTCGAAATCTCGGTACGAGGAGGCATTTAACCCGCGGGTGTTCTATCTTTTGGTGTTATCGCTCGTGCCAATGTTTTATTTAGTGGTCGTATGGCAAGGGCAGGGGGGCTGGTATGGTTATCGCTATCTAGTATTTCCCGCTGTTCCCGTTCTAATTGGTCCGTTCGCCGATTTGCTATCTCGCTATAAAAAAATAGGGCCGTATCTTTTGGTGATATTTTTATTACCTATGGCGTCTATGTTGGTGTTTGAGCACACGCCAGCTACCGGATTGAGTATAGTCCAAACTGAGTTTGGTGAAAGAAATTGGGGCAATTTAACCTATCAACTTGAAGTGTGGCGCCTGGCTTTGCGTCCCGGTGAACTGATGTATGCGATACTTAAAACTGGACCAGCTTATATAATTTATTTATTGGGTTCGATTTTTAGGGTTCAACTCCCGGCGAAGTTTGTCGAACTATATGGCCCATTCGAATGGGGCCTTTTTATTAAAACGCTGCTAATTTACTCAGTGCCCCTCGTGACTTTTCGAAAGAGCATTATCGAGTTCGTTCGGATTAGATTCGTTACTTTCCAAAGGAAAGTGTTGAGCTAAAACCGCCCCAATGCTTTCAACCGTTCGGCAAAGTCCGATCAATTTATCGTTACTTTTGAAGGCTTCAATTAACAAATGAATTTTCTGATTCCAAAAATCGGGCTCTACTTTCGAATGGATTCCGACGTCACCCAAGATGGCTACGAAATGATCTCGCGCAGCTATGAAAAGAAGAACACCATTTCTGTTTTTCGTTTTTGTTATACCGAGTTTTTCAAACCAGAAATAAGCATCTTTCATTCCGTCTTTGGAAGACAGTTTCTTAGCAATGTGAATAACAATTTCTCCGCTTGTTTTGGCTTCCCACTCGGCGATCGTC
Source organism: Bacteriovoracaceae bacterium UBA4573 (assembly GCA_002387735.1). Classification (GTDB taxonomy): domain Bacteria; phylum Bdellovibrionota; class UBA1018; order UBA1018; family UBA923; genus UBA923. Next base: position 75 of record DGKJ01000079.1, on the reverse strand, counting down.
GCCACCAGGACGGCCTCTTCTTTCGGATTTAATAGTTCACCAACGCCCACTTGCACCCCCTCCGCCGACACAACC
>DGKJ01000034.1 GCA_002387735.1 Bacteriovoracaceae bacterium UBA4573 | reverse complement strand
TACGTGTGACAACTTATATTCCAGTTTACGGACTTTTCGCACAACACAACGTTGAATCTGTCGGCCCAATTTATCACCATCAAAACCATACAGAAGATGCGTCATTTCGTTATCTTTGGAAAAGTAAGGCGCACAACGAACTCTTCAACATTGGCTACCTCGTAGCAAATGACAAACAAACTATGCCGCCGGAATTCAAAAACACGAACAAATTCGGCAGTGCGTCGGTTTATACAACTGGAATCCAAGAAAACTATTTCGCGTTTGCAAAAATATTTCCGGAAAACGCATTTCTACCCGATGCAGCTCTTCCTTGCGCCGACAATGCCGGCCTGGTTCGGGCCACTCTCGAATTTTTATTCTCAAGACTGCCGGAAACCGGCCAATTCCCGGCCTTCCAACTTCAAAGACGGTGCCGCACTTCAAACGAACTCGATCAATTTCTCAAAGATCTAAAGAAGAGTTCTGACGTACCTCCGAAGGGGCAATTTACTGCTGCTGGTCGGGCTACCGGCAAAAGCTCCTACAACTATTGGGCGGAAGGTCAAAACGAAACTGCCACTGCATTAGTGTTCAAAATGAACTTTCATCCACTATGGTCGCTGAAAATAAACGGCGTAGAGGTCGAAAAAAGACTCGTTTCACCAGCGTTGATTGCCGTTCCCATTCCCGCCGGACACTTTCGAATAGAAGCCGAATACCAACCCGGGCGTCTACGGCTAATTTTTGCCACACTCACGTTAGCCTTCGGCGGAGTGCTCATTGCCTTACGGCGGCGAACAGCTCTTGCGGGAATTTGGTGAAATGGCGTACGCGGTGAAGCGTCTGCATTGGATTTTTCTGGTAGTTGCCGGGGCTGTGGCTATTCACGGCTTAGTTCCAGCACTCGTGGAACACAAACTCGTGGCCGGCCACGATACCGCTGCCTACGCAATTTACGCGACAGAGTTTCACGAAAATATTCGCAGCGGAAACTGGTTTCCGATTTGGGCAGCCGATCTAAGGTTCGGCCACGGAGAACCACACCTTGCGTTTCGCCCACCCTTGCAGCTCTTCCTAACCGAGTTTATTTTTACAGTTTTAAGAGATCCAATCACAGCGGTTAATTGGACTATGGTCGTAATTCTTTTGGGTGCACTAGCAGCCATGTATGCATTCTTGCGCGACCACACCACTCGAACCGTAGCGGCTCTCGGTGCCAGCGTTTATGGGCTAAGCCCGTATTTACTTCGTGATGTATACATTCGCGGCGCGCTGAGCGAGGCTACGGCTTTCGTTGTTTTGCCGCTATTAGCCCTTACAAGCCTTCGATTGATTCGCAGACCTTCGCGAACTAATTTTATTTTTTATGCTCTTAGCTGGGCCCTGCTCGCTAGTTGCCATGCCGCGATCCTATTAATCGCAACTCCGTTTTTTGTGGCTGGAATTCTCATTTACTACAAAAGTTTTGGATTACGAAAACATTCAGCGTGGCAAAAGTTGCTTGCCGGTTTTCTTTTCGGTCTCGGAAGTTCTTCATTCTACTGGTTAAGCGCTCTATTAGAGCAAAAACATGTTGCCTCACCGCTAATTGGCGTCGATTTCGAAGCCTATATTTGGCACTTTAAGCAACTCACTCAAATTTTATTCTCTTCGTTTACTTCCATAAAAAACAAAACCCTGGCTTACAATGTCGGAGAACCAATACTTTTTGCGCTATTATTATTTCCATTCGTGGCATGGCGAAATCACGTTTCTCGTCTTCTGGCACTCGGAATGGTGATTGTTTTTTATTTCATGCATCAAACTTCTGCAATTTGGTATGAACTACTCCCCTGGCTTCAAAGCATGACCTACCCTTGGAGATTCTTAACCATGGCCACCTTTTTAGGTGCCCTTTTGTTTTCCTGCCTAATAAATTTGCAAGCCAAATGGATTGAAAAAAAGGTCGCGATAACATTTTTAATTTTTTTGAGCCTGACGGCATTTGGTTTTATTCACGCCAAAGCACCCGCGTTATATACTTTTACCGGTCACACGTTTTCGCCGAGTTCTTTGGCTAGCACGGGAACCGGATGGGCTAAGCCCTACACTGTTCCAGCTAGTACCGGTTTTATGCCAACCTCCAAACCGGAATCTTGGTTAGACTTTGTTAGCGGTCGGGGAGAGGCTCAATGTAAACGACCATCGCCCACACGGATTTTTTGCGAAGTTATGGCCATTCAACCGGCGATAATTCGCTTTAATGTTTTAGACTATCCGGGGTGGACTGTAGTGCGCGAAAATACACAAATCGAAAAAATTACTGAACCGGGGTTCGGTCGCATCCTGGTCGAACTCCCCCACGGTAAACAAACGCTAGAGCTTATTCTCAAGAACACCGGTGCTCGTTGGTTTACCAAGACGCTTTCTATTTTGTCTTTCTTAGGAATATTTGTTTTGGTTTTCTTCCGGAAAGCTACTTTTGCTTCTCTTTTATCAAAAGCTCGCCGATAACCGGAAAGTGATCAGAAATTTTAAACGTATCATCCTGACGAACACGCCGCCGGAGTATTTCGACTTTTGGAGAAACAAATAGATAGTCGATTATCGAATCTGGAGCCTTCACTCGTGGATCATTTGGAAAATGAGTTCGCCATTCTAGTCGTCGATTTGATGCCGATCTAGTATCGGGTACCGACTGGTATTTTTGTATTAACGTATTTAACTCGGTTTCAGAATTGTAATAGGATTTTCGAAACTCTGGCAACTCATCGAAGGCTTCACGATTTGGTAGTAGATTAAAATCACCGCCTAATATCCAAGGAATTCCTTCGTAGTCGTAGGTTGCTAGCATTCCAGCAATTCGTTCAACTTGCTGTCTCATTGTATCGGTGCCCTGAGCAAAGGCGTCTAGATGAGTGTTTAAAACATGAAGTGGAAACTTAGATTCGCTTGCGATTTCCACGTCGAGCACCGCGCGTTTTAGTTCGAACTGCTGTTTCCACCACAACCCTGGCATGACAGGAAGTTGAACACGTCGCGCGCTTTTAATGTGGTACCTCGACAACGTCGCTAATTTCATACCTACCGCACCCCAAATTTTTGGATGTGGAACAAACTTTGATCTCCAATAATAGGTGGTCGCGTAACAGGGGTACACTTCCCTCAACCCCTGGTAGATAAGTGCGATCTGATCTTGGTAATCCGTTCTTTTTGCGCCCTCATCTACTTCTTGCAACAGAACAAAGTCGGGACTTTCTTCGCGAACAACGCGAATCACCTCGGCCAGGGTTGCAGAGACGGCGGATCGATCTGGTCGGGTGTCTGGCCCCGAGCCGTCTAGAACATCAAAAAAAAAGACGTAACCCTTGCCCGCGAGGAACTGTACGTTCCATGTCATCACTTTGATTTCTTGGGGAAACTTAAAGAGTGGGGCTTTCGTAGAGCAATTTACCGGTTCTGTTTCGACAGCTCCGAATCGAGCATTAACCCTAAATGCAAATACAGTGAAAAGAACTGTAAGTAGAAGAAACAGCCCCGCTACAATTCTAAGTGTTTTTTTTATACGCACGTCACCAAGAGAGAGGGCCGTATCAGTTTAAAAAGCTGCACCCCGACCAGATTCATACTGAGCTGGATTGCGACTAATTTCAAGCTCCGTGCTCCAACGATCGTAGCGCCGGTTTACGATTTCAAAAAGCGACTTGTTCCCGACCAATTTGAGATAGGCGTCTAAGTCTCCCGCTCCTTCGGACTCACCAGCACCGGCTCCGGCGCCGCCCCCAAGTCCTTTAGACCCAAAGAGGCTTCCAAATATAGAGCCCTCGCCAGAAGCGCTCCCTCCGCCACCTTTTGCGGCGTCGCCAAACCCATCTGATTTGCTAAGCGTTTTTGATTCTTCTTCGTCGGAAGCTACGCTTCTTTTGTTTTCGTTAGCAGTCAGGCGGTCATCGCTACCAGTACCACCGTTCATCGAACCGCCACCGGACTTGGCAAAACTTACCTTCGGTAACGACATGGCCCCGCCGGCTCCATTGTTGTTCGAATTGCCGCCACTTTCCCCGGCACCAAAACCACCATCGACGCCTTGGGCAGTCGCAGCTAACTTGGGTACTTTTTTATCTTGCTCCTTTAGATTGTACTCACTTCCTAGGTATTCGTTTCGAATCGCAGCTAAACCGTCGCGGCCGCCGTTAAAGTTTCCAGCCCCCTCCGGTAGTCCGGTTCCTCCCCCGTTACAGCTAATCGGATCAAAGGTCGGCGAATCAGGTGAACAGTTTGTAGCCGGATCAAAGCCAGCCGGGTCCCCACCACCACCACAACCCCAAGAGATCGCAGCGACCGTAAGCGAAAGAAATAAAAGCACCAACGTCTTTTTATTCCGAACTTCGCGGTGTTTCTTTCGCGAACGCAAGCCAAGCAAACTTAAGGCTAATAGGTTGCTAACGTCTCCAAATTGAAATGGACTAGACGAACCGGCGTCTTTTTTCGAAGAACTCGCTTGATCACCGACTTCTCGTTTTAGCTCTTCGTAGGGAATTGGAAGTAAATTGTCGGTAGGATACCGAGCCAATTCCTGCTTCATCATATTAGGCATTTGTTCTTGATAACAGCGATTGGTTCTTCGTGTTCTCGTGCTGTCGCGACACAAGGTGCAGTCGGCGTCATACTGGTTCTTGCAAATTGGCTCTAGCCGTAACTGAAACCCCTCTAAAAGAGTTTCCATATTTTCGAACTGGCGGTCTACTTCCACCTGAGTCCGAATGTTCGCTTCTGCCATCATGAGATATGTCCACTGCGCGACTTCGTGTTCATTGACCATCGACAATCTACAGGCGTGAGAAGTTATTTTATCGTCACGCGCTTCACATTTGGTTTCTGCCACGCGAGCGTAACCCAACTCTTCTTGATCGCTCCCTTTGATCGAAGCAATTTCTCGAATCACCCGATCGCGGCCTATTTGCAACCTTAGAGCGTCCCGAGCAATCGGTCCGGTCGGAACACTTCCGTCCGGCAAGCGCGTTAAGGTTACTTTGCCTTGTTCTTCGAACTCCCGCATCACTTTGCCAGCGGAGTTAAAGTAAACTTGAAGATAAAGCCCACGCCACCAGGCGAATTCTTTAACCCGCCCATTCAATAGATTTGCAGTAACTTTCGCGGAGGCCGAAGTGTAGCTCGTATCGACTGTCAGGCGCGCAAGGTCCAAACAGGAGTCACCCTTATAGTTCTGATTTGCAGCCCCTTCACCTTCACCGACCGACAGATTACACACCGGAACTTCAATGTTTCGGGGCGCGCCGTCGGGCGCACTTAAATCCGTATAAATGACACCTTTGTAATAATTTTTAGCATAGGCCTTCATGGAGTCTTTAAAGCGCTTCTGTATTTCGCCCTTCAAGCCAAGTTCCGAGCCGACATTCCCACACTTTTTTGAACCCAAGAAGCTCTGTGAACCTTTGTTGCGGCAACTCAACTTGGCTTCAGTGAGCGTGCGATAATCCAACTCAGATTTAGTGGGCATTCCGGCAGCGCGATCTAGCTGATCCTCACGAGACGGACCATTATCGAGTGCGTTTTGAATCTCTTGGGCGGGCACAATGGTGCTCAAAAAGAGGCCCATGACCCCAAATAACAATCTAATATTATTAGGCATTTTGCCTATCCCCCTCACACAATAAAAATTCTAGCAAAATTAGTCAGGTATGTATACAATTAATTTGATCGGGTATTATGGGGGTCTTCTGAATATCCATTTAACTCATTACAAATCGCGAGGCGATCGTGCGTTTTTCGTGATTGGCTTGGTCCTGACGGGATTACTTTCGACGGGTCTACTACGCCAGGTCCACGCTCGCGGCGAAAAAAAATCTTCGACATTAAGTGTACTCGGAAAAGCCTACATCGACATGTACGAAAAAACCCAGGCCTTAGGGATTAATCCCCCTCAATCTGAGCGAGAACGGGTTCGCAAGGAATCCATGGCCCCGTATTTTAAAGCTCGCACCGAAGCGAATAATGAAGTGGTGAAAAAGTACAGTCTTCTTGCAGATAAACTTCAAAAGAACATGACTGACCGCGCGGAAAATTTTCAAAAAATGAAAAGAAATGAACTCTCGGGCGGAGCGAAATCAAAGGAGCCGACCGAACGCGCATACATTGAAGACGTAATCGGTGGAAAAATGATTTCAGTACCTACCAAATCTCGCGCGCCAAGCAGCACCACTACGACCACCACGCGGGTCAATGAAGCCGGCGCCAGTGTCGGCGAAGCCACGGGAGCAGACTCCGTCGACTTCGGAACTCCCTCTCAAAATGGGGCCGGCCCCGAAGAACCTAACTTCAATTAAGACGCCTCGACGTGATAACCGCGCGCCATCCAACCTTGAATTCCGCCTGCTACATTTATAGCGTTGCTGAAACCTAAACGAGCAAGCGTTGCCGTTACCATTCCACTCCGTCTACCACTTTGGCAGGAAAAGTAAGCACTCTCACTAGCCGCAATCTCTGGTAACTTGGTCCATACTAATGAAAGCGGAATGTTCTGTAGTCCAGGGATTCTAGCTTTATTGACCTCGTCGGGCTCGCGCACGTCGATAAAGAGACTTTTCTTTGAGTGCTCACCGATCAAAGAACGCAATTCGTCGGTTCCAATTGACCTTACGCCTGGCACCGGTTCCGATCGCGCACAAATAGCGGCTGCAGGAATATGCATCGGCGCACTGGGCGAAGATGCCCGATTGAAATCGACTATCTTCGGCACTACAGGCGTACAGTCCAACACTTCGTTCTGTTTAAACAAAAGAAATTCGCTTTTATCCATGGCGAGTTGGGAATTTTGTTTTGCCTCAACTTCCAGGCGACTAAAGAGATATCCTGAATAATCGTGCCCGGGAAACAACCAAGTAGTTCCGGGCAATTTCATTATTTTTTCGTGCAACGAATGATAAAGCGCTTCGGCAGAAGCCCCCGGAAAATCGGTGCGTCCACTGGAACCAATAAGTAAGCTGTCGCCTGTTAAAACTAACTTTTCTCCGCCAACCTCAATGTATAAACAAATACTGTCTTCGGTATGTCCTGGCGTAGCCAGCACTACCGCCTGCATTTTTGGACCCATGTCTAGTCGGTCACCATCACGCAGACGACGCCCGGGCCGTTCAGACTCCGTTTTCTCGCCCATTACGATTTCCACCTTAGCTACATCTCGAAGCCGTTTGGCGAGCTCAGCGGTTGCGGAAAAATGGTCCGCATGAGTGTGGGAATCCGCGAGAATTAAATGCGTTAGCCCCTGTTCCGCGACAACTTCGAGGGTGCTTTCGAGCCCAGCTAGTGATGGGTCCCAAACAAGCCCACGTTTAGTGCCGCTATCGGCCAAAACGTAGGATCTACACCCCTCGTCAGAACGTATTATTTGAAAAAAGAAGTCTTTCATAAATCACCTATATTTGGGGTATACCGCACGCCATGATGTTGACAAGTTTTTCGCTTAATCGGTGGTTGAGGTCCGTAATCTTCCTTTCGGGTATGTGCTCACTAATTTCTTGTTCTTCGCTCTCCCCCGCCAAGCGCGGTACGCACCTCGCGATTAACGGTACTAAATTCGACCGGTCCGTAGAACTAAAACATTTTTTCAAAGGCAACCTACACACCCACAGCCAAGAAAGTGATGGCGACGCTCCACTCAATACGGTTGTCGAGTGGTATAAACGCAACGGTTACGACTTTTTATCGATGACTGAACACGACAAACTTGTCGACACCAGCTCTCATTCCACTTCGAAATTTATTACACTTCCCGGCGACGAAATCACCGGTCGCTCTTATCGAGTTCCCATTCATGTAAATGCTATCTGTGGAAAATCTCAACTCAAAGGGATTCGGGAAAATCGCCAGCCCGGAGCCATACTGCAAGACCAAATCAATACCGCCCGAGCCGACGGCGCGTTGACGATCGTTAATCACCCTAACTTTGGCTGGGCATTTGGTGCAAAAATTCTGCGTAAAGTCGGCGACTTTGATTTTCTGGAAGTCACCAGTGGGCACCCCCTCGTCAACGAAAACGGTGGAGAAAAAGGAATATCTCACGAAGCGCTTTGGGACGACTATCTCACCCACCGCGGCTCTGTATGGGGAGTAGGGGTAGACGATTCACACCACTACAGCGATTTTGATATTGCCACTAAAGCCAATCCCGGTCGGGCCTGGGTCCAGGTGGCTGCCCATAGGTTGACTGCTACAGAGGTTTGCTCGGCACTCCAACGTGGCGATTTCTACTTTTCCCGTGGCCCGGTCATTACGAGGTTGAATGTGAAGGGTCCTACTTTCACACTCGTAGTATCTAATTGGAACTCTAGTGGTACTGTTGAGTTTCTAGGAGAATCGGGCCGCACTTTGAACACGACCCGAACCATGCCGGCAGTTTATCAGATCAATGGCAGCGAGGGTTACGTACGAGCCCGAATCACTCTAAATGGCGCTCGAGCGTGGACTCAACCCTACTTCATTCAGTGATCTTTAGTGAATCGTAGCGCCTGCCACGATCGTGACAAGCACAGCGCCGAGCCAAAGTGCGTCTTCCCAGCTGAGAAAAAATTTAGGCCGACTTTTTCTTGCGGACGATGCCAAGTTTATCTTCATACTTCTTTAGCCTTTCTTCGTACTGTTCAATTGTTTTTCGAATTCTAACCTTCGACGCGAGGGCCGCATTGGCTTTTCGGTCGTTGCCTTTTTTCTGATATTGCTCTTCTTCAGTTTCGCGAATCAAATAGAGGCCCTCGAGTTTTTTCAAAGCCTTGTATTCGAACTTATAGCTCGTCAGTAAGGCGTTAAAATATTCACGTTCGAAGCTTTTTTGATAACTTTTTTCTTCAAGAATAAATTTTGCGAATTTTCGACGATCTCCAACGAAAACCGCATCTGAGTCGAATAGATCCCGAATTTCTTTTTGAATTGCGTAAGGATTCTTATACATACGCGAGTTCAAGCCAAATTCAAAAATATGAGCATCAACTTCTTCGCCCTGACCATCAACAAATGCAAAAGCAGCATCTTCCTCGTTGTCGTAGTCAATTAAAGTTAATCTTTCTCGAAATGTAGCATAGGCAAAATGAACGAATTCGTGGGCGAAAGCTATGACCGCCGTTCGCATCGAAACATTGGGCTTCACTAGAATGCGCGGTACTTCCATGCCGTATACTAACGAAAGATCTGTATTTGTACGTGCGAAAAATAAATCTCTAATTAATCCGTCAGATTTCGTTAGTTTCTCGATCATTTCCAACAGCAGCGGTTGATAGAGTTGTTCCTGCTCTTCCATTGTAAGGTTGGGCTCCGAAGCGAGCCGCAAACTCTCAATTGCCATGAAGCGTTCCAGATCCGGCGTAAGACTTGTGGGTACCGTATATGAATATTGAGTCCGGCCCATTGCTTCAATGGTTCGATTTTCGTCTGAGGCATCAATCATCCATTGGCGTGCCTGCAGTTCTTGCACAGTTACGTAGGGCATAATCCCGGCCACTTCTTTTACGCGTGCGCGCTTCATCACATCGATCACTACTTGACGGCCGTAAGGATCGTTAGCAATCCAAGCCACCGCTGCCTCGAACCTTTCTTGCGTCATCGTAGGATCATCTTTACTAAGCCATTTTTTGGTCATGTAAGTGATGTCGAGATTTTCTTTTTGCTCTAAAAGCATCCGATCAATATCGGCTTCGATTGCTTGGGCGGTTTCGGCATCCACTGCCAGGAAGGGTAGGGGGTCAAGGCTAGCCCGTGCAGTGCCAGTTAAAAAGGTCCAAAATACTAATGCAAAAATTCCATATCGAATCATGGCGCACCTGCCATGAGCAAGACCGATGCCGGTTTTTATTGATGAGCAGAGCACGGAATAACTATTTGAATTCATTACAACCTACCTCAGCCCAAAGGTGTCTAATTATTCAACACTTGTCAGCAAATCTTTAATTCCGAGGTGCCCTACCCCCCATTCCCCACCCCGTTTGCAAAACCCCGACGACCCTGTTACATCAACGCATGCTTATGCGTTTACAGAACATTCAATCCAAAGAGCTGGCCAAAATGCGCTCGCAGCGGGTTTTCTTGCTCTTAGCCGAAACGTTTCAGGCCATGGGTGATTCCTCGCGCATACAAATAGTCTGGGCGCTCTCGCGCGGTGAACAAAGCGTCACTGCTTTGGCGCAAATGCTCGACATTAGCCAGCCCGCGGTTTCACATCATCTGCGTACGCTTCGAAATTTAAAGCTCGTTCACGTGCGCCGCCAAGGCAAGACCAGTTTTTATTCACTGGATGACCAACACATCGAGAACCTGCTTATTGAGGGATTAAAACACGTAGAGGACTTGATATGACCGCTTTGCCGTTGCTCACGATCAGCGATCTCCGTCCAGGGGAACAGTGTCGAATTAAAAATCTTTCGCGCATTGATGATCGCAAATTTGCCCGTCGACTCGAAGAAATGGGTCTCACCTGTGGCGCCACACTTGAGCTTTCCCACCTCGCTCCGTTGGGCGGCACGATCGCCGTTCGTGTACGATCTACTTTGATTGCTCTTCGAACCGAAGACGCCGCATGCATTGAGGTTGAAAGGACCAACTCATGACTTCAGCAGTAAAACCGGATCGCAACTCAACGATCTCCGTCGCGGTCGTTGGATCTCCCAATTCCGGCAAGACAACTCTTTTCAACAGTCTCACGGGAAGCCGTCAGAAAACTGGCAACTACGCAGGTGTAACTGTTGAAAAAAAAGAAGGGCTACTCACGTTAACCGACGGGCGTACCGTACAGTTGATCGATCTACCTGGCACTTACAGCCTTGAGCCTCGCACCCCCGACGAAGAACTCACCACTCAGATTCTGGCCGGAGTTCGTACCGACGAAAAAGCCCCAGACTTCGTGGTAGCTGTTTCTGACAGCACCAATCTGGAGGTAAACCTCTATCTCGTGCTGCAATTGATCGAACGCAAAACTCCCCTATTATTAGTATTAACAATGTCTGACCTCGCTCAAAAACAGGGCGTTCAAGTTAACGTCGAAAAGTTAGAACAAATTTTAGGTGTACCTGTGGTCGCGGTATCTGCAAGAAAAAAACAGGGCCTGGCTCCTTTGATTAAAATTCTCTCGCAAAAAATAGATACTCCTTCGACTGCCACCGATGTACCGGCATCGACTGCGACACCGCGCTCGGTTTCTGAAGACATTTTGGCACGGTACGTACGCATTGAATCGATTTTAAAATCTTGTGTACAACACACCGAAACTCTCCACAGCCAGTTCACCCGAAAACTCGACCGCATCTTACTTAACCGCTTTGCGGGGCCCATTATTTTGCTCGCTGTGCTGGCCTTCATGTTTCAATCGATATTTTCGTTCGCGGAATTTCCCATGGATCTTATCGAATCGGGTGTTGCTTTCACAGGCGATTTCGTACGAACCCTTCTGCCCGAAGGAATGCTTCAATCCCTTCTGGTCGACGGAGTGATCGCCGGGGTCGGATCAGTCGTGGTTTTTTTACCGCAAATTCTAATATTATTCGCTTTCATCTTAGTACTGGAAGATTCAGGTTACATGGCTCGGGCGACTTTTATTCTGGATCGTTTAATGGCTGCAATCGGTTTAAACGGTCGAGCCTTTATTCCGCTGCTTAGCTCCTTTGCCTGCGCGATTCCGGGCATAATGGCGACTCGAACGATCGAAAGTCGGCGAGACCGTTTTATAACCATTCTCATTTCGCCATTAATGACCTGTTCGGCGCGACTACCTGTTTACGCGTTGCTCATTGCCGCCTTCATTCCGTCGACAACCGTGTGGGGTTTCGTTGGTCTTCAAGGTCTAGTGCTACTTGGACTTTACCTCGGCGCTATTTTGTTCGCAGTCATCGTGGCTGCAGTGTTGCGAAAAACACTTTATCGCGGTGAAAATTCCAAGTTCGTTATGGAACTTCCAACTTACAAACGACCATCTCTTCGCAATTTGTGTGTTGGTCTATTGGATCGTGCGAAAGTTTTCCTAAAACGGGCGGGAACCGTAATACTCGTAACCTCGATCGTACTTTGGGTTTTGGCTACTTTTCCAAAGGTCGAAGCACCGCAAGAGGTAGCTATGCAAGGCGAAGCAGCGATCGCTTCTTATCAATTACAAAATAGCTATGCCGGTTTAGCGGGTCATGCAATTGAGCCTCTAATAGCTCCGCTTGGATTTGACTGGCGAATCGGTATTGGCCTTATTTCTTCATTCGCCGCCCGTGAAGTAATCGTCAGCACCCTTAGTACCGTATTTGCCGTTCAAGGTGGTGACAGCGCGGAAACTGAACTTGGTACCCGACTTGCGGCGGACCCCGTATTCACGCTCCCAACGGTTCTCGCACTTTTGGTGTTTTTCATGCTCGCATGCCAGTGTATTTCTACCTTGGCCGTCGTAAAACGAGAAACCAACTCCTGGACTTGGCCCATGGCGATGCTGGCTTACATGACCACACTCGCCTACACCGCTGCATTTTTAACTCGCGAAGCTGCGATGGCCATCGGTCTTTAACTCATCCAATAGGTAGAATTTACCGGTCCTCACGAAACTGCCGGCAACCACCGATAGGTTTGCGTGAACTTGCTGAAAAGGCTGTTTCGCATCACGCCATTCAAACTCTCGCTTTCTATTACGCTGGTATTTCTCACCGGTTCGTTGATTCATGATTTTAATCCCTCGAAGGTGCCGTTTATTCAGGCGATTGACCAAAAAAGCTTGGATCTTAAATTTCACCTTCGCGGCGCCCAAGCATCACCTTCGAAAATCGTGATTCTAGCTGCCGATGAAAAAGCATTTCAGACTTTTGGCCAGTGGCCTTTCGATCGCGGAACCATCTTTGCGCCAATGCTGCGTGAACTATGTAAATTGAATACCAAAGTAGTGGGACTCGACTTGGTCTGGACTGATCGGGAAAAATTAATTGCTCCGAAGTTAAAATCACAACTAGCAGAAAGACTTGGAGCAAGCGCTGCCGATCTCGACGGAATGATCGCGGGTTCCAGCGGTGACCAACAAATTCGAGAAGCGGTAGAAGATTGTAAAAACAAAATCGTACTCGGTTATGCACCCACTCGCAACGCGTCTGATGGCTTAAGTGAAACAGAGTTAAAAAAACGAGTAGAAATCCTCACCACTCAAGGCGGCAATGCAATGTTATCGCGCCGTACCGGGCGTTTGAAATTTGCACGGTTTCGGGCTGATCGTGAAGCAAACGTTTCATTTTCGTATAACGCAAACGGCGGTCAATTTAACACTGCCGACATCACGCCCTTTGGTGTCGCACAAGGGTTCATGAACAATGAAGACGACGGCGACGGTAGCTACCGGCACGGTCTAATGTTTTTTCGGGTGGCCGACACGTTCGTTCCAAGCCTGAGCTTGCGAATGGCCCAGAAGTTTTTGAGTCCAAACGACGAACCACCTGGCATTTCAATCGTACCCAACGCTCCCGAACAAGGAATGACCGAATCGCTCACGCTGACCATTAAAACTGCCGAAGGACCGCGCACAGTCCCAATCGATCTACATGCACAAACTCTAGTGAACTATCGCGGCCCCAATTATACCTACCCGAACGTGAGCCTAGCTGACTTACTTTCAGGCAAAGATAAGATCCCATACGTTCAATACATTCC
>DGKJ01000016.1:4106-12066 GCA_002387735.1 Bacteriovoracaceae bacterium UBA4573 | reverse complement strand
GAAAGAGGCTATCAAATGAGGTGGCGCTGGTTGTGACAATAACAAAAAAAGACGCTCTTCGTCGCCTTCGTAGAGTTCGTCTTCTGAACCTTCGTCTTCGGCGGGAGTCACAATTTCAGATGCTTCTTTGGCGTTGCGAGCGGACTCAAGCTGCCGGAATTTTTCTTCGGCGTTTTCAGGGTACATGTACCTCAACATTTCGAGCGCGCGTTTTTTGTCGTCGGCGTTCCCATTCTGAATATCGTTTCGGAGAGTTTCGGCAATCTCGCTAATTTCCTCTACGCGTTCTTTACCTAGATTTTCGCCCTGACTTTTAAGCTCATCAATTTTTTGTACAGTTTCGGCGCCCATTCGCTCTTCCATCTTGTCGCGATAACATTGGCCACCGCCTGGAACCAGGTCCTTCGCATAACACTGGGCTTCGCGAAGCATAGCAAGCAACATGCATTGGCGATCTTTTGCGCAGCTAACCAGATCTAAAAGCACAACTCCATTAAGTGTCCAGAAAGCCATTCGAAAATAAGGCGAATGAATAGGGTTTAAAAATGCACGCGTAATCAGGACTAAATGGCGAATTCTTTTGCTGGCATACTTTGCGCGATCAGCGAGAGGCAGTTTCGATGCAGCTTTTTTAATATTTCCGAAATGCCAATCCAGAGTACCTCGAAAGCCTTTTTTTCGAACCTGTTCACCAAAACCTTGAACCTCTTTTGGGTCCACTTCGTCGATAAATTTTCGCCCTATATTTTTACGATCGTTGACGCTACTGACAAACGCATCGATAAAGTCGGCGTACCAGGTTTTGAATTTTTTTAGTCCCGACCCGCTGGGTACGCCGCGCGCAACATTTCGTTCGTTAATGAACTTAAAAAAGCGAGGCGCAGGGTGATTCTGCTCCGCCAAAAGTTCGATCATCTGTTCGGCACGCGCCAGCATTAACTCTTGTCCAGTTTTGCCAAGACGCCAGCGATTACCCTTACGCACTCCGACTCGCCGAGCACCGGGGTCTTTCACAAAATCAAACGCGCGCGCGCGGTTGATTTCAGCACCCGGAAAAAAATCCATTACTTCAGAAATTCCCGGCATAAAACTAAAGGGGTAAGCGAACGTGTCGAGTCCTTTTCGCCATACAATTCGCTTCTTCGGATCTTTAAGTAAGAAATCCGGTACTTCTCGAGCGTAATGAGTGGAATACTCCATCCAGAATGCGAGGAACTCGTCGATATCCATTTTTTTTGCGCACTTTTTGTTGCCAAAACAAGCTTCCATTTCAGTGCGTTTTTTTCGCAGATAACTTTTGTAGTCGGTTTCGACGTCGGCTAAACGCATTTCTTCGCGCTTCGCTTGAATACGCTTCCACTGAGGGTTCACTTTACCTTGCGCGGCTTCGATTTCTTTGGCGATCTCTTCGAAGTGACGGTCCACCCGCTCCATCGCGGCCGAAGATCCTTGTTCAGAAAAAATCTGTTCCAAACCACAAATCTGCGAGACGGCAAAACTCGGCCGGGCCGCAAGTAGCAGCCAAACGATCGCGCTCAATACGGCGCAAACACTTGTTTTTAAAGCCCTCTTCATGACTAAAAAGGTCCCCACACGTCTCCTCATTATATCGGATAGTTTTAGTAAAGTATTGAGACCCTTAGTAAAAAAATAACCATGTAAAAACAAGGGTTTCGCGCTAAATGTGGGTGTATATGCTGAATCTTCTTCGAAAAGCCGGGTTCGAGAAAACCCCGGCAGCACACGTGGTTTTGGGGTCCGGCTACGCTGAAGCGTTGCGGGGCTTTTTAGCAGAAAACGGGAACCAGTGGTCGTCGCGCGCACAGTTTCCATTTGAGGAACTCCAGGGCCTTCGCCGGTCCACGGTCGAAGGGCATTCGGGAACCTTCGAGCTTCTCTGCGCTCCTACCGGGAAATGCGTTGTAGTGCAAGTGGGACGCCTCCATGGGTACGAAGGTTATTCTCCCAAAGATGTTATTGCCCCCGTTATGGTTTCTCGAGCGATTGGTGTGCGACATTTTGTTCTCACCAATTCCTCCGGTAGTTTGAACCCCACCTACGACCCCGGTGATGTGATGGTCATTCAAGATCACGTGAACCTCACCGGCCACAATCCCCTCATTGGGCCCAATCCAACGGATTCAAAAACTAAAAAGCCCCTGGGCCCCAGGTTTCCAGATCTGAGAAACCTGTACGACCGCGAAATTAGCGCTCAACTCCTGCGCTCTCTTGACCAACAAAAAATGCGTGCGCATCTCGGAACCTATTTAGGAGTGCTGGGTCCAAGTTTCGAAACACCCGCTGAAGTTCGTTTGTTTTCCAAATGGGGCCTCGACGCCGTGGGAATGTCGACGGTTTGGGAAGCCATCGCCCTCGCCCACTCGGGCGCAACCGTCGCTGGAGTAGCACTGATTAGCAATGTTGGGTGCGGGCTTCGCGACGATGCGCCGTTGGACCACCACGAAATATTGCGTACGAGCAAAGCCGCTGCGCAAAAAATTATTTCCTCAGTGTTTCAGGTCGTCGCTAATTTACCAGAGGACCGATAGTGAACGAGTTTGATTTAGGAATACGTTGCCGTCGACTCATTGCCATGACGGACTCCTCGAATACTCCAGGGGAAATGGTTTCCGAAAACATGTTCCTCGGAATTCGCGAATCGAACATTGCTGCCATTGAACCGTACACTGAAGAACTCTGGGGTCGCTGTAAAAAAAGGATCGACGCGAATCATCACGTGGTCTTGCCTGGTTTAATAAACACCCACACTCACCTTGCGATGACGCTTTTTCGTGGTTTTGAAGACGATGTTCCTTTTCACCAGTGGCTCTTCGAACGCATTCTTCCGATGGAAAATGAACTGGTCGATCCTGACTTCGTACGAGTCGGTACCATGCTCGGTGCAGCCGAAAGTTTGCGGAACGGCGTAACCACCATCAACGACATGTATTTTTACGCCAACGAAATCGCCCAAGTTTGTGAGCAAGCCGGCATTCGGGCCTGCGTCGCGCAAGTGTGGTCGAACTTTCCTCTCCCCGAAAACAAAACTTTGGGCACTGGAAACATCGTCCAATTCACTGAACGCTTTCAAAGTCTTTTGTCTAACTGGTCCCATCATTCGCGCATCACACCGACGCTTGGACCGCATGCTCCGTATACCTGTGACGACGACTTATTTAGAGCAGTCGTAGCCCTAAGTGACAAAACGGGGGCCCCCATTCACGTGCACCTGTCAGAAACTAAGTTTGAAGTAGAAGAGTCGTTAAAAAAATTCTCAAAGACGCCCGTAAAACGCCTCGCAGATCTGAACGTTCTCAAACGCGGCACACTTTGCGCTCACGCGATTCACTGCGATGAAATCGATACCGAAATACTTCGCGAATCCGGCGCTTCGGTCGCCTACAATCCGGATTCTAACCTTAAACTTGGATCTGGAATTGCGCCAATAACCAATTATTTGAAACATGGCATTCCAGTTGGGCTCGGCACCGACGGTGCAGCCAGCAATAACAGTCTTAGCATTTTTGGTGCCATGAACATTGGGGCAAAACTTCAAAAACTTAGTCAACACGACACTACCGCAATGACCGCGCCTCAAGCACTTCATGCTGCGACACTTGGCGGTGCAAGAGCACTTGGACTCTCAGATCGCATCGGCAGTTTGGAAGTGGGAAAACGAGCGGACTTGATTTGCATTGATTTCGATCAGCCTCATCTTCAGCCAATCAACGACCCCGTGAGCCACCTCGTCTATTCGGCCACTGGTGGCGACGTAACCCATGTAATTTGCGACGGTCATATTAAAGTAAAGGACCGAGTACTCCAGGGAATTAACACCGCTGAACTTTATGGAAAGGCAGAACAATGGCGCAAAACGCTATACGCGAAACTCTCGAACATGAAATCGTAGATGTCTGCCAACGTTTGCACACCAAGGGCATGCTTGCTGCAGCCGACGGAAACGTAAGCGCGGTTTTTGAAAACGAGATTCTCATCACCCCCACTGGTCGTAGCAAAGCGCGCGTCGCGCCGAGTGAAATGGCCGCTCTTACTCGAACCGGGGAAATACTTCGGGGCTCTCCGTCGGGGGAACGGCTCATGCATCTAGCAGTTTATCGCCAGTGCGCCAAAGCCAAAGCAGTAGTGCACGCTCATCCCCCTGCCGCCATTGCGTGGAGCATTGCATATCCCGAATTACTTGAACTACCGGCCCACGCGATGTCGGAGCTAATTTTAGCAACGGGTCGCATTCCGATTGCACCCTATGCCCGCCCAGGCACGGCAGAAATGGGCTCGGTCCTTGAGTCGCTACTTCCCAAACACCGCGTGATCATTTTAGGTCGCCACGGCGCAATCAGTTGGGGCGAAGATCTCGAGGAGGCCTACAATGGAATGGAACGACTCGAACATGCGGCACTTATATTAAAATACGCCAAAGAGTTGGGACAAATCACCGATCTACCGAAAACCGAAATCGACGCGCTCTTTGAAATCAGGAAAAAACTAGGAGATCGAACCCTGTGAAAAATCTTGTGTCACTTGGCTTGCGCCACGAAAATCAAAAACTCTTTATTCTCGATCAGACCCTGTTGCCACACAAAGAGCAGTGGATCGAGTGCCACACCCCCTTGGAAATGATCGCCCTTATTCAACGCCTTGCTGTACGGGGCGCCCCACTTATTGGTGTTGCCGCGTCGGTTGCTCTCGCCCGTTTTGCGGAAAACGGAGCTACTTCGGAACAAGTACTTGAAGCCGCCCACGCTCTGCGGGCAGCACGACCTACTGCGGTCAATCTCATGCACGCCATCGACGAAGTCGCTCTGAATTCCCGCGATCTTTCGGTTCAAGGAATCGTTCAACGAACCGAGGCACTGTTCGACGAAGACGTGAGTCTTTGTCACGAAATGGCTGAACTTGGGAGTGGCCTCATTTCAGACGGCGATCATATTCTCACCCATTGCAATGCCGGGGCTCTCGCCACAGTAGGCGCAGGAACTGCTCTGGGCGTAATCACCCGCGCTCACGAAAAGGGCAAAAAAATACATGTTTATGTTGATGAAACACGCCCACTATTACAGGGCGCTCGTTTGACCGTTTGGGAACTGCAGCGAGCCGGCGTTCCGTGCACTTTGATCTGCGACAACATGGCGGGTTTTTTAATGCAGCGGGGAAAAATCCATAAAATATTTGTCGGAGCGGACCGTATTGCACGCAATGGTGACGCCGCCAACAAGATCGGAACCTATTCAGTGGCGGTGCTCGCGAAAGCCCACCAAGTTCCATTTTACGTGGTAGCGCCCCACACGACGATTGACCTAAAATGTGAGAATGGATCTGAAATACCTATCGAACAACGAGACTCACAAGAAGTTCGCACGGACAAAGCGCCACTGGACTGCAACGTCACTAACCCTGCGTTTGACGTAACTCCGGCCCACTACATTACTGGAATAATAACTACCCGTAGCGGCGATTCTGAAAAATATTCGGCTATGGTTTGGGCGCCCGGCGGTAAACCGCTCGCGAATAGTTTTTGAGATTTCCGTAGATTTTCCCGTACTCTCGCGTGAACTCAATCACCATTTCATCGTTGTCTTTGCTGGGAATCAGCTTCAGTGTGGTGCGAAAAGCAAATTCGAAACGGTCCCAATATCTTGCCGGCACCATCAAACTCCAAGGAAACTTGGGACCATAGGCCTGAAATCGCATGCTCACTAGAGCCTCGCCCCGGTAAATTTGACGCTCCATTTGCACGGCGCTGTTTCGATTGAAGATCGGATCACCGTATTGAACATAGGGTTCCGAATAACCGCTAATGCTCTCCAATACTGGGCCCGCATTAATCGATCGAAAAACCTTACCGCCGAGCAACCGTTTAGACTGGGCAGTTACTAATTCGATGCCGTTTTTACGATCCAACTCTCGAATGAATAGATCTTCGGGAAAAGGCATTTGCTGAGTGCTGTTATGTCCGAGCCACGGATCATGCTGCTCACTTACGAGCGTCCAATTCCCTACGAATCGATCTTCAATTTCGTATCTAGCGACCCAACCTAAATGGCTCCCACTCACAGTTTCGTCGCAACTTAAACTTTCGGTTATCGAATCATCGCCGCCGTTTTCGGAAGCGGCCGCTGCGGGCCCAGAAACACATAGACCCAAAATCATGGCCAATCCCAAAGCAAGTGTTCTCGCTTCGGCGCATTTTAAAAGGCTATTCATAGATTCTCCCCCATTCGCAAGTCAGTGCCAACACCACTAACCCGACTCTTGGTCGAAAATCCAAGGAATTATCTTATAACAAGCTGCGAGCGGAATCTCTATTTATTGGCTGCTAGAGCGGATCCTGCCTTAAACCAAGCGATTTGTTCTTCGGTCAGCGAGTGTTTAAGGGAGATTTTATCTTCGCGTCCGTCGAGGTGTTTCAACACACACTCCACATTTTTCGCCGGAGCAAGACCCGAGAGCCCAAGAATGCTAATTTTATCGCCCTCCTGAACCTTGTCGTAATCTTTGGCGTCAACGAACGTGAAAGGAAGTACGCCCTGTTTTTTTAAATTGGTTTCGTGAATTCTCGCAAACGAGCGAGTGATAACAGCTGCCGCCCCTAACCATCGTGGCGACATCGCTGCGTGCTCGCGGCTTGAGCCCTCTCCATAGTTTTCGTCGCCAACCACGATCCACCGAAGACCTTGGGCCTTGAGTGCACGCGCCACTTCTGGCGTGGGTTTTGAACTTCCCGTTCCGTCGTTTACTTTTCCAGCTTCTCCCGTAAAGGCATTCACGGCACCGGTAAACATGTTGTTTGAAATGTTATCCAAATGCCCACGATACTTCAGCCATGGTCCCGCCGGAGAAATATGATCTGTAGTACACTTGCCCTTTGCCTTGAGCAGCAGCGGAAATTCTTTAAAATCATTACCATCCCACTTCGGAAACGGCGAAAGCAGCTGAATGCGATCGCTCTTTGGTGACACTTCAATCTGAACTGAAGCCCCAGTCGAAGGTGGTGCTACATAGCCCTCTTTGCTGCTAACGAACCCCTTACTCGGAATTTCATCGGCTATTTCTGGCGGCTGAAGTTTTAACTTTTTCCCACTAGCCGTCGTAATTTCATCTTTAAGCGGATTGACGTCCAATCGCCCTGCCAAAGCAAATGCGACCACCACTTCGGGACTGCCTATGAACGCCATGGTTTCTGGATTAGCGTCGTTTCGCGCAGGAAAATTGCGGTTAAACGACGTGATAATAGAATTCTTTTCACCGGCTTTAATGTCGTCACGCTTCCATTGCCCAATGCATGGGCCACAAGCATTTGAAAGCACAAGGCCCCCAATAGATTCCAACTCTTTCATCTGGCCGTCGCGCTTGATGGTTTCAAAAATTTGATACGAACCAGGAGAAATCATAAACGGCACCGAAGAAGTCGCCCCTGCTTTCTGCGCTTGTTTCGCAACGTCAGCCGCACGTCCCATATCTTCATAAGAAGAATTGGTACATGAACCAATCAGTGCCGAAGTAAGCTTGGCGGGATAGTTATTTTTCTTAACATCTTCTGCCATTTTCGAAACGGGTCTCGCTAGATCTGGCGTGTGTGGCCCCACCACGTGCGGCTCGAGCGTCGAGAGATCTATTTCTAACACTTTATCGAAATATTTTTCAGGTGACGCCAAAACCTCGGGATCCGCCGTGAGCAGATCTTTTGCGGCGTCAGCTAGTTTCGCTAGATCTTCGCGACCAGTGGATTTTAAATACCGGTGCATGCGTTCGTCATATGGGAACATCGACGGCGTCGCTCCGAGTTCTGCGCCCATGTTGGTGATCGTCGCTTTGCCGGTGCAACTAATGCTCGCGCATCCGTCACCAAAATATTCGATGATCGCGTCTGTTCCGCCTTTGGTGGTGAGTAGTTCGCAAACTTTTAGGATCACGTCTTTGGGCGCGGTCCACCCACTCATCT
>DGKJ01000016.1:0-3946 GCA_002387735.1 Bacteriovoracaceae bacterium UBA4573 | reverse complement strand
CCCACTCATCTTCCCCGTGAGTTTAACGCCAATGCGTTTTGGATACTTCACTTCCCAAGCCAGTCCCGACATCGTTTCAGCAGCGTCGGCCCCGCCCACTCCGATGGCTGCCATCGCAAGGCCGCCGCCATTTGGCGTGTGACTGTCCGTGCCTATCACCAGACATCCGGGGTAGGCATATTGCTCGAGCACTACTTGGTGAATAATACCGGCGCCTGGTCCCCAAAAACCAATTCCATATTTCGCACACGAAGAGCGCAGAAAATCGTACACTTCCCGATTTTCGGATTCAGCCGTTTTTTGGTCAGCCGCTGAACCTTTGTGCGCTCGAATCAAATGATCGCAATGAACCGACGAAGGTACTGCGACGCTCTCACGCCCCGATTGCATGAATTGCAGAAGCGCCATTTGCGCAGTGGCGTCTTGCATTGTGACGCGGTCGGGCCGCAATCGGAGAATTGAAGAGCCAGGTTTTAGTTCTTGGGTTTCAGGGGCATCGAGATGACCGAGCAGCACTTTTTCCGCTAGGCTCAATGGTTTATTCAGTCGCTTTCGAAGCGTTGGTAAGTTCTTTTTCAACATTTCGTAAGTTTTGGTGACCATTGCTGGTGTAGTTTCGACTTGCGGGCGTGCGCTCATGAGGAAGGCCTCCTGTGTTATTCTTCCAATTTCGCGCAGTTAGACCAAGGTTTCAAGCGGGAATAGCGAACAAACTATACTTCGGTAGCAACTGAAGTTGTAAGGTATGCGACAACCTGCGCATAGGGGCAGAGGGTGTTGCACTCGTTGCGCACTGTTTCGGCGGCCTCGCGCATTCCGAGCATTTCGCCATAGGTAAAAACCAAGGCAGCCCAGGCGCGAACCATCGACGGGTACACGAAAACTAAATATTCTAACGCGGTGGCCAATTCAAACCCACTAACGCCGGTAGTGAGCGGCGGAATCTGAGTCATAATGTTGTCGTCGGAATCGCTATCGACTTTCGCCAAAAATCCCGGGAACACTTTATCCGTAATTTTTCGGCAGTAGTCCAACTTACCTCGCGTCGGTAAACTTCCACTCGACCCGAGAGCCATGAACCAAACAATGCCCGGCCGCATGGGGTCACGAAAGTAAAGATGAGTGTAGTCTGCTTCAAACGCGCGCTCGCGCAAATCGGCAATGAGTTTTGCTCCTGAAGGGCCGTAAATTTCGTGATCATCGATCGCTAATTCATAAAGCGTCTGCGGCAATGTTAGGTCTAAGATGTTTGGGTTTTCTTGCGACATGGAGTTGATTTTATCGCAATCTTCAACGGGCGCGAGAGGCTGATTTTTCCTCTCTAAAGCTGGGCACTGATTACCCGTTCGCAGGAATGTTTACCTGAAAAACCTTCATCAATCGGCGCACGCGTTGCTTAAAAAGCATGGAAATCTCAGGAGTATTAAGCACGGCCCCTCCCCAAATGCGCAAACTATTGGCTTCGTCACGATGCATTCTTGCGTTCGAATGCTCTAACGTATCGAGTATCCTAACTATGTGTTCGAGGGAATCTGTCCCCCCCTCGAGTAATTGAACTCCGGAGGTCGCAATCTTGGTGCCTTCGAGATTTGTCTGAACCAAGTCCTCCAACAAATCCATGCGATTGAGGGGCCGGTACACCACTGCGCTCGCACGTTGAGCAATCCGATGAACCGCGCTTTGAAAAAAACTTTCGACCGGTCGGCGAAACGGCGCGGTCGCGATTTCTGGCAATGATCGCACTCCCCACATCTTAAAAATTCGAACAGCGTGTTCGATAAACTCAAGCGCCTCGCTTTCGAGCGCCCGGTACCGGTGCATTTCCGATAGCAATGCGCGATCGGCTGTTGATAAATCCAATAGATCTTGGAGACTCGTGACGTTATCAGCAATACTCAAGGCCCGTTTTGCGGCGTCCCTAGCTTGCCGATAGTGGTCGCTATTGTAGAACCCTAAAACCACCGCCGCCGCATCTCGCAATTGAGGTAGCGCCTGCGCACTTTCTAAAAACTTTGCTCTTAAACCGTGAGGGTCCACCAAAACGTAGGCGAAACTCGGGCGCCCGGCGTCCATCGCCCATTCTGCACGCTGTTCCCGAATGGCCGCCAAATGTTCGAGTGCTTTTAACCGGATCGCAAGACCACGAGCGGAGTTTAACGCTATATTCAACGCATACTCTTCGTCTGCTTTGGAGCCAAAGTGGCTGCCAGAATTCACGCTCGCAGCGAGGTATTCACCACACTCGGTGATCTTTTCGACTTCGTCGCTCGCGTCCGCATGGCTCGCCCCACCGACAAGGCTCAAAAAAATGCTCATTGTATAATAAACTCGCCACATAATGATGGGAAGCCCAGTACCATAAAACAGACGGATTTTGTCTATTATTTTTTAAACTACCCGTTCAGGATCGAACGCGAAATATCTCGACTGCCCCGTCTCGGATCGAGAGCGATAACCGCCCCTCAAGGAGGTCTGTGAGTTGACGTCCCAATAGTTCGACGGCACCCTGCGATAACAGGTTCAATGCCGCTAGTTCGTCGACTGTACGGGGACGCGCGCGTATGATTTCCAGGGCCCAATCCGCACTCATTAAGTGTTTAAGTGAAATTGCATTCTGGTCCGCAATCGCGCGGGCCATACAAATCACCAATTCCAGTACGCGAGCCTCCCCATCTGAGGCAGGTTCCTGACGAATCGGCGGTACCGCTCGGCCTGCCTGGGCATTGGCCAAACCCCGGGCAATGGCCTGCAAAATTGCATCTCCGCTAGTTCGAAACTCACCCTTGTTAAGCCCACGAAAGGCCTGCAGGTGTTCTAAATCTTGAGGACGAGTCCGCGAAAGATCAATGAGTACATCATCGTCCACGATGCGTCGTCGCGGCACGTTCACCGCCCTAGCGCGTTGTTCTCGCCAATCTGCCAATTCGGTTAAAACACCAAAGGTTTTCGAATCAATTCGGGAATTTTTGGTCAAACGCTGCACTACGGCGGCCGGATCGGGAAGATACAATTTGGTGTCTTCAAATTTCTTCGAGAGCTCGAGCGCCCAATTCCGGCGCCCTAACGAGTCTAGCCTCTTAAATAACACCTCCGCGACCTCTACCAGACAATCAACGTCCGCATAGGCATAACGCAATAACTGCGGTGGCAGCGGTCGCCGGGTCCAGTCTGTTCGCGCGTGTCCTTTTTCCAGCTCCAAATTAACTGTTTCACGAACCAACCGCTGAAGACTAATGCTATCGCCCATGCCACAGAGAGATGCGCCAACTGCGGTGTCGAAAGAGGGCGTCGCCACAATGCCGAAAGCAGAGAATAAACATTCCTGATCAGACTGCGCAGAATGCAGAATTTTCAAAACCTTCGGGTCCGTAAAAAGTTCGAGTAGCGGAGCCAGGGCTTCTTTTGACGCAGTCAGCGGATCAACTAACCAAGACTGATCTCGCGTGGCAACTTGCACGAGCGCGACCACCGGAAAAAAAGTAGATTCCCGAATAAATTCGGTATCCACTGCAATCATTCGTTCTTCGCGACAGCGCGCAGCTAGCTTTTCAATCTCGCCTGCCGTATGAAGCGGCGGTGCATATTTGGTGTGCATCGGACTATCTTTGTATCATACTTTTATGAATTCCGCGTTGAAGAACCCTCACTCACTGTCTAAAAATTGGGATTGGAAGATTCACCAACTACAAATTTCTAATTGTACCAAGTGCCCGCGTTTGCGAAAACACTGTCAGGTAGTAGCCAAAACAAAACGTGCAGCTTTCGCAGCAGAAACCTATTGGGGAAAACCAGTTCCGAGTTTCGGAGACCCCGCCGCTCGGCTGTTTCTGTTAGGTCTTGCGCCGGCGGCTCACGGAGCGAATCGCACAGGTCGAATGTTCACCGGTGACAACTCCGGGCTTTGGCTTTACCGAGCTCTTTACAAGGCGGGATTCGCCAGTCAACC
>DGKJ01000005.1 GCA_002387735.1 Bacteriovoracaceae bacterium UBA4573 | reverse complement strand
GGTTGCCTGCAATTATTCAAGAAAGTTGCGGTGGAAATAGTCAAGGTGCCCCACGGGTTCATGTTTTTCGCGATCGCTCGGTGCACCGCACGGCCGAAGGTGGCGATCTGACCGGTTCGGTGACAAACGGCGCGGGACTTTTGTTTACCTGCGAGTATGAATGTGACTGTAAGAAGAAGTCATGCGAGCTACCGAACAACCGGGGCCCGGTCTTAATCGATTTAGCCGATGGACCCGATGGTGACTGGACCAAAGACGTCGAGTTGCGGCGCAACAAACCCAGTACTTGGGACAAAAACTAAGATCGCTCGGGACTTGTCCCAACTATTCGTCTCTTTTGAAGTAATTTCTTTGGCGCGTTTTCGTGCGCATGTCATAATCAAACGTATGGTGCCTGAGACTCCCGACATTCACTTTGACGACGATCGGTTTTGGTCGCTCAATGACGATGGTACGCTGGTCATCGGTGTCGGTGCGAGCGGCCTTGAAGAGCTGGGCCGTCTGCAATCGGTCAAGTTCCCGAGGGTCAATCAAGAGTGTGGTGAAGGTGATATTCTGTGCACACTGCTGGGCGACGATGGGGAACTGCAGCTTGTGGCACCTACGAGCGGAGTGATCGATGCCATCAATAACGCGGTGATGCAGGACATTGAGATCGTCAACGACGATCCGTATTCTGAAGGCTGGCTGGTTCGTTTAACCGAGAGTTCCTAAAAAGCACGATGCGATGGGAAAAAAAACTGTAACGCCATCTCGAAACAGTAAAAAAAAGAACAATGGCGGCGAAACTTCGAAGTCGGTCATTGAGCGAACCAAACACGATTTGCTTTCGCTGGTGTCGCACGAGTTGCGCACGCCGCTCACGGGCGTACTGAATGCCATTAAAATGCTTAGCAGTGAAGACGTGTTGCCAAAAGAACGGGAAATGTTCCTTGGAATGGCGCTACGAAATGCCGAACGTTTGAATTCAACCTTAAACGAGCTGCTGGATTTATCGAAACTTGTATCTGGGCGATTGGTGTGTCGCTTTCAGGAAGTGCCATTAAAAAATCTTCTGCTGCCGATTCTCGACAAATTTTGCGACCGTGCGAACGCTGCGGGTTATGAGCTGACGCTCTCGATCGAGCGCGATTTACCGGTGATACTCGGCGACGCGTTTCGATTGGAACAAGTGTTTCGATCGATCTGCGAAAATGCGCTGAAATTTGGTTCGCCCGGTGGCAAACTGAACGTAAAGCTAGCCGTGGAACGAGTCGGAAAGGTGGTGTTCGAATGCACCAATCCCACGACATCGAATATAACTGCTAAGGAGCTGCGGGATATTTTTACAATATTTTCGCAGCGAGAGGCGGTGCTCGATCGGGTCCACGAAGGGGTAGGCGGATCTCTGGCGATTGCGGCCGAAACCATTGCGCAACATGAGGGCGTATTGAACGCCGAACTAGCGAATGGTCAGTTCGCCGTTCGAGTAGAGCTTCCGGTGCTCGACAATGAGCGGGCTCTGCTAAAGGTTTTAGAGAGTCGCATTTACGCACTACGCACCGAACTTGGCGCCACATCGCTTTTGATACTAGAGGTCCCGGTAAAGTCATTTCAAGCGGTAGTGTCCACACTGCGGTCTGCGCTTTTTCGGGCATCTGATGCGGTGTACACGCTCCCGCGGGCAGGGCAGATTGCCGTCGTCATGGACGATTGTAAAAAATCCGACGCCCCGAAAATTGTTTCGCGATTGTTTGCCGAAATGAATCGCGAAGCTGCAAAGTTTTTAACCAACGCCCGGGCCGGGTTGGCTAGTTTCCCCGAGGACTCCACCGACCCGGAAGAGCTCTTGGTGCTCTCGCGGCAGCGGTTGGAGAAGGTAAAATAGGGTTTTTGTTGCCCGCCCCCCGGTCGCTTGCGCCCGCCTCGCGGCCAGACCATGGAAGTTATTGACTCGATTAGTCAGAACGTATAAGTCAGGCTCTACTCATGAGTGCCGACTTAAACTTTTCGCCAGATGCGAAAAAAACTTTTTATATCAAGACGTTTGGTTGCCAAATGAATGTGGCAGACACCGAACGCATGTCGGTGCTTTTGGCGGAATCGGGCGCAGAGCAAGCGGCGACGGCGGAACAGGCCGATGTCATCATCCTAAATGGCTGCGAAGTGCGCGAAAAAGCAGTTCATAAAATGGTTTCGGCCTTGGGAGGAATGACCAAAAACCGTGGTCGAGTGGACCGGGCCCAGGGCAAAAAACAAATTATTGGAATCGGAGGCTGCGTCGGTCAGCTCGACGGCGCTAAGCTTTTTAAACGTAATCCCCACATTGATTTCGTTTTCGGAACCGACACGATCGATCAGTTGCCCGAAATTGTGCACGAAGTGCAAAGCGGACATCGCCACGTGGTTTACAACGAGTTCGACAAAACTCGCGAATATTCGACCGACACAAAAGTGTTTCATCAGTCCGCATCGGCGTTCGTCAACATTATGAAAGGCTGCGATAAGTTTTGTAGTTTCTGCATAGTGCCGTTTACGAGGGGTCGCGAAAAAAGTCGCCCGATTGCGGAGTTAGTCGCAGATGTGCAGCGTTTGGTGTTGCTTGGCGTGCGCGAAGTCACGCTGCTTGGCCAGAACGTGAATTCGTTCGGTAAAGGCAACAACGAAACGTTTCCGCAGCTTTTGCGCGCGCTCGATAGTGTCGCCGAGCTTAAACGCTTGCGATTTACCAGTTCGCACCCGATCGACTTTAGCGACGATCTAATCAACTGTTACGGCAGTGTGCGAGCCCTTTGCAATCAGTTGCATCTGCCCGTTCAGAGTGGATCCAACGCAGTGCTGGAAAAAATGCATCGGCACTACAAAATCGAAACCTATTACGAGCAGATTCGAAAATGGCGCGAGCGCTGCCCAGACGGCGCGTTGTCTACCGACATGATCATTGGATTTCCCACTGAGACCGACGCCGATTTTGAACTTACGATGAAGCTTCTCGAAGATCTGCGTTTCGATATTGTCTACGCGTTCGCTTACAGCCCGCGCCCTGGAACCAAAGCGGCAAAACTGCAAGATGATGTTCCGAATGAAGTGAAACATGAGCGATTGTTGCGCTTTCAACGCCGTGCAGTCGAGATTGCCAACGAAAACAATCAGCGCCTCGTCGGCAAGTCGATGGAAGTCTTAGTAGAGGGGCGCACCAAAGCACTTAAAACATCGAAGTCGCAAAACATGTTCATGGGTCGGAGTCGTTGCAATAAAGTAGTTAATTTTGCGTTCGAAGGCGCGCGAGATTTAAAAGGGAAATTTGTTCAAGTTCGAATCGAACGGGCTACGGGTCTAGCGTTAACGGGGGTTGTCGATGAAGGGGATTTGGAACCAGTTCTTTCAAGTTAGGACGCTTGGTGCAGTTGTACTTTTGCTTGCCACGGCAGGCGTGAGCGGCTGCCCTTCGGACCCCGGTGCTGAGCCAGCGCCTACGCAGCGATTTCGGGCTGCGCTAACGACCACCAATAGTGCGATTTCGCTTCGACGATACATTTACGAAGGCAACCATTTGCTCGTTGAGGCTATCGAGCGCGCGCCTCTTTCCGGTGAACTCGTGGTACGGGTGGAGCCTTCACCAACGAATGCTGCCGACTCGACAACGCGACTCTTCGTGGAACAAATCAAAATGCAGATTGGTTCGACGGGAGTGTTCCGGGACCTTCGATTGCGATTAGGAATTCAGGTCGAACAAGACGGCTTTTCCGATTTACTTTTCGATGGTTCCGCAAAGGTAGGAGAGGTGGCTTGGCCGCTACCAACCAAAAAAGCGGAAGACTTACTTTTCGAGGTGCCCAACGGGGCAGACACGCAAGAGTTTATTCTTAGAATTGCCCCGGTCGATTGGGTACCGTTATTCGAGGCCAGTAACGAGAGTCTCTCGTTTGCTGCATTCGAGTTTGTCGGCGAGCTCGAGCCCTTTTAATCTTCGTGATGCTTTGCGTAAAAACGAAGGTTCGGCCGTATTTTTGTTGCCGATCAAAGACACTGCATTGTAATTATTCGTATGCTTCATTCCTTTCGTGGCGTTTCGCCAAAATTACATTCCAGTGTTTTTGTTACACCTAGTTCCGACATCATTGGCGACGTTGAAATCGGCGAAAATTCGTCGGTCTGGTTCAACGTTGTGATTCGCGGTGATGTGAACACTGTTCGCATTGGGCGTGACACCAATGTTCAGGACGGCAGCATACTCCATGTCACCCATAAGACGGCCGCTCTTAAAATAGGAAATGGCGTGACGGTAGGGCATAGTGTTACCTTGCACGGTTGTACCATTAAAGACTTTGTGTTGGTCGGCATGCGGGCCGTGGTTTTAGATGGTGCTGTGGTTGGTGAGGAAAGTGTCATTGGTGCGGGTGCCCTAGTGACGCAAAACATGGTGATTCCGCCGCGTTCGATGGTGCTTGGAAGTCCCGGAAAAGTGGTGCGACCTCTGCGCGACGAAGAAATCGCGTTCTTGCACCAGAGTCCTGAAAACTACAAACAATACGTGGCTTGGTACCGTGAAGACGGGCCGTGGGCTGCGACCAAAGGGAGCGAAAAATGAAACCGGTGGCAGATATTGCAACGGGGCTCACGTTTGATGACGTGTTGCTTGTTCCAGCCTATTCGGAGGTTTTACCCTCTGAGGTCAACGTTGCCACTCGGTTAACCCGCAAGATTAAACTTAATATTCCGCTGGTATCGGCAGCGATGGACACCGTCACCGAAAGCCGTGCGGCCATCGTGATGGCGCAAGAAGGCGGACTTGGCGTTATTCATAAAAACATGACCCCCGACGAACAGGCACTCGAAGTGGAACGAGTAAAAAAATCGGAGTGGGGCATGATTCTCAACCCCGTTTCTATTGCTCCGAATGTGCGGTTGCGTGAAGCGATTGAGTTAATGCAGCGTACGAAAATTTCTGGTTTGCCGGTCACCGTAAAGGGCAAACTCGTTGGAATACTAACTCATCGTGACATTCGCTTTGAAGAAAATCTCAACTTGTTAGTGAAAGATCTCATGACCAAAGACGGTTTGGTAACCGCAGTCGAAGGCGTTACGCTTGAGGCAGCAAAAAAATTGCTTCATAAACACCGAATCGAAAAGCTTCCAGTCGTTGATCGCCAGGGAATGTTGCGGGGATTGATCACAATCAAAGACATCCTAAAACGAGAAAAATACCCATTAGCAGTGAAAGATGGGTTTGGCCGTTTAACTGTGGGAGCGGCTGTCGGAGTTGGGGCGGATCTCAAAGAGCGTGCTGAAAAGTTAGTGAGCGCCGGTGTCGACGTGCTCTTTGTAGATAGCGCGCATGGACATTCCAAGAATGTTTTGGATGCGGTGAAAGGGCTTAAGAAAAAATTTAAGGGCATTGAAGTGGTGGGCGGCAACGTCGCTACTCCGGAAGCAGTTCGGGCACTGGTGCAGGCCGGTGCCGATGCCGTGAAAGTCGGTATTGGGCCCGGAAGTATTTGCACGACTCGCGTGGTTGCGGGCATTGGCGTGCCGCAATTTTCCGCCATTCGTGAGTGCGCGCGCGAAGCTGCGAAACACCGAATTCCCGTGATCGGCGATGGCGGAATTAAATACAGCGGCGATGTAGCTAAAGCGCTGGCCGGTGGAGCAGAGGCTGTAATGATCGGCTCACTTTTTGCGGGCACTGACGAGTCGCCCGGTGAAACCATTTTATATCAAGGTCGCACCTACAAAGTTTACCGTGGGATGGGTTCCCTGGGTGCCATGCGTGTTGGTTCGAAAGATCGTTATTTTCAAGCCGACGTCGATGAAGCGAGCAAACTAGTACCTGAAGGAATCGAAGGTCGGGTTCCGCACCGCGGCACGCTTTCGAGCAATATCCACCAACTCATCGGTGGGTTGCGAGCGGGAATGGGGTATGTTGGCGCGCAGGGCCTTGCCGAGCTTCGCAAGGCGAAATACATCCGAATTACGGCCGCGGGGCTCGCCGAGAGTCACCCGCACGGGGTTGTGATCACGAAGGAAGCACCGAATTACAATGTCGGCTAATCAGAAAAAAAAATCAGGTGCGGCATCGCGTATTTTGATTTTAGATTTCGGTTCGCAGTTCACGCAGTTGATAGCGCGGCGTTTGCGCGAACTCGAAGTTTATTGCGAAATTTACCCGAGCGATGCGCCGTTTGGATCGATCGAAAAATTCGCTCCCCAGGGACTGATTCTTTCGGGGGGGCCGTATTCGGTTTATGATCCGAAATCTCCCAAGGCTAGCACCAAGATTTGGACAATGAACATTCCGGTTCTGGGAATTTGCTACGGCATGCAGTACATGGCCGCGCATTTTGGCGGCAACGTTATTGCGGCGAAAACTCGGGAATACGGAAGAGCTCGCATTAAACTTAAAAAAAGCAGTGCAGTGATTCCGGATTTTAATGGAGAACTGCCAGTGTGGATGAGTCATGGTGATGAAATCGGGCAACTGCCGGCCGGATTTTCGTTAACCGCCACTTCTCACAACCAGAGCCCTGCCGCGATGGAAGACCGCGCGCGCAAACTTTTTGCCGTTCAGTTCCACCCCGAGGTGGCGCACACCGAACGCGGGATCGAAATTCTAAAAAGGTTTGTGTTCGAGGTGTGTAAGTGCGTGCCAAGCTGGAACGTTGGTTTGTACATGAGCGAGAAAGTAGGCGAGATCCGAAAAACGGTAGGTCAGAACGTGGCGATCTGTGCGCTCTCGGGTGGGGTCGACAGCACGGTGGCGGCGGCCCTCGTGGACCAAGCG
>DGKJ01000102.1 GCA_002387735.1 Bacteriovoracaceae bacterium UBA4573 | reverse complement strand
TTTTACGCTCAGGGTGAACGCTTGTTGCCATGCTTGAAGATAGCGGGCAGCCCAGTTTTTCTTTAAGCGTGGTAAGGCGCCAGAAAGAAGCGCGTTTTCAAGGTGACTTAAGACCCGAGATAGGGCGCCGAAACCATAGGTGCCCGACGATCCAGCGAATTTATGAACCATAAACTCGAGTTCCTTCCAATTGGGGGCTCGCTTGCATCCTAAATCGTGCAAAATCGACTGCAACAAGTTGCCAAGGGTCGTGGCCTTGTTCTGAAGTTCCGCGAGATACTGCTGGCGTAGCAATTCGATTTCGTTCATTGAGGTGTCCTCTCTATGCTATCTTTCGTTTGGCAATGGCGCGCGCCGTGATCCACCGCCGAATCTTACGCATCGCAATTTCGTCGAGTCCAATAAATGAAACGGCAATTTCGTAGTCGTATTCTGCGTCGTTTATCGAACGACAGAGACTCGTTCTCAGAAAAGGTGGTTCAATTCCGATTTCGGAAAATACCGGCGACTGAATTTTTATTTTTAAGTTGCGGTCGAGATAGGTTTTGCTTCGCAAAACCAGTCCCACTTCGGAAACCGACGAAACAATGCAAGGAATAATGACCGAGGCTGCCGCGTGGGTACTGCCCCCAGCAAATTGCACCTCACTGTGGTGCGTAGCCTCGGGCCCGTGGAGGCTGCTGCGACTCGCGCGACCAATTAGCGATTCAACTTTGGCGAGAAAAACGTCTTTGTCGAAAGGCTTAATCATGTAGTCGAGTGCACCCAACGATATGGCGCGTCGTACGTCTTCCGTTGCGTTACGCCCGGTAAGCACCAAAATCGGAGCTCGAAACTGGGGCATGCGCTTTAGTTCTTTGAGTAGATCGAAACCATCCATAATTGGCATAACGATATCGACGACAATTAAATCGACGGGATGCGATCGCAACAACTCAATTGCTCGCAACGCACTCGAACAAGTTACGGATTCGTACCCGCGGGCCGCGAGCAAAGTGTCGCAAAATTTTAGAATATCATTGTCGTCATCTACGACCATTACGCGTTTCATACCTTAGTCAGGAACCCCCCGTTCCTAAGACCCGCATCGGTATAAAAACTCAGAAAATTAATGGCTTCGCTCGTTTGCACTTAGGATTCGGCGCAGAATTCCGAGGGCCACAAGTAGTACGGCAAAATTAACCAGGCGAAACATGCCGCCAGAGCGGTTGTTGTCGGAATGGTTTGTAATAGATCCGCAGCCCGCCGCCGTTTCTTTTTCTACGGCTGAGAAGTTCGAAACATATGGATTGGGCTCACCGGGCTGCGAGTAGATTCCAAAACTGTCGTTGTATTCGCAGCGAGGCCCTGCTGGATAGACGCTAGGAGCCGCTGGGTCGCGGGCAATCGTGACAACGTAGTAAGGCGTGTTGGACACGCCTAGATTCGAAGCTGGAAACTGATGACTCGCAATAGTTCCGCGAGTGTATACGTGTAGGAATACGGTTTGGGGTGAGCCGAGCGTGACGACAGTTTTCGCATCGAAATTGGTGTATCCCGAAGGCGCGCTGAAAACATTGTTCGAGATGGATTGCCCCGAGATGCTGCGCCCGGCGCTGTCTAACCACTCAAGGCTGACATCAGTGCGTGAAAACAACGAGTAAGCGAGCGCGTTGGCGCTCAAGGTGCCGCTCGCGTTGTCGATTCGGTAATAGTGATCACTGCTAGTTCCGAAAACACTCATGGTGGCTACCGCGTTGTTCGATAGATCGAGTTCTGGCGCGGTTGCTATTGAGTTCTCGAGTTGAAAATGTGGAGATTCGGGCGGAAGGCAGGAAACCGAGATGGCTCCAACATCGGCGCGAGCGCCCGGTCCAAGGTTTATGGACTCAAGCATGCCGTTTTCGTCTAAGAGAAAAGAACGTTGAAAAAAATTTCCGCCACACACGCTCGAAGAAATCTGAGAATAGTGGGCGTTGAGGGTGGCTGGTCCCGGGTAGTAAGGTTCGACCAAGAGTGTGTAAGTTCCCGGCTCAAGGCCTGTAAGCTCGAATCGTCCGTCGCGTTCGGTTAGTCCACTAGCAATCACGGTGCCTCGTTCAATTTGAATGGCACTGACGTACGCGCCAAACACGGCGGAACCATTGGCAGTCACGCGACCACTAACATTGCCGGCGTTGCCAGCCACTCCTAGCGCGTAGTTCGAGACCATGGCAGATTGATCGTCGCACGATGGTTTGTGCATTTGTTTGGCGGCAGTGAAAAACATGGTCGATTGCAGATTTTGCGAGTGATCTAAACCGAATGAATGGCCGAGTTCGTGAGTGAGCACATCACCTAAATACACTGTCGTGCTA
Source organism: Bacteriovoracaceae bacterium UBA4573 (assembly GCA_002387735.1). Taxonomy (GTDB): domain Bacteria; phylum Bdellovibrionota; class UBA1018; order UBA1018; family UBA923; genus UBA923. The sequence continues at coordinate 26,206 of DGKJ01000102.1, read as the reverse complement.
CCCATACGAGTGTCGGCGACGTTGTTGGAAAAACGAAAACAGGTATCGTTGAGGCGCATGTCGGAACGACGAATGTTGCCCGAGTTGAGATCATACCAAACTTCGGTAAGTCCGATCACGGAACAGGGAAGGCGTTCGTTAACGCTGGCTTGACTGGTAAAAAAAATAGAATTGTCTTGTGGTGCCGCAAGTGCCGTAGGGTAACGAGCTGGGTCGGTGCCCTGAAAGTAGGTGAACGCAAGGCCGCCCTGGCTCGCTCGGATCCAGCGTTCAATAGATGTCGAAAAAATCGAAAAAATTTCTTGCGCGCGAAGTCCGCTCGCATTGCTAGGATTAGCCCGAAAAACCACATTTGATCCCGGAATATATTTTACAATGGTGCCATTCTGGGACGAGCGCACATGAGTGGCGGCGGAAAGTGAGCCTGGAGCCAACCCGATCGTTAACAAAAAAGCCAAAATAGGGGCAAAGCGACTAGAGAACATCCTTGTTCCAACTCCCACTGGTTTGCGCTACCGAACCCAGGCTCCGTGCCTGGGTTTATTCATACTAAATCATTACAAGGCTCGTGCCAGAGGGGGCCTAAAATATTTCTGACCGAAAACACTGAAGTTGCGAGGTGTTGGGCCATTGTCCCGCAGCGGGCGCTGAGACTGGGTGGGTAAAAAAGACAGGGTAGGCAAGATGACACCCCCAACTCTCAGACCATTTCGGCCGATGGGTTCTCTTGGAGAACTATGTTGAATGGGAAATTGCGCCTAGAAGGTGCGATAAGAAATATTTTCGTTTATGGGGCAAAGGGCCTTGCGTGCGCCTGCGCAGTGGTGGGCGTCGTTTTCTTGGCAGGCCTCGGGAGTGGGTGCGCGCCGCTTCAGAAAATTCCGAACCTCAACATTCGAGCACTGCTGGATCAACAGCAAATTCGCACTTGGCAAACCGCGAGCACTATCGACGCCGGGGATTATGAAGCCAATAACGACACGGGCCGCGGCTGTTTAGATACTGGTGGTGGCGACATTGGGCTGCTCAATGCAGGGGGGGGCATTACGCGAGGCTGCATGCAGCGGCCGGCGCTCGCTTACAGCGATGGCGCATGGTTTGTGGGGTTCTACCAAAATTATCTTTTCACCACTGCTTCGAGTAAGTTTTCCGCATTCGTGAATTCAACACTCTACGGCGGAGTTTTCGGGGCCTTGGGAGCCGGTTTGAACATTATTGACACCGGTCTTGGTGTTGCTCCTACCGCGGTGGCCCCTATGGCGGGAGCCCGTAACATTCGATTCGCAACACTCTCCACTGGCGATGTAGCCGCGGTGTTTTTGGTGCACGACCCAGACGACCTAGGACTGACAACCTCTGATGATCGCGTCGTATTTGCTGCAGTTTATAGTGCTTCGAGTAACTCTTGGGGAGCGGCCACCCAACTCGGCACTGCAGACGCGACGACAGATGTTGCAGAAGACTACGACGTAGGAAACTGGAATACACCGTTTTGTGCGCCCGCTATCGCGGCCGGCCCCGACGGATCGGCCATGGTTCTGTGGTGTGAAACAGTTGGCACGGAAGCGCGAGTGTTTTACTCGCAATACACGCTGGGTGCTTGGTCAGCGGCAGCGCAATTAATAACTGCCGCTTCGAACGTCGCGTTTCCTGGGTATTCCGGCTACTATCACACGTTCAACGGCGTGGTGAACACCACGACCATTCAAGACGGTGACACGTTTACCGTTAGTTTTGACAACACTACCGAAGGCAACATTGGCAATGCCAATTGCATTGCAGATTACACGATGACGGCAGCCTCTACAGAACCAGCGACTGAAAACGAATTTAAAATTTACAAAAAAGCCGATGGAACCGTTTTGGTGTGCGACACCATGCGCGAAGCACTCAATCGTGTTTTGTTCGCCGATGCCGATGACCCTTTAGACACTTTAACCCTGCACCAGTGTGGCGTGAGCACTTGGATCAACCCAGGTTGCGTTGACACCGACACTGCAACTTGGGACTTTGCGGTGCGCTACAATCAGTCGCTGGCGGCGAAATATCGAACCATTGGTGAGGCAGACGATAACTCTGTTCTGGCGGTGGCTGATACTTTCGGGAACATGCCGATAGATGCTGGCACACTTCAAACAAACGTCGCGCCCTACAGTCGCGCTGCGGTGGTCGATGTAGCGGCCGATGGGTACGGGAATTACTTGGCAGTTCGCTCAGTGGTGGCGCCATACTTCGACGACAACATTGGTTCGACGGTCGGTAACGGTCGCCAACTCGTGGGTCACGTTTACTTAGCGTCGAGTGGTTGGGTCTATCGTTCAGGTGGCACCGACCCCGAAGCCTATCTGATTTCGCGAACGCCGGCGTGTTACACCGGGCGCACGGCTACAAGTGGCGCCACATACGTTGCATGTTCGGTGCGCCAGCCCAAAGCTCTTATGTCTGAAAACGGTCACGGACTGGTGTTGTACTATCAAAATCAGCGGGACACGGTCTCAAGTACGGTCGCCACTTCGAGTGATTCTTTTCCGAATCGCCTTTGGTATTCCACTTATTCCGTTGCAACAGGATTTACTGGTGCTTCGGCAACGGTGGACTCAGACGTACTTTGTGATAGCAACTCCATTCGCAACGATCGTTCAGTGTGTGAGGGAGGATCGTCCGGGGTAGCGTGCCAGCTTGAACGCGAACCAGAAGAACTGCCTCTAGACGAATTGTGGGTAGATTCCAGTCTGCCTCCAATAGCAGCAGACATGAACGCTAGCGGAAGCGCAGTCATTGCGTACCATAAAGATTACTATTTGAGCGACGGTACTTGTAGTGCATTGATCGGCGTGCATGTGGCGCTTTATGATCCAGTGAATGGGCTCGGTAGCGTAAAACAATTAGACGACGGCACGGGTAACACCATGAACGCAGCCGTGACGATCACGGAGAGCGGCAAGGCCGCAGTGGTTTGGGAACAAATTGTATCGGGAGTCCGCTACGTTTACCTGCGATCCTACGAAAACGGTACGTGGTCGGTTCAGGAACACATCAACTCAGGACTCACGGCAACCTCCGACGCCGCAATGCCAGCAGTTAAGATGCTCGATTCAGGCGAAATTTTAGTGTCGTTTACCGCGAACTCCGGTACCGGCACCACGCGCAGACAATACGTAAAACGCTATTTACCGATAGGATTGTGACGAATGAAAACGAACGTAAAAAATAGCTGGCCTCTAATAATTGGCACACTTTCTCTCGCGGGTTTGAGTCTCGGAGGAAACTGTCCGGGAACAGGGCTTTCTGCAAAATTTAGTTCGATCGGCGATTCAGTTAGCGCGACGGCAGCAAAATCTTGGCGTACCGCAGCCATCATGGACCCCAACTCGATCGATGGAAATACTTTTGATCAAAATATAATTTTGCCACTCGGAACCATTGGGCCCCATTCTATGTCGGTGTTCGCGGAATCGGCGAGTTCATTTTTTGTCATGTTCTCTCGTGAAACCGCCACTGGTGATGTTTCGGTTTACGGCACGCAACCAATTACCTTTGCCACAGGGTCGTGGCCCACGACCATGGGAGGGTTTACTTTATTAGATACCGAAACTGCAGCGGACGAAGCGCGCAATCCGGTTACGGCAGTCGACACACTCGGAAATTCAGTGACTGTTTATTTGCAGGACCCTGGCGGTGGAGCTGAAACTCGCCGGGTAAATGCGGTACGCCGGTTGGCAAGTAGTGCCGCGTGGATTTCGCCAGTCGATCTACGCGCGTCTGCCGAAGTCGCTGCAGCCGTTGACGTTGGAAACGAATCGCTTGCGATTGCGGTAGATGCCTACAATGCGTTTGTTCCGGTGTGGTGTAGTTCGAATAACATCTTATATTTTAATCATTACCGATCAAGCGTTGGTTGGCGGTTCAACACCAGTTCCACGGCAGATGCGACCTGGGATGGAGCTAGTGATTGCGACAATTCTCTTGGCGTGGACATCGCATTCGATGGATACGGGAACGGTTACGGCGCTTTCGTGACCACGGGTGATGAAGTTAAAGTGCGCCGTTGGCAAGGAGATACTGCCGCCAATTGGCTTGCTGCTGGGTACAAAGACATTACCAACGGAACCACGGCCTGTTACCCACGCCTTTTTATGACTCCAGATGGAGAAGGTTATTTATTTTTTTACACCAACTGTGCCGGTGCCGCAGGGGATCTCTACTATTCCTACGCAGCCGCGACTTCTACGAGTAGCCCGCCGGTGAGTTCAGACTTCGGAGCAGCTGCGGCGTTTGATACGGGTATTGGAACTGGAAACGCTTATATTCAAGACAACGGAGATCCTATTCCCCCAATTCTGGCGGTGAATGGCAACTACGCAGTGATCGGGCATATAAAACAAGACGACGGATTAATGTACCGACTTTGGGTTTCCCGTTACGACGGGAACTCTTGGTCGACACATACAGCGATTGATCAACGTTTTGGTTCAGTGACCAATGCGGCTTTGGCAATTAATTCCAACGGTGAAATCGCCGCGATGTATTCGGCCGTCTACAATGGTTCTGAAGTAATCTACGTCACGAACTACACCAATGGAGTCTGGAAAACTCCAACTCAAGTTTCATTGCCGGGGGATCTCGTGCCTGGCAATGGTGCTACCGCTCGTTACCACCCGTCGATCGCAATCGACGCTAGCGGTAACGCAATCGGTACCTTCACCATGACAGACACCGGCGGGAACCGCCGTGCGGTCGCAGTAATGTATCGATGATTATTTTTTTAGCCACTTCGGAATGGAGCAGGCAAGCACGATTCCAAGGCTCACCATCATGATGGCAGTTAGAATTGCATTTAGATAAGCGCCATTAGGAATAAAATTGTAACGAATGGTTTGGTAGCCGGCTGTAACCGTAATGGTTCCGACAAACGCAAGGGGAGCCAACGTTACCCAAGCATAACGACGTCGTCGTTTGGAATTCACGATAAATGTCGTGCCCACGCAGAGTGCGATGCTGGCTAGTAGCTGATTACTGATGCCAAACATGGGCCAAATCGTAGATATGCTGCCAGTCCAAATGAAGTAACTCCAGCCGCCCACCACGAGTGCTGTCGAAATCAAGGCACCAGGGAGCCAGTCATTTTTTCCGAATCGGGGCCAAAGTTTACCGCCAGATTCCTGCACAAGAAAGCGCGCTACGCGAGTGCCTGTGTCGATCGTGGTCAAAATGAAAAGCGCTTCGAACATGATTGCGAAGTGGTACCAGTATCCGAGTAGTCGCTCCATGAACGGAAGGCTTGAAAAAATTTTTGCCATGCCGACTGCCAGCGACACTGCGCCTCCCGGGCGCCCGGCTACATTTTCGCCGACTTGGGCTTCGAGGTGCGGCAAATCTACCGTTGCCATGCCGAGCTGCGCGAATTTAGAGGCCGACACATTGATAGCAAAATAGTCTTCGGGGTTTAATGCGGCAGCCGCTATTAGAGCTACGACACCGACCAGACCCTCTAACAACATAGCGCCGTAGCCGATCGGTCGAATATGCATCTCGTTTGCGATCATCTTTGGAGTGGTGCCGCTTGCGACAAGAGAATGAAACCCAGAAATGGCACCACATGCAATTGTAATGAAAACGAACGGAAACAGCTTGCCAGGGATAATGGGCCCGCCTCCATCGGCCCACTGGGTGATCGGGGGCATTTTGAGATCAGGCTGAACGATCAACACAGCGATTACCAAAAAAGCGATAGTCCCGAGTTTCATGTACGAGCTTAAATAGTCGCGCGGGCAGAGAAGCAACCACACGGGTAAAACGCTCGCGACGAAACCGTACAGCGCGATGGCTACGGTGATTTGTCCTTTTGAAAGAGTAAACACCCCTGACCAAGTCGGCGAGTCTCCCACCCATTTGCCAGCAACCACGGCGAACAATAACAATGCCACGCCGACGGCACTGCCACGTTTGATGGCGGAGTCGGAGCCGCCACGCATTTTGTAAATATAAATTCCCATGGCGAGCGCAAGGGGAACACTCATTGAAATCGTAAACGTACCCCAGGCGCTTTCATGAAGTGCGTTGACGACCGCAAGACCGAGTCCTGCGAGAGCGATGACGACAATAAATAAAATCGAAAGACTGGTGACTCCACCTGCGACCGTACCAATTTCGCGGCGGGCGATTTCCGCAATGCTGCGGCCACCATGGCGCACGCTGGCGGTGAGAATCACGAAGTCGTGAACGGCACCACCGATCACCACGCCGATGACGAGCCACAAGAGGCCGGGGAGAAACCCAAATTGGGCGGCGAGCACCGGACCAATGAGAGGACCGGCGCCGGAAATGGCAGCAAAGTGGTGCCCGAAGAGCACCCATTTGTTCGTAGGGTGATAGTTGTGACCGTCGTAGTGGGTGTGGGCCGGGGTCGTTCGGCTACTGTCTAGCGCCAATACTTTTGCCGCGATAAATGCCGAGTAATAACGATACCCGATGGCCATAAAGCAAAGTGCGCCGATTAAAAATGGTAGAACAGGCATAACCGAAGTCCCCCTTACAAAATCCTAATCAAAAGTGTTATCAAGTATTTAGGGGGAATTTTCAATGAGCCAAATCTGCTATTTCTGTAAACGCGAACCGGCCACGAGCCAATGCTCAACATGCAAACGCCACGTTTGTATGCGCTGTGGTGACAACCATAATTGTTATCCGCGGGACTAGGCGCGGGGGCGCTGGGAGCGCGTGCACTAATTCCAGATCTGGTCGAAATGGTACAGATCACGAGGGTATTCGTACCAGGCTAGCGGCTTGTTGCCGTCAAAGCGCCATACATGCACCGTGCGGTATTCGATCGTCTTACCGCTGCGCTCGAGCCGGCTCGTCATTAGAACGGCGGCGTGCAGATCACCTGCTAAAATGTCGTGTACTTCGAGTTTTAACGTGTTTCCCGAGAGTTCGCGCAACCGGGCCGCGAAGTCAGAAACGAAGTTGGCTTTGGTGTACTTGCCGGCCAGTCGGCTCTTGCCAGAGACTTGAAAGGTAATGTTCTCGGCGCAAGCGTCGAGTACGCCCTGAAAGTCGCCTTTTGCGAAGTCGGCGTAGAGTTTCTCGAGTACTAGGGCGTTGGGATGTCGTTGCATAAAGTGCCTCCGTAGAGTTGCTATCGCAGAGGCGAGCAGGTAAATCAAGCAAACCGCTATGGCTACCTTAGTTAGTGCCCATAAATTGTCGAAAACTTTTGCGACGCGCGCGCTATTTACCGGACTCACTTTCACAATCGAAAGTGGCGATCGCATTGGCTTGATTGGCCCGAACGGGGCGGGTAAGTCGACGCTTCTTAAGATCCTCGCAGGCCAGACCGCACCGGACGAAGGCAGTTTGTCGGTTCAACGAGGGTTGCGAGTCGGATTTTTAGAGCAAAACCCCAGTTATCGTTTTGACGCGACGATTTCTGAAACCATTCTGGAAGCAGTTGCAGACCCACACGACTGGGAAGCCATTGCGCTGGCCGACGAATTGACGTCCAAACTGGAACTCGATCACTTTGAGCCAGATACCCGAATTGAAAAACTCTCAGGTGGTTGGCGCAAGCGAGTGGCGTTGGCGCGGGAACTGGTGAAAACCCCCGACTTACTATTACTCGATGAACCGACCAACCACTTAGATGTAGAAAGCATTCTTTGGCTCGAAGAATTTTTGGCGCGCGCTCGATTCGCCACTCTTACCATCACGCACGATCGCCTATTTTTACAACGAATCGCCAATCGCATTTTAGAACTAGACCCCCGACACCCTGGGGGACTTCTTAGTGTTCAGGGCGACTACACTACCTATCTCGATGTACGTTCGCAGTTGATTGCAGCTCAAGAACGGCGAGAAATAATATTAAAAAACACGCTTCGTCGCGAAACCGAGTGGCTTCGCAGGGGCGCCAAGGCGCGCACTACCAAACAACAAGCGCGCATCGCTCGGCACGGGGAACTCTCGAGCGAAGTCGAAGACTTAAACCTTCGAAATCAATCGCGTACCGCAAGAATCGATTTTCAAGCAGCCGAACGAAATCCAAAAATATTAATCGAAACCAAAGGGCTCACCAAATCTTACGATCAGCGGGTGATTTTTAGCCCATTGGATTTGATTCTCACTCCCGGCACCCGGATTGGTTTGCTCGGGCAAAACGGCTCTGGAAAATCGACCATGATTCGATCGATTCTGGGTTTAGAGAAGCCTACCGCTGGAACCGTAAAACATTCTGACAATCTTTCGGTCGCCTACTTTGATCAAACACGCGAGGCTCTCGATCCAAACGTTACGGTTGCGAAGACCCTGTGCCCATCGGGTGAACACGTCGATTATCGCAACTCGAAAGTTCATATACGCAGTTATCTCGATCGATTTTTGTTCACCCAGCAACAAATGGACATGGCAGTCGGTAAACTCTCAGGTGGCGAACAAAGTCGCTTGCTCATTGCGCGTCTGATGCTTACGCAGGCAAATCTTTTAGTGCTGGACGAACCAACCAACGACCTCGATATGGCGACACTAGCGATACTTGAGGAGTGTCTCACCGAATTCACCGGAGCAGTCATTTTGGTAACCCACGATCGGTATTTTTTAGATCAAGTGGCAAATCGAATTTTGGCTTTTGGCGACCACGGCAGGCTCGAGTTTTTCGCCGATCTATCGCAGTGGGAAGACTGGTACGCCGAAAAAACTCGCGCTGCAAGACGCCCTACGAAAAGTGAGAGTCGCGCCACCGGCGGACCGTCTAGCGAAAGACCAACAAAAAAAAATAAATTGAGCTTTAACGAACAACGAGAGCTCGATTCAATGGAGTCAAACATTCAGGCGGCCGAATCCCAGCTTGATAAACTTACAAAAGAGAGCGCTTTACCGGAAAATTTGACCAACGCCGGGGCTTTGGCAAAACTCTCTAAACAGATGGCCGAAACTCAGGCGAGAATTGATTTTCTCTACCAACGTTGGGCGGAGCTCGCGGGCGATGAGTAGATCGACGTTTTTCGTGAACGAAGTAATCGAAATTATGTTCTCGGAAATCGAGATCACATACACTAAAAGTTCGGGCCCTGGCGGGCAGAACGTCAACAAAGTGAACAGTAAGGCGCAACTACGATGGAATGTGGTTGAAGCGGTGGGACTTTCGGCTGACGTGAAAATGCAATTGCTCCTGCGTTTAGGCCCGAAGCTCAACGGAAGCGGGGAACTGCTCATTACGAGTGATCGGTTTCGCGATCAAGCGCGCAATCGCGAAGACTGTCTCGAAAAATTGAGAAATTGGGTAGCTGTAGCGGCGCGAAAACCGAAACTGCGGAAAAAAACTAAACCGTCGCGTTCGGTAAGAGAGAAAAATAAAACTAACAAGCGCCGGCATGCGGCCAAGAAAAATGCCCGTCGCAGACCTGAGTATTAACGATGGCTACACTGCTTCAGCTCTATCAGGGGCAAAAATCCTTCGGATCGCGTGAAATTTTTAGGAACGCCGGTTTTTCAATCGAGACTGGCGAGCACGTCGGCGTGATTGGACCGAATGGTGCAGGGAAAACCACCCTGTTTAAGATTCTCGCAGGTATCGATGAATTGGACTCCGGGGAAATATCGAAAACCGCGCGTCTTAGGATCGGTTACCTTGCTCAGCACGACAATTGGTCGCCCGACGAGACGGTCGAGTCGTACCTCAGTCGCGACTGCGTTACGCCGATCTGGGACCTGAAATCCTTGGGTCGAGGATTAGGCCTTCGCGAAGAAGATTACGGAAAAACTCTTGCTTCGTTGAGTGGTGGTTATCGCATGCGGTGCAAGTTATTACATTTGCTTGGTGAAGAACCCGATTTGCTTTTACTGGATGAGCCAACCAATTATCTAGATCTCGAATCGCTACTAGTACTCGAGCGTTTTTTGCAGGACTATCGCGGTAGCTTTATGCTCATTTCCCATGATCGGGAGTTTTTACGACGCACCACAGATCATATTCTAGAAGTCGAAGGCGGTGAAATTACCAAGTACAACGGAACGATCGACGATTATTTTGAGCAAAAAGCATTGTTGCGGGCGCAGTTGGAAGCGCGGGCCATGTCGATTGAAGATAAACGAAAAACCGTGCTCGATTTTGTTGCGCGTTTTGGCGCCAAAGCCACCAAAGCCAGACAGGCGCAGTCGCGGTTAAAAAGTTTAGATCGTTTGGAAAAAATTGAAATCAAAGCCCTGCCGAGCGCGGCACAGGTCCGAATTCCGTCGCCGACCCCTACGGGAAAACAAGTTCTGGAAGTGAAAGAGGCCGATTTAGGATACGGCGACCGGGTGGTGTTGCGGAATATTTCATTTAGTTTAAATCGCGGCGATCACTTAGCGGTGGTGGGTGTGAACGGAGCGGGTAAGTCGACTTTTTTAAAAGCCCTAGCGGGTCGCCTTGATCCACTGCGTGGCCGAGGGAATCACGGTTACCAGGTAAGTATCGGCTACTACGCACAACACGTGGCCGAGGCGCTCAACCCCAATCTAACGGTCGTTCAAGCCATGAGCGCCAAGGCGCATATTGATGTGTTGCCCCAACAAGTACTCGACCTAGCGGGCTCGCTGCTTTTTTCTGGTACCGATGTTCAAAAAAAGGTTTCCGTTTTGTCGGGTGGGGAAAAATCGCGCGTAGCACTTGGACAGATTTTGCTCCAGCGTTCGCCGTGTTTGTTGCTCGACGAACCCACCAACCATTTAGATTTTCAAACCGTTGAAGCACTCACTCAGAGTTTACAGGCCTACGAGGGCACGGTCGTAGTTGTGAGTCACGATCGTAGTTTTATTAGCCGCATCGGTACCAAGGTGCTCGAAATCCATGATGGACGGGTAGACTACTATCCAGGCACTTACGACGAATACGTGTGGAGTTGTCAAAAAGGGGGCCTGGCTTCAAACAAAGTTTCAAGTCCGACCGAGTCTAGTGCCAATGCAACGTCGATGGAACGGAATGCTCCAAGTGGGTCAGTGGCTGAAAAAAAATTCAACTTCAAGGAAGAAAAAAAACTGCTCGAACGCGACGTCCGAAAAGCAGAACGCGAGCAGGGCGAACTGGAAAAAAAAATCGCTTCGTCTCAGGAACGAATGAAGATTCTCAATCACGAACTCGCCACCCAGTCGGGCCACGTCGACGCAGTGAAATGGGTAAAGGAGTTGGGTGAGTTACAACGAGCCGTCGAGCAAGCCGAAGGGCGGTGGCTCGAGCTTGGGGAGTTGCGGGAGAGCTTGGCCGCGAAAATAGCGGGTCTTCTAGAGTGAATGAACTCCCTAAGACGTTGATTTCAGTCCATGGGCAGGTTAATGATGCCGCGCGCAATATTCGGCGGGTTTTGAAATGCAGCGATATTTGAAATCACTTTGTTATCTGTTGGCACTGTTGGCACTCGACGTTTACGCAGGTCTAGGGGCACCACGGGGGTATCGAACCGCCACCCATGACGACGTCCGGGCATCGCGGGTGTGGCAGGAAGTCTACACGGCCGAACCAAGGCAGATGCCAAACCAAGAGATGTGTTCCGAGCTTCTGAAACAATCAGAAATTCTTGAAAATAATAAATTCGAAAGTGGAAGAGGGCTGCCGGAGTATCGTGCCATTTTGGGTACGCGATTCGCTAACGATTTAAACCGTTTGGATTTCGAAGATACTTTAATGGACCCCGGCGCAGGTCAGGCAGGCATGTTAATTCAGTATGCGACGTCTGAGTCCGCAATCGTAAGAACTCCTTTAAATAAACGAGCGCAGGTAATTGCAATTGCCATACGGAGACCTGGTCCATTTTTAACAGAAGAAGAACAGCGATTGCAGGCGGCTGGTCGCATGCAGTATCACGAGGGTCGTGCCGTCGAAGAGTACTCCAACCAAGATTTTAGAGTCCAACTTCTCGCCGAAGTTTACGGCGGGGTGTTTTACACCGCCAATCTGGGGACGGTATTAGAACGGTACCTAAACTGGGCAGCTATAGGCAGACCCATTCATGTGGGCGGAGACCTTACAAAAACTCGAATTTTTAGAAAAAGCACCAGCGGTCAGTGGCAGTCGTTTGATATCGGGGAGTGGTTGGCAGATATCGGTGGGGCGCAGATTGAGGTGAGTTTTACGAGAAACTCTTTTCGCGCCGTACAGAAAAGGTCTATTCAACTTCCGGTGTTGGTGCCCACCTACTTTCGCGCCGATCGCCCACCAGTGCGGCATTTCGTCGAAATTAGCGACTCCGTTGGCGTAGAATCAAAATAATAATCGAACAACCGAATAAAGCGCCAGCGATCTTGGCCCAGACGTAGGGTACGAAAAATATAATCGAACTTCCCATCGTAAGAACGATCAAAGTTATTGCTACGATTTTGGTACGAACCGGTACGCGGCGATGTTCAACCCAATCGCGAATATATTTTCCGAAAAGCGGATTGGTGAGTAAACGCGTGTAGAATTTCTCTGACGAACGAGCAAAACAGGCGGCAGCGAGCAATAAAAACGGCGTCGTCGGGAGCAGCGGCAAAAAAATGCCAAGCAACGCCAACACAACCGATATATTACCCACCGCGATTAAAAAATAACGTACATATTTACGGCGATCTTCGTTTACCGATTTCGAAAAATCAGGAACCGGTTCGCCCGCGCTCTTGCGACTCACCGGAAAACGTTTAAAACCAATTTTCGGTTCCGTCTATAACTTCGAGGTCAAGATCCATGCTTTTTAGAGCGTGCGACCATTTTTAAAAGACGTTTTGTAGTAAAAACCACCCGGCGTGATGGCCTTAATCGTGAAAACGACTTCAGGGTAGTCGATGGAGTAACGAACGGCGAGCGCCAAATCCGAATTCGAAAGAGGCGTAATAAAAAATCGGGGGCGTGGTTGGGCTAAGACTTCAACGAACTGAAACATTGGGTGAGTGTGATTCAGTTCAATTTCCTCGATTGGGTGTTCGCTCCCTGCCGCTCGTTTTAACAAAAGATTGATCTCGTCGTGCCGGCGTCCGGCTAGAACTTGGTTACTGGTTCCGCGAAACACGGTTCCGGTGAAATGCGCAGTTTTGCCGCTTAGTACCCGAAATTGCAGAACCTCCTGAGGGGGAGTGGTCTCACCACTGTGCGCAAGCAGCGAAAATTCGTATTCGCCGTTGGCTTCAATCTTTTGTACGACGTCCGGCCGGCGCGCAATTGAGGTGGTAAGATGGGTGCCGACTACTTTAATCTCACTCGACGATGCGGCCGCCGCTTTAAATGATTGAAAACTGAGAAGTGCGTATAAAGTAGTACCTCTTGTTAACGGGTTCAGACTCTTGGGTAAAGTACGAGCGGTGTTTTGGAAGAGAGCCTCGGAGGGGCGCGCGTTTCCCACCCAATTAATTTGATCGAGCGTTGCGATTTCCGACAGGGTGGCCGAACAATCTTGGGGGTTGGCCGAGAGCCCCGGTGCGGGCCCTAAAAAAAACATCAAAAAAAGTGTTGGCCCCGCCCAAAGGGGGAGCTTCCAAAAAAACATCTGGCCATTATCAATATATGACAAATAAAGTCAAATATTAAAAAGACCTGTAATTCTTGAGGTTTAGGAGTTGCGATTGAGCTGCTTAATGTCGTGGAGCACCGAACGCAGTAGATCGACGAACCGATCCTGCTGGCTTGGTGGGATGTGGGAAAAGCGCACGCCCAGGTAGTGGGCCAGGTTTTGAGAGTCAAGGTTGCGTTCCTGGAAGGTGCGTCGCACGATCCCTTCGAAGTGGATTGAATCCGCGTAGCTCCCTCGCGGTTCGATTTGGCCTCGTACGCGATTTCCCGGCAGGTAGATGCCTCCCTTAGGGTTTTCGGTGTAGAGCAGTATGCCGTTTGGCGAGAGGTTTGCGATGTCAAAAACCATTTGGTCATTGTCGTCGACCTGCGCAATGGCGCGCAGAGGCATGTCTGAAATTTTCTGTACGGCAGGGATTCTGGGATATTTTCGCATGTGACTGGTCGGGCAAAAACCTTCGACTGCGATCGCATGTTCTAGTTTTACTTTGTCCTGCGGCTGTAAATGAAAACGAATTGAAAGCATATTGGCGTCGACCGTTTGTTCGGCCATGAGCGAGCCCGTGGTGGTAAATTTGAAGCGTTCGCGAGCGAGTACGTCGACGGAAATTGAGACCAATTCACCCACGCGACTAATTGGTTCGAAATAAGACCACTTGAGAGCGCTAACCCCAAACACCGAAATTGCCTGATTTAAAAAGCTAAACTCCTGCCCCAGAACGTGAAACTTGAAGTTCGCGCGAATAAAGATCGGTGGCGGTGTAGCCGCGGCCTTAGCCGCTTTGAGGGTGCTCACCCAAAGAGGTTAACACGAATTATTTTGAATCACTTCGAAGTGATCTTGACTGTCGGCAAAATATTCCCGTATAGGCTGATGATCATGCAGTTCAGGGCCGTTTTCTTCCGAGGCTTGGTTCTAGCCTCTTTTTTGGTTTTTCTCTCAGTCTTGAGTGTGGTTGCGAGTGCTAACGAAGGCGTCGCCACAGTGGGAGACGTGTTGGTCGAGCGCGATCGACCTCGGTTTAATGATCAGATTGCTCACGATCCTTCGAAAATTCGATTGGAGCGGCCAAATCTAGATGCCGAGTTGCGTGAGACGGTTGGTAAGCTTCCGCTGCTGACAAGTGGGTCGCGCTCTGGTTTTGGGAGTGCGAGTTCGGTGATTACGGCGACCGGACTTTCGTCGGCGGCCACTGCGGTGAGTATCGACGGTGTGCCGATCGTAGACCCTAACGGCGTAGGTTTTAATTTTTCTCTTGTTCCCAGTGCCTTAGTTGAGAGTGTCGAGTACTGGTTGCCGCACCATCAGGCGCTCGATCCTGCGTCGCAGACGCTGGCCTCGACGAGTGGGCGCATGAATCTTCGTACCAAGGCTTCGCGCCGGCTTCGCAATCGCTTTGGTTCCACGTTTACCGTCGGTTCGTATCAGAGCATTCTTGGATCTGCTGTTTACGAGCGAGTGACGAATTCCGATTCCGCGGCCTTCGCCATAACCGGGCACAACACCAAGGGCGATTACGAGTATAAAAATGATCGCAACGGGTCCCGCGAACGACGCGCCAACAATAGTTCGGCCGGTGGTGGCGCACTCGCCCGTTGGTCGCGGGTTTTTGACCGCGACGGCGCCAGTGGCGTTGATGTGTTTGGTCTGGCCTCGGGCAATGCACGCACTAATCCCGGTTCACTTGAGGCTCCCGGGCGCGATCGCCAGGAAGATTTGTTTTCGGTCATTGGCGCTTCCGCGCGTAATCCCGAATTTTTTAATAAATCGAGCGGCGCGAGTGTTGCGTTGGCGGGTTCCCTATCTAAAGTAGCCATCAAGAACCCACCGCTTTATGAAAACCGCACTTTTGGGGGCTTCGCTAAAGTGGCGGTTGAAAAACGATTGCGGGGAGCCACTGGAAAGGGCGCCGATTTGCATTTTGCCGTCGACGACCACGTCGACTATGTTCGTGCCGACAGCGGGCGTTTAAATCGAAATATCTTGGGGCTAGCAGCTGCGGTACCAGTCCATTTGACTTCGGAAATCACGTTTGCCCCTTGGGTGCGGCAAGAGCTTGCGAATCGAATGCCGTCGACCCGCGATGCAATTGCCGCGATGACCTGGAGTCTGGGGCGCGATAATCACTTCACTGCATCGTACGGGTATTTGCACGCCTATCCGACAATCACCCAAATTGCGGGCGAACATACGCC
Organism: Bacteriovoracaceae bacterium UBA4573; assembly: GCA_002387735.1. Lineage (GTDB taxonomy): Bacteria > Bdellovibrionota > UBA1018 > UBA1018 > UBA923 > UBA923. The sequence goes on along the minus strand of DGKJ01000102.1, from coordinate 10,497 downwards.
GTTTGGTGAAGTCTTGCCGAATAACTCTTTAAAGCTAGAGCGCAGCGGTGTGTGGACCGCCATGTTCACTCACGAGTCAGAGCGCGTGCAGTTTCTTTCGCTCGTGCAGCACGCCCGCATTCGCAATCGAATTAGTTTTGAAAGTGTCTTTAACGGCACGAGTTTTCGATCGCAGTACGTCAATGCGGCCGACGCTTTTGTGACCGCCTGGTCAAATGACCTACAGTGGAACGTCGTCTCTTTTATTGGACTGCGGGCCGCCGGAACGGTGAGTCGCTCATTTGATTTTCAAACCAGGCGAGATCTTGCCTATAAACCCCGGGTAATTGGACTAGGGTCGGTAGTGTGCGATCTGGGAGCGTTCGCGCGGGCGCTAACTTTGTTGCCGAAAGCTCGAAGCGGGTTTCTGTTTTTGTCGCTCGAAGAGTCGGTCTGGGGAAAACGCTGGACCGGACGAACGGGAGTGGACACGATTAGTCCGATTGCTCAAACTCACGTGAGATTAGCATTGCAGTCCGGGCCCCTAGAGATGGCGGTACGGGCCGCCAATATTTTTGAGGAAAGCGGATTCGACCATCCTGGGTACCCGATCGCGGGACGTAGTTATTGGTTCACCACGAGTCTAGCGTTGTGATGTTAAAATTTTTTGCGATTTCAATTTTTGTTCACGCCGCATTTTTATTTTTTTTCGGACTCTCCCTTTGCCCTTGGGCTGAGCGCTGGTGTCCGGTGTCAAAGCGAGCTGACCCTCAGGTTGAAGTACTGGTTGAGATGGTTCGCATTGGTTCGCCTAGCAGGGCGGGGGAGCTTCGGCCGCTAGCGGCAAAAAAAGCGAAAGCAGATTTAACAAAACAATCGCTAAACCCCGGCGCGTCGACCAAACGAACGGAGCCCTCTGGAGCAGATGAGGAGCAAGTTCAGAAAATACCTGAGGTTCGTATATCCAAAGACGACGGTGGCGACGGTACCTCAATGAGTGTCGAACAGTATATGAGGTGGAGCGTTCAACAAAACGTCGCGCCGGTATACCCGCGTCTAGCTCAGTTGCGGGGCGAGGAAGGCCGAGCGATCGTGGAAGTTTTGGTAGAAGGTTCGGGAGGGCGTCTCCTCAGTGCCGCGCTAGTAGAATCCTCCGGAAGTGAACTGCTCGATTCGGTTTCGTTATCAACGGTACAGAAGTGGCGATTCGCGCGATTTGAGGGTTCAGAACGCGAAATTCGTTTTCGCATTCCGTTTCGGTTTTCGCTGAAATAACATGAATGCATGTTCGATACATTTCGAGATTTCGCTTTTCAATTACGACGGCGCGCAATAGGGCAACTCAAGCTGCGCTCGGGGTTGCCAGCGGTGTCGCAGGAAGTCGCGGCGAACCCAGAAATTGCATTCTACCAGATACTTCTAGATGCTATTTCGGTTCCGGGCGTTCAACCCCCTCAGATTGTGTGTGATGTTGGCTGTCGCAACTGGTCGTATGTGAGAGCTTTGCGGCGATCTTTCCCGCGGGCGCAACTCTTCGGGCTAGAGCTCGACGGGTTCCGCCGCTATTTGAATCTGTGGCGCCGCATGGACTACGCAGCCGCTCACGGAGCGGCGGTAGGAGGGACCGCTATCACTGGCGACTTTCTTAAAGTGTCACTTGAGGAACTATTCCGTGGGGACACGATCCTATGGACCGTATTTTTTCCGTTCGTGTCGTGCGGGCCGTGCCATGGTTGGGGGCTGCCCAGCAAATATTCAGATTTCAGCGCCCTCGTGGCAAAAATTGTGAATGAGTCGCAACGTTTTACGGAGGCTAGAGTGTTGAGTGCCCATCAAGGGGCATGGGAAGCAGAGATCGCCCGGGAGGTGTATGCCGCACATGGACTACGAGTAATCGAAAAAAAAATCGACTCGGCTCACACTAGTAGTCTTTGGCCTTCGCCCTACGACACATTTGTGTTCTCGGTTTTAGTTCGATAGATTTGGAGCGATGAACCTGCGGCGGCGGAACTGCGTTCGCGTGATGTGTTGGGGGTTTTTGAGTTGGATTGTTCTTGCAGCCACCGCTCATTCTCAAACAATCGAGTTGAACAGTGAGTTTGACGATCGCTATGCCGAACATTTGCGAACTCAAAACAACTCAGTTCGGTTGGAACCGCGAACTTTTGCGGTCCGAGCTTTTCGTACCAAAAAAAAACAGCGCCGTCCGAGGGTGTTTAGCTACGAACGATATGTCTTGGAACAAATCTTCGCGTACTTCAACGCCTATGCGCGAGAATTCCACATAAGTACGGATCGCAATTTTGCACGAATGGGGGATTTTCATTTCCAGGCAGTGCGAAACTACCGAAAAGTCCTACCCTCGCAGTTCGCGCTTTATCTCGATATTTGGGAAACCGTGGTTTTCGATAATCAGCTTGGCGTAAAATCCAAGGGTGGTGCGGCCGGCCTGCGCTACACCTATCGTCCGAATCGAAAGTCGGGTGTGAGCTTGTCTGTAGCTCCGATCGCAATTGAGGACCTCACTTACTATGACGGGAGCTCCTATTTGTCGTTTGGTTCTGATCGATTCTATCGGCACTCCTCGGCGCTAGAGCTTCGCCACTTGTTGCGTGGATCCACGGAGGCCAGTGCCCGAATGGTTTTCGAGCCCGCACTGCTCGATTTCGGAGAGTTTCGCGTTTATGTCGAGACCTATGCTCGGTTTACGGCCTATAAGAACCAACACCGCCATCGACACGGTGTTCGGCTCGAGGAGATCAAAGTGATTCCCAAGGTGGTTTACATCGACCACCCTCAGACGGGCACCCCGCTTGATCGGAATTTTTCGTTTTTCACGAAGCTTGAGTTTCGCTTTCAGGCTCAATAGAATAACCCCATGCCCAGACACTCCATCGTGATTCCAGTGTTCAATGAACGAGACGGCCTTGAAGAACTATTTTTACGCATGAAGGAGGTGGCTGATCAAATTGTTGATTCTTCGAGCGATGACGCCGAAATAATTTTAGTAAACGACGGTAGTAAAGATGGTTCGCTTGAAAAACTCGACGAGATTGCGACTCGCGACAACCGCTTTAAAGTATTACATCTTTCCCGAAACTTTGGTCATCAAGTCGCCATCACAGCTGGGCTTGAGTGGGCCAGCGGCGATACGGTCACCGTCATGGACGCAGATTTGCAGGATCCACCCGAGGTTATTTTAGAGTTCATTCAAAAGTGGCGTGAAGGTTTTGAAGTGGTCTATGCCGTGCGCCGTTCTCGCGCCGGGGAGACGAAGTTTAAACTCTGGACTGCCAAGTTATTTTACCGAATTATTCGCCGAATCACGCAGTTCGACATTCCAGTCGACACTGGAGATTTTCGCCTCATGGATCGCCGAGCCGCCGATGCGTTCTTAAAGCTTCGGGAACGCCACCGTTTTATTCGCGGTCTTGTGAGTTGGATCGGATATAAACAAGTGGGGGTGCCTTACGATCGGGCGGAACGCAAACACGGGCAAACCCACTATCCGTTTAAGAAGATGCTGAAATTTGCCCTAGATGGCGTGACGTCGTTTTCTATGTTTCCTTTGCAGATTGCCACCTATGTGGGCGTGGCCAGTGCAGCCTGCGCTTTTCTCGGAATTCTTTACACGCTCTATTTAAAGTTCGGCACCGAGAAAACGATTCATGGGTGGACGTCACTCATGATCGTTGTGTTATTTCTCGGGGGGGTTCAGTTGTTGGCAATCGGCGTGATCGGCGAGTATTTGGGACGCGTCTTCGACGAAGTGCGGCGCCGACCTCTGTATTTTATTTCGCGTTCGGTAGGGTTTGATCAATCGCCCGTAGGGTACGGGGAAGTAACCAGGCAGGTTCTAGTGCGTTCTTAAGCCATTTTGCGCGTGGCTCATAGTCGCGTCGTTTAACTTTGGGTTCCGTTCGTTCAGTCTTAGGTTGTCCCGAATAACTGGAAAGTCCGAAATGGCTGATTCCGAGGTGACGCTCCAATAAAACATCGAGAGCCGCTGGTCCTTTGGCGACGAAACGAAACACGTTACGCGAGCTGTTGCCGAGCCCCAGCATGAAGGGCGCCTGGTCAGTAGGATAATAGGCCGTGGTGGCGGCGTACATCGTGCCGCCTTCGTCTAGCAGGCGGATGGCCATCGAGTTCAATAGTTCGTCGCCATTTTTTCCACGACCAGAAAAGCATGTGCTCATGCGAACCTGTGCATCTTTTGCGAAAACACCTTCTAACATTCTGGTTTTCGCAAAGTCGAAAGCGGTCATGTTTTGGCTACCAAAATAAATCGCTCCCTCATTGCCGTGACCGACGAGGTCGAGGCGTGTTATCGGGCCATGGGTGGCCGCGATCGCTTCAACCTGACTCAAGAAATCTTCGTAGGAAGATACTTCGATGTACTTACGGTTTTTGAAATGACCGTATTTTGTGTCGACTAAGCTTTTTACGAATCGGTGACCCAGATCCGAGCTTTGCATCGTGTTGACGACAACGAGCAGTCCGTCGGGATCACCCTGGTCGAACTCTGGGCTAGATTCGTCAAAAACATAGGACATAATAATTTCGTCATCATTAAGTTGGATCAGCAACAAAAACCCGGCTATCAACACATAGTCTTCGCGCAAGACTTGGAAGAAAACCTTCCACGCGCTTTTCGCAGATTTTTTCGATTTGAAATGCGAATAAGTTTTTGACCCGGCCTTAAATGGACCAGCCACAGGGTAAAACACCAGCCGAAAAGGGGTGCCGGCGATGCGAGCCGCATTCCAACCCAGTTTGCCACCCGGTTTGACGTTAAACGTTTTCTTTAACTCTTCAAAAAGACGATTTTTCGCAGACGAAAGTACTTCACTACAGAACGGACCACTACCAGAATGAGCTTGCGCAGGCAGCGTGAAATTCGCAACCAAGATGGCGCACAACAAGAATTTCGATAGCCGCCGAAGTTGAAATGGTAAGGTTTTTTGCATTATCCCCCGGTCCCCAGGAGGACGCTAAACAGTCGACGCACGATTTTCAAGAGGGGGGGCAAAAAAACTAGGAAACGTCTTTAGCGGCTTTGCGAATGACTTCGGCGAGTTTGGGGTCCTTTTCCATAAGTTTTTGTAAGCGTTCCGCGCGCTTAGCCAGACGCCTTGCTCGTTTTCCTTCACGTTTTTCGCGGGCCATCGCGCGGGTAGTTTTAAAGAAATCGACGATATAATCCTTCGCCGACCAGAGCGAAATCAAAAGTGAAAGGTACGTGAAAACAGTACCCAGCAACTGCATTGGAACATGCAAGTATGTTTCGTGCAGCATCAACATTGGAATGGCGATCATTTGGGTCACGGTTTTCCATTTTGCCAGATTGCTGGCAGCGATCACGATTCCTTCGGCCGATGCAATAGCTCGCAGGCCAGTAATGGCTAACTCACGGCAAATCAAGAGGATGACGACATAGGGGTGAATGCGATCCAAGTGCATGAGCATGATCAAACAGCTCACTACAAGGAACTTGTCGGCCAGAGGATCTAACAATTTTCCTAGTACAGTGACCAGTTTTCGAGTTCGCGCGTAGTACCCGTCGAAATAATCGGTAATCGCGGCAACCCCAAATAAAAGAGCGGCTATAAAACCATAGAGCGGCGAGTCTTTCGTTAGAAAAAAAACCACTAACGGCACAAACGCGATACGTAGGGCCGTGATGCGATTCGGTAAATTGTCATAGCCTTGATCGGGAGCGTCCGGAATATTGCCAGCCTGCGAATTGTTTTCAGTGTTCGATGTCGTCATGATCTTGCTCAAGAGCATACTCCGCGTACAATCAATAGTCGAGGTCTTCTAATGCAAGCTCAGAGTGGGCCTAAGCAGTGGTTAACCCTGGTATGGTTGGTAGTCCTAGTGGGTGCGCCTGTTCGGGTGGATGCCACTGGCATCCTCTGGTCGAAACACAAACCGACCCCAGAGAGTCTTGTGAAGGAAAAGACTCTAAAAAGGGTTCGTGAAGGCAGCGCCTCAGTAACTAACGCCAACTGGAATGATTCCGATGATTTTACGTTTCTTTCGTCGACTCTCGTGCGGACCCCCTTGCGTTTCGCGCGGCCCCATGTGGTGGATCCAAATTTTTACGCCCGACTCACCGATGCGATTAAAAAATTAACCTACGACCCACGCACCAAAACCGCGGAAATAATTGGTGAGGCCGGCGGACTCACGATGCACTCGTGGTTAAAAATGGATGATCGACTTTGGGATGAAGTGCATTTCACGATCATTAAAGGTGATCTCAAAGGAATGCGCATCCGAACCTATTTGTGGGAAGAGTCCGGTAAAACACTGATTATCGGAAAAGGAGAACTCAAAAATGCCCGTTCCAAATTCGGTGGTTTAGTCGCGCGAGTTTTGCCCACGGTAGCGGAGGTGGTGATTGACGTTGCAACGGGTAGATTCCGCGGTTACATTGAAGAGGAGTATCAGAAAAAGCGACTCTAGATCTTACGGGAACTCAAAAAAAGATAAACCTCGATGACCGAAAAGAAGAAAACGACGCGAAAGACGAAGGGCGGAGCCAAGAAAAATAGTTCTGCGTCAACAAATACAAAGTCGCAGACTGACGCGACGGACCGAGCAAATTTGCGTTTAGTTGAACGACGTCGGCACCCGCGTTTTTTATTGAGTCGAGAGCAATTTCGCGAAATCAAAACCGGAAAAACTTTTCCGGTCTACGATCTCAGCATGAACGGCCTTTCGATTCGAAGCGATGAACAATATTGGCCAGCGGGTTCCTTGATGTCGGGCGTACTTAATATTCATCCAGAAAGCATCGAAGTCACCACTAGGTTGCTTGGCTATTATGGCGATCGCGCAGCCTTGCGGTTAGAGAGTGTCTCTACCTACGCGCGATCGGTGCTCGAAAAAGCGTTGAGCCCTAAGCGTTTGGGGCAAAGTCTTCATTTAGTGCGCGAACATTTGCCCTTGGCAGATTACTGGTACCATGGAGTTTGCAACACCGACGTGTTGTTGCGCCTCAACGGTGAAGGTAAAATCGCCAAAGCGGAGGTGTTTTTTTCGAACTCCTATTGGAGTTGGACTGAACACTCGGATCTTATGGCCACGGGAGTGTGTCAGTCGATTGGGGAAAAGGAACGCGAAGCCACCTTAATCGCAGAAGAGCCTGTAAAACTCGAGTCCGTCTCGCTTGAAATGGACGGTGCCGTGGATCCTGTGAAAGTGCGTTGGGCCAAAGGAATTCTCGAGTCCGCGCCGCTAGAGCCGCTGTTGAAACAAGACTTATTGGCTCGCTTTCAATAAAAAACCACCTCAGTGACAATGGCAGACCTGTTTCCGAACCTTGCACTGTATTGGCAGTTGCAAAATTCGCTCTCCTGCGTAAAAGTTCGGCCACGGAGATTTGTATGCACAGAAATTTTGCGATGGAATTCGTTCGAGTAACCGAAATGGCAGCATTAGCCGCTGCGCGTCACATGGGCCGGGGCGACGAAAAAGCGGCGGACCAAGCAGCGGTAGATGCTATGCGCCGAATGCTCAATTCGGTCGACTTCAACGGTACGGTTGTCATTGGTGAAGGTGAACGAGACGAAGCCCCAATGCTTTATATTGGAGAAAAAGTTGGAACAGGTTCCGGTCCGGGGTTGGATCTGGCGTTGGATCCACTTGAAGGCACTACGATCTGCGCTCGGGGGGGGAACAATAGCATTGCCGTGATCGCCATTGCTGAAGAAGGCAACTTCTTGCACGCCCCTGACACCTACATGGAAAAAATCGCAGTCGGGTCTGACGCTCGAGGTGCGATTGATCTGGATCGTTCGCCCACTGAAAACCTTCGCGAAATTGCAAAAGCCAAGAAGAAAGAGCTTCAGGATTTGACTGTTATTATTCTCGATCGTCCGCGTCATGCCGATTTAATTTCGGAGGTTCGAAGAGCAGGGTGCCGCATTTGGCTGATCGGCGACGGTGACGTATCAGCGGCCATTGCGACCTGTAAACCCGAGTCGGGCGTAGATGTCTTAATGGGCACCGGAGGAGCACCCGAAGGCGTTATTGCCGCTGCCGCACTGCGCTGTGTGGGAGGGGACTTTCAGGGGCGTTTGAAGCCTCGGAACAACGATGAAATCGAACGCGCACGCCGCATGGGCATTCAAGACATTCATCGAGTTTACAAGATCAATGAACTTGCCAAGGGGAATGTCATGTTCTGCGCCACGGGCGTGACCCAGGGCGCGTTTCTCGACGGAGTGCGATTTTTGGGAGGAGGGGCGATTACTCATTCAGTGGTCATGCGCTCTGAGAGCGGAACTAGCCGCTATATTGAAGCCGAACACCACTTCGATCGCAAACCTCGTTTCGAATACTAAGGGAATCAAGTCATGGCAGAAGCCTCAAAAACAATGGAGATGAACGTCTCCGCCGCCGCGCTTTGGAAAACCATTACCAATTACGAAGGTTATTCGCAGTTCGTCGATGGTGTAAAATCAGTTCAAGTTTTATCTCGGGCTGGCGGAAATGCGCGAGTGCAGTACAATATAGAACTACTAGGAAAGACGATCACCTATACGCTCGATCACGTCGAAGTGCCCGAAAAAGAGATGACCTGGCAGCTCGTAGAAAGCAACGTGATGAAGGCCAACGATGGTGGTTGGACGATCAAAGACCTGGGGTCTGGGCGCGTCAGTGTGACTTATCGGTTAGCGCTTGAATTCAAGATTTTTGTGCCCGGTATGATCTTAAACGGACTTGTAAAAAACATGCTCCCGCGGATGATGGAGAGCTTCGAAAAGAGGTCTCATGGCTGAGGAAAAACGCAGCGGTCTTTCGGACGCAATGAAAGAAAATCTGAAAGAGACGATGAAAAAAGTCGTCATGACGGGCGTTGGAACGATATTCCTAACTGAAGAAACGATTCGCAACGTACTGGGTGAAATCAAATTGCCTAAAGAGTTATGGAGCGGGATCATCGATAACGCCTCCAAAACCAAACAAGAATTTATGGGCGCTTTTGCCAAAGAAGTCGCGCAAGTTGTGTCGCAAATAGACATTGCGGGCGAAGCCAAAAAGTTTTTTGAAAACAATCGAATGAAAATCAATATCGAACTGAGTTTCGATCCAAAAGACATTGATAAGAAGAGCGAATAAAAATTTCGTAGAAAGGTTACTCTCCATGAGACTCCTTTTTGTAGTGCTTGCGGCTGTTTTGATGCTCGAAAACTCTGCTTTTGCAAAACTCGAAATTCCAGGACTCTGCCGCGACTCAGTCGAAAAGCTCATTCAGGATGAGAGCAAAAAGCTTGGTGTGAAATTCGAAGGCCTGGGTTCCCGGAATAATCTCGATTTTAAAGAAGAGGGAAATAAGAGTTTCGGATATTCCGACAAATACTACATAGCCGGCAACGTAAAAGGTATAGGAGTCGACGAGTCCGCGCTCACCAAAAAAAGTCTCCGAGCCGCTAAAAAATGCAAAGGACCCAAAGAAGTGTTCTCAGCTTCAATTCGAAAACTAAACCCAGGTGGGCGATCGGTTGTCGATGCAAAATACCTTGAAGGCAAACAAGGTTATGAAGTCACGTTGAAAGGGTGTTTGTACGAAAACGAGAAAATTCGCGAAAAAAGAATCGTGCTCATGGACGGCGCCAAAGGTTGCCCAGTGGCCGTCGTGATCGAGCAGCCGATAAACAATAATCTCGAAATGGAACGAACGGTTGATTACCGAAATTGCAGAACTGACTCTAATGCTCCCAAGGGGGCGATTGTTCGGCACAAGTTTGGCGTCGATTACCCGAATCTCAATCTTTATAAAAATTATACTGGGCATGTGGCCTGCCGTTCCGCAGACGCACTTCACCCAGAACACAACTCCGACTATTGCGACAGAGCGAGGACTGCATTCGACGAAGCCTACGAAAAATCAAAAGAGCTTTGCGTAAAATATGCCGCAGCATTTCAGTCGGCGAGAATACATGCCCCGCCCAGAGAGGACGCCGCCGTGGCAGTTGGTGTCGAAGGTGGAAGAGACGCTCAGTAGAAATGGGCCCAAGGTGAAAAAACGAGTCGTTCCCAATCGGTTTTTACAGGGCTCCGTTTGCCTTATTCTTTAATCCTTCAATCAGATGAAAACGCCCGGGTGTTAATTCCCATGCCCAATACTGAACGTTTCGAGCCTTGGGGAAAAGCAAACAGTCGTGATCGGCCAACCCTTTGGGTGCTTGAGTGAAAAAGAACGACGCAAGAACGTCGTTCGACAGCGCTCCTGCTTCTGAAACGAATTCCTCAAGCAGGACGTTTCCCGGGCCCGAAAGGCGGTCGTGGAAACTCGCCCAAGTACGGTTTTCCAACAAAGTTTCGATCGCCCCTGGATTCAAAACCCACGGTCGTTTCGAAGCTTCGTCGAAGTCGTCGAGATAAAGCGAAAGTTGGCCGAGTATGTTCGAAAATAAAACTCCGGCTCGGGGCATTGAATCGAGAATTTTCAAGAACCGCATAGGTGACGGGGCGAGAATTGCGTGTGTCGATGCGATTGATTTG